>JBJXGA010000330.1:0-8324 GCA_046152955.1 Planctomycetales bacterium | reverse complement strand
GCGCCATTGTCTCAGGGGATTTCCATTGCACAAGCACAATACGACCGCGCCGCAGGTGGTGGTGATTGGAGGAGGACCGGCCGGTTCGACCGCCGCCACGCTCATCGCCCAACAGGGATACCGCGTCCAGCTCTTCGAACGGGAGCGATTCCCCCGCTTTCACATCGGTGAGTCGTTGATTCCCGAAACGTACTGGGTGCTGGACCGGTTGAAGATGCTCCCCAAGATGAAAGGGAGCCAATACGTTAAAAAGTACAGCGTCCAGTTTGTGAGTTCTTCGGGACGGCTCTCCGAACCGTTCTACTTCGTGGACCACAAGCCGCACGAGTGTTCGCAGACCTGGCAAGTCCGCCGCAGCGAGTTCGACCAGCTCATGCTGGAAAACGCGAGGGAACAGGGAGTGGAGGTACAGGAAGGGGTGCGGGTGCTGGAGGTGTTGTTTGATGGGGAGCGCGCCGTCGGAGTGCGGATCCAGGAACCGGGAGGGGGGGAGCGGACAGTTGCGGCCGACGTGATCGTCGACGCCAGCGGCCAAAGTTCCATGATCATGAGCCGACTGGGGCTGCGTGAATGGGATCCCGTGCTGAAGAAGGCCGCGCTGTGGACCTACTGGCAGGGGGCCTATCGCGACACGGGACGGGACGAAGGAGCCACGATCGTGCTCCAGACCAAAAGCCGCAAAGGCTGGTTCTGGTACATCCCGCTGCATGACGACATCCTCAGCGTGGGGGTGGTATCGGACTATCAATACCTGTTCAAAAACCGCGCGGACAAAGACCACGAAACCATCTACCAGGAAGAGGTGGCGGACTGCCCGGGAGTGATCCCCCGGATCGCCAACGCGCGGCGCGTGACGGAGTTCTTCGCCGCCAAGGAATACAGCTATCGCTCCCGGCGGGCGGCGGGAGATGGCTGGGTGCTGGTGGGGGATGCGTTTGGTTTCCTGGATCCATTATACTCTTCGGGAGTGCTTTTGGCACTCAAGTCAGGGCAGCTCGCCGCCGACTCCGTGGTCGAAGGACTGGCGCGGGGAGACACGTCGGGCGACCAGCTTGGCCGATGGGAGCCGGGCTTCGTCCAGGGAATGGACCGCATGCGGCGGCTGGTGTGCGAGTATTACGACGGCTTCAATTTCGGCCGCTTCGTCAAACAGCATCCCGAACACAAGGGAACGCTCACTGACCTGTTGATCGGCGACCTGTTCAAAGACAGCGTGGACGCGGTCTTCCCCTTGATCGACGCGATGAAAGCCGAAGCAGCTTCCGCACCTGCCTGACGACATGCCGCTTACCCCCGCTGACGATCGACGACTCCCCGCCGGCCGGCGACGGACCCTGATCGCCTATGCCGCGATGACCCTCGCCGCGGCCTTGATCTATGGGATGATCACGGTCTACGGCAACGGGCTGAACCCGCTGACGGAACCCTTCCAGAGCGAATCCCGTGAACCTTCGGGATCATCTCGGAGCGACGTTCTGAGGCACGTGCTGGTGGCGTTGGCGGCGGTGATCGTCACCGGACGGATTGTCGGAGGACTGTTTCGATACCTGGGGCAGCCGCCTGTCATCGGCGAAGTGCTGGCAGGGATCGTTCTGGGCCCTTCGCTCCTGGGACGGATCTCTCCGGAACTCTCCACCTGGTTACTTCCACCATCGGTCGCGCCCCATTTGGGAGTGCTGGCGCAAGTGGGAGTGATTCTGTACATGTTTCTGGTGGGGCTGGAGCTGGACATCGATGAACTCCGCCGACACGGCGCCTCCACTGCGGCCATTTCGCATGCCAGCATCGTCGCGCCGTTTCTCCTGGGGGGGGCTTTGGCGCTGGCGCTTTACCCTCGCTACTCCAGCGGGGTGCCGTTTTCCGTCTTCGCGCTGTTCCTGGGAGTGGCGATGTCGGTGACCGCCTTCCCGGTCCTGGCGCGGATCCTGACGGACCACGGGTTGAACCGAACGCACCTGGGGACGGTAGCGCTTGCCTCCGCTGCGATCGATGATGCCACCGCCTGGTGCCTCTTGGCGTTTGTGGTTGGCGTGGCGCAGTCTGAGATGGGGGGCGCGGTGCAGGTCGTCGGTCTGGCACTGGGTTACCTGATGATCATGTTCCTCGTCGTGCGGCCCGCGCTCTTACGATTGGCGCCCCGGATCATCCACGGCCAACCCGACCGCGCGGCGCTGGCGGTAGTGCTGCTGGGGCTGCTCCTGTCGGCCATCGCCACCGAATTGATCGGCGTGCATGCCCTGTTCGGCGCCTTTGTGTTTGGAGCGGTCATTCCACACGACAGCGGCCTGGCCCGCGACCTGACCCGCAAACTGGAAGACTTTGTCGCGGTCCTGCTCCTGCCGGCGTTCTTTGCTTTCGCCGGAATGCGGACGCAGATTGGCCTGGTCTCCGGTTGGGAAAACTGGCTGTGGTGTGGAGCGATCATCCTGGTGGCAACAGTCGGCAAGTTCGGCGGAACCGTGGCCGCCGCTCGGTTCACCGGCCTGGGCTGGCGCGATGCCTCCAGCCTGGGAATTCTGATGAACACGCGCGGCCTGATGGAATTGATCGTCCTCAACATCGGACTGGACCTGGGGGTCATCTCCCCGACGCTGTTCGCCATGATGGTCATCATGGCGCTCGTGACAACGATCGCCACGACTCCCATCCTGTGCCTGATTTGGCCCGCCGCGCGGCAGGGGAACACATCGCACGCGGCAGATTGAAAATCTGCCCCACGTCGTGGGGTAGATTTCCAAATCTGCCCGTGTGTCACTCACCCCTCGGCCGGCAAAACGACCGCAACCGGCATCCCAGGAAAGCAAACGGAGGCTGCGGCGTGTTCCGCAGCCTCCGGCTCAATCCATCAGGGCGCCGCGTTCTTCCCATCGGTCCACTTGTCGGTTCGGAACGGAGAAGCGGGAAGCCCCGCTTTGTTCGACAGGTTCGGTTCCGCGATTTGGTTCCAACCAAACCGGACCGCCACCGGCTTGGGCACGGCCGGACAGCTCACGACGACCGATTCGCCATCGATCTTTGCTTCGGCCTTGTGGAACTGTTTGTCCTCTCCGGCGATCGAAAACCAGGTCAACTCCTTGCCGTCCCGCGCCACCAGAGCTCCTGCCGTATGCGTGAACTTCAGACGCACCTTGCCTCCTTCCACTTCCATCGAGGCGTACAGCGGCCCGGAGTGTGCCACATCCTTTTTGCCGTACGTGTGGGCCAGAGCCCACAGCGCCAGCCGCTTGCCGACATCCTGCTTGTTGGGGGGATGAATGTCGCCGATCGTCGAAATGTCAGTGGTGACCGCCATGCCGGTGTGGGGGAGCGCCAGCGTCGCGGTCTGCGCCTCCCAGATGCCGGCCAGCGCAGTGTCGTCCCCGCCATACTTGTATGGCGCCAATTGCACGAACAGGAACGGCATCTCCGGATCGCTCCAGACTGCCCGCCACCCTTGAATCAGCGCTTTCATCTTTTCGAAATAGAGCATCCCTTCGCCGTTGTTCGATTCTCCCTGATACCACAGCGCGCCGCGCATCGCGAACGGAACCAGCGGTTTGATCATCCCGTTGTACAGCGCCAGTGCCGACTGGTGGTTGATTTTGCCGTCAGCCAGCTTCTCGGGATACTTCTCCAGATTGTCGGCAATGCCCTTGAGCGCTGCGACTTGCCGGAAGCCTTCCGGGGGAGTCCACGGTTCGATCCGCGTTCCGCCCCAGTTCGAACCGATCAATCCGATCGGCACGTCCAATTGCAGCCGCAGATGCCGTGCGAAATAGTAGCCGGTCGCGGTGAACGCCGCCGAGGTCTGCGGCGAACAGACTTCCCAGCCCTTGGATTCCACGTTGGATTGCGGCTTGTCGGCGGGGGTGTGGGGGATTTTGATGTGCCGGATCAGCGGATGGTTGCTGTCGGCAATCTCCTGCTGGGCGTTGGTCGATTGGGCCACCGACCACTCCATGTTGGACTGTCCGGAGCAAAGCCACACTTCGCCGACCACGATTCCGGTCAGTTTGACGGTGTCTTTTCCGGCGATCGTCATCTCGATCGGCGTGGCGCTCGCCTTACGGGCCGGCAGTTTGACTTGCCAGTTTCCCTGGGCGTCCGCCTTGGCTGAGGCTTTGGCGTCTCCCAGAGTGACGGTCACTTCTTCACCCGGATCGGCCCAGCCCCAGATCGGCAGCGGCCGGTCCCGCTGCAAGACCATGTTGCTCCCGATGATCGAAGGGAGTTTGACGTTGGCCCACGCCACGGGGGCATAGATCGCCAGGGCGAGCGGAACAAGAATTGCAAATCGGATGGGATGCTGTCGCATGGATGCGCTACTCCATAAGCAGGTTGGTTCAATTCGGTGATAAGGTTCTCTTGACCGCGCGCCGCGCTATTGCGGGGCATTCTTGGCGTCAGTCCACTTGTCAGTCCGGAACGGGGAGGCGGGCAAGCCGGCCTTGCTCGACAGATTGGGTTCGGCAATTTCGTGCCAGCCGAACCGCACCGCAGCCGGCTTGGAGACCGCGGCACAACTCACGAGGACCGTCTCCCCTTCGATCTTCGCCTCGGCCTTATGGAATTGTTTGTCTTCACCGGCGATGGCGAACCAGCTCAGATCCTTGCCGTCCCGTGCCACCAGACCTCCGCCGGTGTGCTTGAACTTGATCCGGATTTGCTTCCCTTCCACGGCCATCGAATCATACAGCGGGCTGGAATAGACCAGGTCTTTTTGGCCATAGGTCTGGGCCAGTGCCCACAGCGACAAGCGCTTGCCCACGTCCTGTTTGTTGGGGGGATGAATGTCTCCGACTGTGGCGATGTCGGTCGTCACCGCCATGCCGGTATTGGGAATCGACAGCGCGGCGGTCTGCGCCTCCCACAATTCGGGCAACCACGTTTCGTTGTTGCCGTAGCGATAGGGAGCAAGCTGCACATACAGGAAGGGGAAATCCCCCCACAATTTGCGCCACGACTCGACCAGCCCCTTGGTGCAGGCGGTGTAGTACATCCCTTCGCCCCGATTCGATTCTCCCTGATACCACAGCCAGCCACGCAGGGCGAACGGCTGAATTCCATGGACCATGCCGTTGTACATCGCGGAGGGGGAAGTGAACGTGGCCGCCGGGTCGCCCGGGAGCGGCGGAGGATCGGGGAATTCCTGGCCATTCGCCGCCGCCTTTTCCGCTCCCTCCAACCACGCCTTCACCGACCCCAGATATTCCGTCCGCGCCGCCGTCCGATCGACCCGCTGCTTGTTGTAAAGGTCCAGATCGTTCTTCAGGTCGGCATGCGACTTCAACTGCACCGGAGTGATCCACGGCTGAATCCGCGATCCCCCCCAGGCGCAGGTGACCAGCCCCATCGGGACATTCAACTTTTTGTGCAATTCGCGGCCAAAGAAGTACAACACCGCGGAACTGGGGGCCACCGTCTGTGGCGAGCAGACGACCCATTGCGCTTGCACGTCATCCAACGGGGCGCTCGACAGGCGATTGGGGACGATGAACAACCGGATTTGCGGGTAGTTCGCCGCGGCAATTTCCTGCTGCGGATTGGCCGACGCGGCCACCGACCACTGCATGTTGGACTGGCCCGAGCCTCCCCACACTTCCCCCACCAGAATGTTCTTGAGCTGCAGCGTGTTTTTCCCGGCGACCGTCATCTCGACCGGTGTGGCACTGGACTTCTGGGCGGGGAGCTTGACCTGCCATTTTCCCTTGTCGTCCGCTTTGGCCGTCTCCTTGGCGGCACCCAGAGTCACCGTCACTTCCTCGCCGGGATCGGCCCAGCCCCAGATCGGCAGCGGCTTGTCGGCCTGCAAGACCATGTTGTTGCCGATGATCGCCGGGAGCCGGACATTGGCCCACGCGTCTCCGCTTCCCGCGGCCAGCAACAAAACCGCCGAAAGTAACCGCACCCACGAGCGCTGCATGCTTCGTCTCCCAAGAAAACAGGTTGTCGATCAAAAGCCGGACCGCCAGTGCGGGCCAGTGTACCGGCGGGGGTCGTGAGGTTCCAGCGACCGGCCTGCCGGAGCTGGCGATCCGCGTCGGGCGGCATCCACGCCAACCAGGCCCGTGTCGCTCACCTCTCCGCCACGGCCCGCATCTTCTCCAGCCCGGTGCGGGCCACTTCCAGCGGATCCTGTTTCCACAGGTCTTCGCGAAACAGTTCCAGCGACAGCCAGCCGCGATACCCCACCTGCCGCAACAGGTTCAGCTCGCGTTTGAGGTCGAGGTGGCCGTCGCCGGGATAGACCCGGTCTTTGTCGTGTTGCGTGGCGCGCGGGGGATCGGCGGGGGAGTCGTTGAAGTGCATGATAGCGATCTGTTCGCTCTTCAATTTGGCGATCGACTCAGCCGAGCCGCCGCCGCGGAAGATATGGAACGGATCCAGGACGATCGTCCCCTGCGGATGCGCCGCCTTGGTGATGACCTCCAGCGCGTCTTCGATCGTGTTGATGTCTTCCACGAAGCCCAGGAATTCCATCGCCGGTTTGACCCCCATCGACAGCCCCAGTTCCAACAGCTCGCGATAATTCCTGGCCCCCAGGTCGTGGTCCGCCATCCCTCCCGGCGGACCGGCGATCACGTGAATCGCCCCCACCTCCACCGCCTGCTGCATCCGCCGCTTGCATTCGTCCAGTTCGCGGCGATGTTCTTCCCCCGACGTCTCGAACCAGCCTTTGAGATAGATCGTCGTGGGGACGGTCAGCCGCTGGTCCGCCAGCGCTTTGCGAATATCGGCCAACATCCCTCCCTGCGCCAGAAAGGCATCGATGTCGTCGTGCCACAACTCGATCGCGGAATAACCGGCCCGACCGGCGATCTCGATCTTCTTCAGAATCGGCGCCGGCCGAATCGTGCTGGAATTGAGGCAGTAGATGAAATCAGGCATGGGTGCAGTCTCCAAAAACGAGCGCGCAAAGATTGAGCCCAAGAAGCGGTCGATGAACGCAAACCAGCGTATCGGCGGAGTCAGATGAACGCAATTGAGGGGTGGGGGGTGGTGAGTGGTGAGGGGTGAGTGGTGAGGGGTGAGTGGTGAGGGGTAGACGTCCGGATGTCAGGGCTCAGGACTCAAGCCTCCGGCCTCCGGCCCACCATGAGTGCTGGTCTGCAACCGCTTCGCGGTAAGGGCTTGTGCGATCGGCTGACCTGGGGTGCGCTGCTCGACCCCAGGCTATTGTGTGGAACCGCTTCGCGGTAGTGCTTGGTCCTCCTTTGTTGACGTGTGGGAGTTAGGCGTTTGGTTGTCCAATTGCTCGGCTCCTGGATTGGATACATGATCCGCATCATGGGTTGTTGGTGGTTTGGGGTGCTTATCGGCGGCTGGATTGCCACTCGACCGGTGGGCTAACGCCACACCGTTCGCCTGGTCTGTCAAGTGGTCCGTCGTCTGCTCCGTCGTGTGGTCCGTCACGTGCTCCCTCACTTGGTTCGTCATCGGCTCCGTCATGCGGTCCGCCACGTGGTTCGGCTGTTGTTCGGGGGCTGGACTGTCGGTTGACCGGTGGGCTGACGCCACACCGTTCGCCTGGTCTGTCACGTGGTCCGTCGTCTGCTCCGTCGTGTGGTCCGTCACGTGGTTCTTCACGTGCTCCCTCACCGGGTTCGTCATCGGCTCCATCATGCGGTCCGCCATGTGGTTCGGCTGTTGTTCGGGGGCTGGACTGTCGGTTGACCGGTGGGCTAACGCCACACCGTTCGCCTGGTCCGCCATGTGGTCCGCCATGTGGTCCGTCACGTGGTCCGTCATCTGCTCCATCACCTGCTCTGTCACCGGCTCCGTCACCGGCTTGGCTGGCTGGTATCCCCGCAGGGCTCGCAGGCTGGCGAGCGTGGGGGCCCCTTCGGGCAGGAAGACGACGTAGAACTCCTTTCCGTTGGGTTTCTTGCGACGGTCAAACTCAATCTTCAGGTTCTGCCTCGCGCGCTCCAGCGTCATCGGCGCAATTCCCCGCTCGCCGGCCAGCCGCTCCACCTCCTTTGATGGCCGCTCCCCGTCCGCCAGGATATCCAGCAGGTACTCCACCGCGACCGCCAGGGCGGGGCTGTTCACGAGCTTGTCTCGCAGCTTCAATGCCGAATTCCAGGTGGCGTCGAAAATTCCTGGCTCGTACTCGATCCGGTCCTGGGCCGGGCGGAACGCCAGCGTGGGGGGTTCCGCCGACAGGTTGTTCTTGATCGATGTCAGCAGCCGCCGTTCCGGATCCTCCGGGTCGCGGGTGATCCCCAAGACCGTCCGGGCCACCGCCTGGAAGGCCAGGCTGCCCATCGCCCGGTATTGCGGCTGCTGCGAACTCGACTTGTTCAGGTGCGTGATCCCCACGATATCCACTCCACCGGCTTGGC
>JBJXGA010000304.1:0-58459 GCA_046152955.1 Planctomycetales bacterium | reverse complement strand
CCATTTGATCCAGCGGATAGGAGCCGCGGTCGATTGTTCGCGGCGGTACGGCATTGGGGCCTCACGCAAAAACTGACAAACGGGGTGGACTCGCCGGGGACGCGTGCCGCGCTTCTTGCCACTCCCTGGAATTGATCCCGCTGGAGTTGAGATTTGTCTGTTCACGGGCAGGACGGCGGTCCGGTCACTCACGATGCGCCGACACAGATCGCTCAAGCCGTTACAATCAAACCCGGCCATCAGGATACACGGCAAGGCTCCCGCGGGATACCGGGCGACAAAAATGCGGACGATTCGAATTGGCAATGGAGCGGGGTATTGGGGGGACAACCTCGATGCCCCCCGTGAACTCGTCGAGCGCGGCGAACTCGACTATTTGACCCTCGAATACCTGGCCGAGTTGACGCTTTCGATCCTGGCTCACCAGCGGGCCAAAGACCCCGCCGCCGGTTATGTCGCCGATTTTCCCACGGTGATGCAGGGGCTGGCCCCCCACCTGCTCCGTCAGCCATCGCTCAAGATCGTGACCAACGCCGGGGGGATGAATCCGGCCGCTTGCGCGCGGCAGGTGGCGCAGCGTCTGGCGGACGTTCAGGGAGGAGCGATCCGCGTGGCGGCGGTGGCGGGGGACGACCTTTTTCCCCGAATCGACGAATTGCTGGCGGCGGGAGAGAGCTTTTCTCATTTCGACTCCGGCCGGTCCTTTGCGGACGCTCGTCCGCAATTGGCGAGCGCCAATGCCTACCTGGGGGCCGAGGGAATCGTGGCGGCGCTGCGGCAGGGAGCGCGGGTCGTCATCACCGGGCGGGTGGCGGACGCATCGCTTACGGTGGGGCCGGCGTGGCATGAATTCGGTTGGAAGAGTGATGATTGGACTCGCCTGGGGGGGGCGACCGTCGCCGGACACTTGATCGAATGTGGAGCGCAGGTCACCGGGGGAATGTTCTCGGCTTGGAACGGCGCGTACTCGCTGGTGGATGTGGGTTATCCGATCGCGGAGATTTCGGAAGATGGCTCGGTCGTGATCACCAAACCGGCCGGAACCGGGGGGGCCGTCACGGTCGATACCGTCGCGGAACAACTGGTGTATGAAATCGGCGATCCGGCGCACTACCTGACTCCCGATGTCGACGCCGATTTTTCTCAGGTCGCACTGGAGCCACTGGCGGACAATCGCGTGGCGGTCCGCCGCGCGGGGGGCGGCCCGGCCCCCGCGCGGCTGAAGGTGTCGATGGCCTACCGGGATGGATTCATGGCCTCAGGAACGCTGGTCGTCTGCGGGGCCGGGGCCGAGGAGAAAGCGCGCGCTGCGGGACGACTGATCCTGGATCGCCTGGAAGCCGCGGGGATTCGGCTGGAGCGAACGCACATCGAGTGCCTGGGAACGGGGGACAGCCTTCCGGGAATTTGGCCGCGCCCATCGGAAGCGATGGAAGTCGTGCTGCGCGTCGCGGCACACGATCCGTCGCGGGGCGCGCTGGAGCGGTTTGTGCGTGAGTTCTCGCCGCTGGCAGGGGCGGGCCCTCCCGGAGTGACCGGCTACACCGGCCCGCGCGTCAAGCCGTACCCGGTGTTTGCCTACTGGCCCACAACGGTCTCCCGACAACTCGTGACGCCAACCGTTGACACCCGCACCGCCGCCGAATGGCTCGCCGCTGGACAATAACCAATGAGCGTCTCCATGCCAGACACCTTGCTGCTTCGCGACATCGCCCATGCCCGGTCGGGAGACAAGGGAAATCACGCCAACGTGGGAGTGATTGCCTACACCGAGGCGGGTTTCGAATTCCTGGGGCGGTTCCTCACCGAAACGCGAATGGCAGAGTACCTTCTCCCTCTCCGTCCGCGCCAGGTCGAACGGTATCCACTCCCCGGCATCCGCGCCTACAATTTTGTCCTGCGTGACATCCTGGCCGGCGGCGCCAGCCGCTCCCTCCGGATTGACAGCCAGGGAAAGATACTCGCTCAAGCCGTCCTGGAAATGTCGTTCGCGGCGCCGCTGAATTGGAAAGAAATGGTCGGAGAAGACTGGAGGGAAAAGGAGTGAGGCCCGGAGAGCGAGATTTTGAAATTTTCATTTTGCATGTCTCATTTTTCATCCCCAACCTATGATCTGAGATCCCAGTCGGAACCAAACCAAACCCTGAGTTTTCCCGCCACCCCGCCACCCCGCCACCCCGCCACCCCGCCACCCAACTCCCAACTCCCTCCCATGCCCTACGCCTCCATCATCATCGCCGAGCACTCGGGGGTTGTGCGGCTCTCGCTCAATCGGCCTCAGAAGCGGAATGCGCTGACGCGCGAGTTGCTGCGTGAGCTGCGCGATGCGCTCGGGCGAGTCGAGGCGCGGACGGACGTGCGGCTTCTGGTGTTGGGAGCCGAAGGCTCGGCGTTTTGTGCCGGGATGGACCTGGGGCAAATGGAGGAGACGGCGCGGCAGACGGATGCCGCGGCTGTCTGGCAGGCGGACTCGGAACTGTATCGCGACGTCGTGGCGGCGCTGTTTCGCCTGCGGATGCCGACGCTGGCGGTTGTCCCCGGACCAGCGGTTGCCGGCGGGCTGGGGCTGGTGCTGGCGTGTGATTTGGTGTTGGCCGACGAGACGGCGACGTTTGCACTCCCTGAACCCAAACGGGGGATCACCGCGGCGATTGTCTCGCCGCTGTTGGTTTACCGCGTGGGGACGAGCGCCGCCTCGTTTCTCCTGCTTTCGGGACAAGGTGTGGATGCGAACCGGGGGCGTGAGATGGGCTTGTGCCACATTGTCGAGACCGGCGCGGCGTTGGCCGCTCGCGAGCGCGAGTGCGAACGGGCAATTCTGACCGGCGCCCCCGGCGCTCTGGCAGTCACCAAAGCGCAATTGCGCGCCTGTTCCACGGACGACGTTGTGAGTCAACTCGACCAGGCGATGCGTGTTTCCGCGCAGGCCCGCGAGACCGCCGAAGCGCGCGAGGGAGTGCAGGCGTTTTTGGAAAAGCGCCCCGCGAACTGGCACCGGGCTTAGGCTTCCAGCCGGTCAGAAGGGGACTACAACTCACCGGCTGGAACCCGATGCGACGGCGGGGTCTTTTACCGGGCCGGCTACGCCTTGGCGGGCTGTCTTGGTCCCAGGATTTCGGTCATTTCGTCCCGCGTCAACACTTCGCGCTTCAGCAACTCCTCGGAGAGCTTGTCAAGTTCGGGGCGATGCGTGGTGAGCATCTGCGTGGCGCGCGCCGAAGCTTCGTTGAGAAACCGCTGCACCTCCTGGTCGATGACGTGCGCCGTCTCTTCGCTGAACTGCCGCGCTTCGTGCATCTCCTTTCCCAGGAACGGGTGTTCCTCGGTCTGGTGAAACGCCACAGGGCCGACGATGCCACTCATCCCCCAGTGCGCGACCATCCGCCGCGCCAGGTCGGTGGCCCGTTTGATGTCGTTTTCGGCGCCGGCGGAGAATTCGTCGAAGACCATTTTCTCCGCGGCGCGGCCCCCCATCATCAGGACGAGCTGCGAATGCAGCCGCCGCTCGCCCATGTGATAGCGTTCTTCATCCGGAAGCAACTGGGTCAAACCCAGCGCGCGGCCGTGAGGGACGATCGTGACCTTGTGAACAGGATCCAGGTCGGGAAGGAGCCAGGCGATGAGGGCGTGCCCCGCTTCGTGGTGGGCGGTCATGGCCCGTTCGTGCTGGTTGAGAACTTCCTCGCGCTGGGGACCCATCAGAACCTTGTCTTTGGCCAGTTCGAAATCAACGCTGGCGACCTGGTTTTTGGATTCGCGGGCGGCATACAGCGCCGCTTCGTTCACCAGGTTCTTGAGGTCGGCGCCGGAGAAGCCGATCGTGCCGCCGGCAATGTCGTCGAGGTTGACGTCGGCGGAGAGCGGGACTTTGCGGGTATGCACCTTGAGAATTCCCACTCGGCCCTCGCGCGTGGGACGGTCGATCGTCACGTGTCGGTCGAACCGGCCCGGCCGCAACAGCGCCGGATCGAGCACGTCGGGCCGGTTCGTGGCGGCCAGAACGATGACCGATTCCGTCTGCGTGAAGCCGTCCATTTCACTTAAGATCTGATTGAGCGTCTGTTCCCGTTCGTCGTGCCCGCCTCCCACTCCAGCTCCCCGGACGCGACCCACGGCATCGATTTCGTCAATAAACAGGATGCAGGGGGAGTTGTCTTTGGCCGTGCGGAACATATCCCGGACGCGACTGGCGCCGACGCCGACGAACATCTGAATGAACTCGGAACCATTGATCGAATAGAACGGCACCCCCGCCTCGCCGGCGGTGGCCCGCGCCAGCAGCGTCTTGCCGGTTCCAGGAGGCCCCATCAGCAACACCCCTTTGGGAATCTGCGCGCCCAGCCGCTGAAACTTCGCCGGCGTCTTGAGAAACTCCACCACCTCCTGGAGTTCCTTCTTCGCCTGCTCCATGCCGGCCACGTCCTCAAATGTATTGAGCTGGTCCGCGGGGGCGAACCGTTTGGCGGGACTCTTGATGAAATTGCTCACCATCCCGCCGGTCCCCATCGGGTCCGCATTGCGGCGGAGCATGAACCAAATGAGCGCCATCATCATCACCAGTCCCAGCGTGGTGATCAGAAAATTGGCGCCCTGTCCCCAGGTGGAGGGGTCCGAGGTGTAGGAGACCTTGTTTTCTTGCAGCAACCCAATCAGCTCCCGGTCTTCCAGCGGCGGGCGAATCGTATGGAATTTTTTGGAGAGCTTCTTCTCGGGGTTCTCGGGATTGTCCGGAGGCTCCTTCCACTCTCCGGTCAGTTTGTCCTCCGTAAACGACACGCTGGCGACGTTGCTCTCCGGTTTGGCCGTCAGTTCGCTGCGGAACAGGCTGTAGGGAACCCGATCGCCGGGGCCTCGCGAAAACGCGATCGCCCAAAACAGGCCGATCATCAGAACCACCCCCAACAGGATCAGCGTCTGTCCGGGAGGCAAGGGGCGCGACGGCTCCGACCCGTTCGTTCCGCGACGCCCCCCCTTGGGAGGCCCGCCGCGCCCCGGACTGCGACTCTCTCCCGAGGCGCCTCCCGGAGGGGTCCGTTCGCTGGAGGGGGCCATCGAATAACCGGTGGCAGGGTGAGAGGGATCGGCTCCAGACGGTATGAGCGGCATCGATAACAATCGCTTGAGGAGTGGAACATGCGCCGAATCGGGCCTATTGACTCCGTTCCGGGGGCCTGAGAGTATGTTACGGCTCGTCGGCTGGCAATGAGAGTCAGCTGTGGAATTTGACGTCGGACAAAGTTTTCTGGTGCAGGGAGTCTCGTCATGCAGCCTTACTCGGAGCGGCCTTCGCAGATCGGACTGGATCGACGGCAGGTGCTGATCGGAGCGGCGGCAGCCGGCCTGACGTCGCTGTGCCCGGCGCTCGCCCTCCCGTCCGCAGCGCGCGTGGCGCAGCCCGATCTGATCCGCGAGGAAAACGCCCGGCCCGGCAACACCGCGTGGCGACTGGACAAGGTGCAGATCGATCCGGCCACGCGGTATCGCAGTTCGGTGATCGAGGGGTATTGTTCCCGTACCAGCCTCCGCGCTGGCGAAACGCTGCAGGTGATGGTCAGCACCAATCCCGCGTCGGCGTTCCAGATCGACGTGTATCGTCTGGGTTATTATGGAGGGACGGGAGGACGCCTGATGCGTTCCTTCGGACCACTGCCCGGAACGACCCAGCCAGACCCGGACGTGGGGGAGGAACGCCTACGGGAATGCCGCTGGGAACCGGCGCTGGAGTTTGTCATTCCCGACGAATGGCCCAGTGGAGTGTACGTCGGCAAACTGACCGCCCAGCGCGGGGGATGGCAGAGCTACGTGATCTTCATCGTTCGCGACGACCGGGCGTGCGATTTTCTGTTCCAATGCGCCGATTCCACCTGGCTGGCGTACAACCGCTGGCCCAACCAGTGGGCACTGTACGACGATGGCAAAAAAGAGTGGTACATCGGGCCGGAGGTTCGGGTGAGTTGGGACCGCCCGTACGGCAAGTATTGCCAGGTGATCGACAATCCGCTGTTCACCGGTTCCGGCAGCTTCATGCTGTGGGAGTTTCCCCTGGCCTACTGGATGGAGAAAGAGGGGTACGACGTTTCCTACATCAGCACCGTCGACACGCACGCCGATGGCGCCGGGTTGCTGCGCGCCCGCGGGTTCCTGTCGGTTGGCCATGATGAGTATTGGTCGCAGGAAATGTACGACCATGTCCAGAAAGCCATTGCGCAGGGAGTGAGCGTCGGCTTTTTGAGCAGCGACACCTGCTGGGGGTTGATCCCGTTTTGGCCCAGCACCCAGGGGCCCCCGCATCGAGTCATTGCACGGCTGGGGCAATTTGGCCCGCTGGAGCCGGAAGCGGTCAAGACCTATCCCGAACTGGCGAAGTTCCGGCAGTTCGGACCCACCGAGGCGGACCTGATCGGCGCCCGCAACGTCTATCCCTACAGCGGCGGCGCCGATTGGATTTGCGCCGCGGAGAAGCATTGGCTGTTTGCGGGAACCGGTATGAAAGCGGGCGACGGGATTCCTGGCCTGGTCGGTTTTGAGTGGATGGGGGCGCCGGCGGACAAACGGGGATTGGAAGTCGTCGCGCGGGGACCGGTCGGAAAAGGGGCTTTGGAGCGCGAGTACACTGCCACCCTTTATCCCGGTCCGCGCGACAACGTGGTCTTCAATGCCTCGACGATCTGGTGGGCCGACGGCTTGAGCGCACCACCGGGATACAAAACTCCCTCGGCACATGGCGCCACCCCGCGCGGCCCCGATCCGCGCGTGCAGCGCATCACGGCGAACCTTCTCGCCAGAATGCGTCAGGCGTGATCTCGACTGAGCCGGCTTGTGCCGGGCGCGCCGCATTAACCGCCGGGCGCGAAGTCCCTTCCCTGGAACAGCAGGCCCCTGGATGACTTCTTCCCCCTCCTCCCGCGCTGAACGACAGGAGGGGGCTCCCCCCGGAGTCCCCTGGCTTCTGATCCTGTTTGTGGGAAGCGGCTGTGCGGCGCTGATCTACGAGATCGTCTGGTTCCAAATGCTGGAACTGGCGATCGGCTCGTCCGCCGTATCGATCGCAGTATTGCTCGGGACGTTCATGGGGGGGATGTGTCTGGGAAGTCTGGCGCTTGCCTCGTGCGTGTCGCGTCGCCGCCATCCCTTGCGGGTGTATGCGGTGCTGGAATTGGGAATCGGCTTGTGCGGATTGGCGGTCCTTTACGTGATGCCCAACCTGACGGCGTTGTACACCGCGCACGTTGGCTCCGGATTGGCTGGTACGCTGTGGCGCGGGGTGGTGGCGGCACTCGGTCTGGCGGTGCCGACCGCGTTGATGGGGGCCACCTTGCCGGCGGTCGCGCGGTGGGTTGAAGCGAGTCCCTCTGGCATGTCGTGGCTGGGATTCTTGTACGGTGGAAATCTCGCCGGGGCCGTGTTGGGATGCCTCCTGGCCGGGTTCTATCTGCTGCGCGTGTACGACTTGCAGACGGCCGCGTGGACTTCCGCGACAATCAACGCGGCCGTCGCGCTGTTGGCGCTGGTCCTGTCGTGGCGGACAGCCTATCAGCCCCCCGAGGTGAAGGGGCAGGCGACGCTGGCCGCCTCCACGCCGTGGAGCGGGACGGTGTACCTGTCAATCGGTTTGTCCGGGTGTTGCGCCCTGGGTGCGGAGGTGGTTTGGACGCGACTGTTGTCGTTGATGCTGGGGGGGACGGTCTATACGTTTTCGATCATTCTGGCGGTGTTCCTGGTCGGGCTGGGGATCGGCAGCAGCGCCGGAGCGGCCTGTGCGCGGCGTCTGCAAAACCCGCGAATCGGGCTGGGGTTGTGCCAACTGCTGCTGGGGGCCGCGATCGCCTGGACCGCCTGGCAGCTTGCCCGGTCGCTCCCTTATTGGCCGATCAATCCCGCCCTGTCGAGCAATCCCTGGCTCAGTTTTCAACTCGATTTGCTGCGGTGCGCGTGGGGGGTGTGGCCGGCCGCCTCCCTGTGGGGAGCAAGTTTTCCGCTGGCTCTGGCGGCGGCTTCGTCGGGGGAGGACGCCGGACGACTCGTGGGGCGCGTTTACGCGGCCAATACGGTGGGAGCGATCGTTGGCGCGCTGGCGTTCAGTCTCAGTTTCATCGCCTGGATCGGGACGCAGCACAGCCAGCAACTGCTGATGGGGTTGTCGGCAGTGGCGGGGGCGCTCGTGCTGATCCCTCTCTTCATCACGCGCCCGATCGTGCAAACTGCGACCTCTCCCAGCGGCTCGGAGGGGGTTGCGTTGCCGACGCCCCCCTCCAACGGTCGGTCGTGGCGCCGGCTGGCTGGTCTGGCCAGTCTGGCCGCGGCGCTGGTTTTCATGGCCTGGCTGGCGATGCGCGTTCCGGAGGTCAACGGCGAACTGATCGCCTATGGTCGATTCCTCCCATACCACCTGTCGCAGGAACGGATCGAAACAGCGGAGGAGATCATCTACCAGGGGGAAGGGCTCAATTCCTCAGTAGCCGTCACGCGGATGGCCACTGGTGTCCGCAACTTTCACGTCAGTGGCAAGATCGAGGCGTCCAGTGAGAATCACGACATGCGACTGCAGCGGATGCTCGGACACATCCCGGCCCTGTTGCATCCGCATCCGCGCACAGTCCTGGTCGTGGGCTGCGGAGCCGGCGTCACGGCCGGCTCGTTCGTCGTACACCCTGAGGTTGAACGGGTGGTCATTTGCGAACTGGAGCCATTGATCCCGCAGGCGATTGTTCCGTTCTTCGAGGTGGAGAATCACCAGGTGCTCTCCGATCGTCGCGTGGAAGTCGTCTACGACGACGCGCGGCATTTCATTCTCACGACTGCCGAGAAATTCGACATCATCACCAGCGATCCGATCCACCCCTGGGTCAAAGGAGCGGCGACGCTGTACACCCGTGAATATCTGGAATTGTGCCGCCAGCGGCTCAACCAGGGAGGGATCGTCACGCAGTGGATTCCGTTGTACGAGAGCAATCTCCCGACGGTTCAAAGCGAACTGGCGACGCTGTTCGAAGTTTTCCCGCAATCCACGATCTGGAGCAACGACGTCGGCGGTCATGGCTACGATGTCTTCGTGCTGGGACAGACAGAACCGTTGCAAATCGACATCGACGCCCTGCAGCAGCGGTTGGCGCAAGACGATCACCAGCCGGTCGTGCGGTCGCTCCACGGGGTGGGGATGAATTCGGCGCTCGATCTGTTGGCCACCTACGCCGGACACGCCGCCGACCTGAAGGAGTGGCTGCGACCGGCCGAGATCAACCATGATCGCAATCTGCGTTTGCAGTACCTGGCCGGGTTTGGACTCAACCTGCATCGTGAAGGGATGATCTACGACGACATCCGGTCGCGCCGCACGTACCCCGCTTCCATGCTCGCCGGTTCAGAAGCCTCCCGTCTGGCGGTCTATCTGCGGATGGGGTTTGGTCAAAAGGAGTGATCCGCCCCGTAGCCGACGCAGCTTGCGTCGGCGAGTCGGTTGTTCGCCGTGACGATATGAAGGGCAGTCGTGAGCATGACGGGACAGTGATGCAATTGCCGAAGTCGAAGGGCATGTCTATTCGACACGTCGCATCCGGCCCAACGAAAAGCGGGAAAGATTTCCCGCACTCCAGGGCGCACTCCAGGGCGGTTGCAGCGCTCGTCTTTCGCCGATATCTTCAGACAGGTTCTCCCCCATCCGCATCTGACGGAGTTGTTCCATGAAGTTTTCGTGTCACGCGATCCTGCTGGCCTGTCTGCTTGGAATTCTGATGACGAGCGCACCTGCGAAGACCATTGCCGCCGATCAGCCGGTGGTGTTCATTTCCGCGTTCGCTGCCGGGAACGAGGGGGCGATTCACGCGTTTGGTTGGGATCTGAAGTCGGGCGAACTGAAACCGCTGGTGCGCACGACGGGGGTGGAGCATCCCTTCTTTCTCGCCCTGTCGCGCGACAAGCGGTTCTTGTACTCGATCCACGCCAAGGAGTTCGGCGGAAAGAACCCCGAGGAGATCGCCTCGTTCGCCCTGGAGGGACGCACAGGGCGTCTCAAGTTCTTGAATCGCCAATCCGCTCGCGGAACCGCCGCTTGTTATTTGGATCTGGACGCTGCGGGGAAAAGCGTCCTGGTCGCCAACTACTCCTCGGGGAGCGTGGCTTCGCTGCCGGTGCAGGGAGACGGTTCGCTGGGTGAGGCGGCGTCGTTCATCCAGCACGTCGGCAGCAGCGTCGATCCCGCCCGCCAGAAGGAGCCGCATGCCCACTGCATCGTGGTCACCCCCGACGGCCGCTTTGCCCTCTCCGCCGATTTGGGCCTCGATCAGGTGCTGGTCTATCGCCTGGATGCCAGCCGCGCCACCCTCACGCCGCACAAGCAGCCCTTCGTCCACACCCCTCCCGGCGCCGGTCCGCGGCACCTGACGGTTGATCCACAGGGCAAGCATGTCTACGTGATCAACGAGCTGGCCAACTCCGTCACGATGTTTGACTACGAAGCTCAGGCCGGCCTGCTGATCGAACAGCAGACGATCTCCACCGTCCCCGGCGACATGGCTGGAAAGAGTTACTGCGCCGACCTCAAGATCACTCCCAATGGAAAGTATCTGTTTGGCACGAATCGGGGACATGACAGCGTCGCGTGCTACCGGATTGCGGAGGACGGCCGTCTGACGCTGATCGAAATCACACCGAGCCTGGGTAAAGGACCACAGAACCTGGCCCTCTCCCCCGATGGCGCCTGGCTGCTGTGTGCCAACATGCCCGGCAACAACGTAGCCACATTCCGCATCGACCCGCAATCGGGCAAGCTCTCCCCCATTGGCGAGCCAGTCGCCATCACCAGCCCCTCCTGCATCATGGTGATGCCGTAACAATGTAGTCGGATCATTTTAAACTCGGAGCAAGCTTGTGCGCCGCACGCGCGGCCCGTTATCCCCAGTGAGCCAACACACTCGCAAGCGTTGGCACGATTGATTTGGACACGAACTGGCCTGCGCAAAAGTCAGACGCGACAGTGAGGTGAATTGATCCGAGAATGGTCCCGCGGGGAAACCGAAATCGTGAATCATTGTGAAACGCCAGTTCCACGCCAGCCCTGTGCTGGTGGAAGCCAAGACGGGACGCTGCTGTTCCGGAATTGCGGCAATCCGACGGAATCGGGCAGGACGCCTGCTTTGATGAAGCGCCGCCGCGAGTGATTGTTAATCCGGGTGGCTCCCCAAAAAAGGAAATGAGTCCTGCCCCATCTCTACAGCAGTTGTATTCGAATCCAGGAATTCCTTATGCACCGGACGTACTTGTCAAGGCGGGCATCGTCAATCACGATGTTGTTAGTGACTTTGTTGTCGCTTGGCTGCGGTTCGAAAGAACCACCACGTCCGATCCTGGGGTCGGGAGTGAGCGACGTCGATGTCCCTGCAGTCGGAGATCAGGCTGAGGTCGTTACTGACCAACCACTGGTCGATGATAATGAAGATGATTTCGAAGTCCGCCTTTCTATCGTTAAGGCAAGGGCCGTCGACGGTGACCTGGCATGCACTCTGCGAATTGCGAATCGCAGTCAGGAGTCAATTGTTTGGGATGGAGAATTTGCAGTATTTTTGACTTGGGAAGTGGTTGACGAAACCGGGCGATCTCTTTTGCCGGAAAAAGTCAGAGACATTGATCAAGAGCTTGAGCAAACGGACCGTGGTCGATTTGTATCGATTGCTCCGGGCGAGTCGTATAGCAGGGAATTTCGGTTCTCGACGTCGATTCGCACTTTTCGACATGCGCGAGCCGCGATCGCAGGTCCAGATGGCGGGACTGTCGTCGTGCCAGTCGCCAGCGAGGCCATTGAAAAGTATGTCGTTCCGCAAGAAAGTTTATCGATTCGCGTTACCGTCCAATACGACAGCCTTGATCCCGATGCGCAGGACGGATTTGCGGCGTATTTCAGAATGCGTCCGGAAGCGATTCAAATACTCAAGCGTCAATTGAAGAGCAACGTCGCAGTCATCACACTGAATTGATGTCGGGGCGCGTCGCCTCGATTTTCCTGACATGTAGCTTCCACCGATTTCACGTGGCGGGAGTCGTCGTCGCGTCATCGAGCGTTGGGAATCGGCGCCGATTGCGGACCCACCATTCCTGCCAGGCGGCGTGAGCCGGTTCCCATTCGGTTCGTTCGCCGCGCCAGGTGGCGTCCGATGCGCCTTGCGTTTCTTGAGTGAGCCGGGCAAGCGCCGCCGCGGCCAGCGCGCGCACGTTTCCATCCGGATGCTCCAGCAGTCCGATCAGGTCGCCGATCGTCCAGGTGGGGGCCAGGTCGGCGACGATGCGCATCGCCGTCAGGCGCTGTGCTTCCGATTCGTCCGCACGAGGCGATTCCAGGTATCGCAGGAGTGGCAGAACGCCAAACTCTCCCAGGCTGCGAATCTCTGATTCGTACAGTCCCCTGAGCTTGGACTCCCCGACCGCCGCCAGCAGCTCTTCCACCCGTTCGGTCAACTCCGAGTCGGCATATCCCCTGCGAATCAACAAGGGGTGCATCCAACTGGCAGCCAGGAGCCGGTCGGGCGACTGCTGCCGGTCGATCCCTGCGTGCGTCATCGTCGCAGTTTCATGTGGCTGCAACTGCCAGCGTTCGCGGCGCGACTCGACCGCGATCGGCCCGGCTCCCGCCGTGATTCGGACCGAGTCTCCGGATTCGGCCACGCGCAAGTGGCACGTCGCGTCCGAGCTGACACATAAGAAACTCGGCACAGCCGCGGGGGGTGGGGGAGCGCTGTCGGCATCCGCCAGCACGGGGTGGACTTCCACTGGCTTCTCGGGGAGCGATCGACACCAGATTTCGCCGCGCTTCAGTTCGATCTTCGCGGCGGAGCGGAAGACGATTTCGGTGTCGGCGTTCATCCGGACGACACACCCCTCTTCCGTCATCAATTCGCAGCGCGCGTGCTCGCCGGTCCGGACACTTCCATCGGACGGACACCGGAACAGATCCGCCTGTGGGACAGGCTGCCAGTCGCCACCAGCGTGCGCAGCGAACGCAATCTCTCCGCCTGTGGCCGCCACCAGCCGGGCGGCCGGCGTCGGCGTTGCCGGCTCCAGCGACGCGCTGGCCGGACCGCCGTGCGGGACGGGGGGTAAATCGACCGTGTCGGTGTACGACTTCCACGGTGGAAAGATGAGCATGGCCAACAGGAAGCCCAGGGCCATCCCCAATGCCAGAATCATCCACCGCGGCCGAGCCGGGAACGACACGGCGTTGGTCAGCGCCTGACGGGGGAGCGACAGGGAGACAATTTGCGCGGCGCGATTGGCGGCAGAACGCGGTCCGGCAAGGGCGCGCACGAGCTGTTCATGTAGTGCGCGGGCCTCCTCCGCAAGCGTCTGGCAACCGGCACACTTGAGCAGGTGCCGTTCCAGGTCGCGGCGCTCGGCCGGAGCGAGTTGGTCGTCGATCCAGGGGCTCAGCAGGTCATGGGCCTGATTACAATTCATGGCTGGTCCTTTGCGAATCGCCAAGCCGGTTCCTGAGCAATTGACGGGCCTGACTGAGGCGCGCATTGACGGTCGGAATCGAAACCTCCAGGACTTCCGCCATCTCGCGGTAACTCAATTCGCCATAGTAGAACAATAGCAATGCTTCGCGGTGGTCGACGGGAAGTCGCTCGATTTCGGAAATCAAAAGTCGCAATTCGTCGGCCTGTTCCAGCACTGCGCCGGCCTCACTGTCGCGTGCCAGACGGTCGTCCGGCGCGTCGCCGCTGGGCAGCCCGGAAAAGGGAACCTGCGTTCGCTGCTTGGACTTGAGCCAGTCCAGGCACACGCGGTGCGCAATGCCGCGCAGCCAGGCCCCGAATTTCTCTGGAGACTGCAGCGATCCCAGGTCGCGAAACCCGCGAAGCAAAGTCTCTTGGGTCAAATCAGCCGCCGCCTGACATCCGACGCGCGCGTGGCACACCGCCATCACGCGCTGCGACCAGCGGCGCGCCAGTTCGCCGTAGGCATCGGGTTGTCCGTTCCCGGCCAACTGCACCAACTGCGCATCGGACTGAATCTCGTCCTCTGGGGCGTACACGCGCGACTCCGAGTCTGCTGTAGGGAAGTAGATCGAAATACGCCTGCCATTAGCCACCAGTGAGAGAATTCTGGAAAAATTCTGAAATTGCCGACAGAAGGCCGATTGTTCCCGCTCCCTGATTCTACTTCCTTCAGGGACAGACGGTCGCGCGACCGGTCGAGGTTCCCGAACGATTTCGGTCACTCAGGGAGATGAGGCGATGCGACGATTTGATTTGGCATTGGTGTTCGGAATCGGACTGGGGATCGCCGGTTGTTCCAGCGCGGCGGGCGATCATGCCTCAGAGCCGGCTGCGAAACTGGACACCGCGACCGAAGCGGCGCCAGGCGGCGCGGATGATTCCTCGGGCGCGGGGTTGATCGTCCACGAATGGGGAACCTTCACCAGTTTCTCAGGCTCCGACGGCGTGCGGCTGGAGTTCCGACCGCTGGTCGACGAAGACCTGCCCCCATTTGTCCTCGATCGATTTTTGCAATCGGGGGTCGACTTCCCGTTCACCAAGTCAACCCTCCGCGTCCGGATGCGAATGGAGACCCCCATCACGTACTTCTATACAGATCGCGAGCGTGATGTCAGCGTTCGCGTCGAGTTTCCCGACGGGTTGCTCACCGAGTTCTACCCGCCGGTCGCCCGCATGCAACCCGCCTACTCGTTGTTCGAGCCGCGGACGCTCAAACAGTCTTCATTGGACTGGGGGCGGATCCATCTGATCCCCACCGATCGGCTGGAAGCCCGTGTGGAGGATCCCGGTCGACGGCGACTGCTGCAATCACTGCTGGCGGTCAGTCTCACCCCTCCCGCCGATCCCAAGTTCCACTATGGACATGCGCGCCAGACCGATGCGGCGCTGATCCACGTCCATCGGCCCCACGTGTCTTCCGCCGACCAGCCGCACGCTCCGGCAGGCGACTTCTTTGAGAAGTTCCTGTTCTACCGCGGCGTGGGAAACTTCGACTTGCCCTTACAGTTCTCTGCCAGTGGAGACGGAGAGTTTGAACTGGCGAACACCGGTGACGATCCGATCCGTCAGTTGTTCCTGATTGATGTGGAGGGAAGCGAAGTGCGGTGGTCCAGACATGAGCAGATTGCGGCAGGGAGCCGTTTGCCGATGTGCCAAGCGGCAATCGTGGGGACGATCGATGCCCTGGCCGACGAAGTGGCCCAGGCGCTCGTCGCCGAAGGGCTGTACGAGAAGGAGGCGGTGGCCATGGTCAACACGTGGCGCTCGTCGTGGTTTGGCGAAGCAGGAACGCGCCTCTTGTACGTGGTGCCGCGAGCGCTGACCGACGCGCTGTTGCCGCTACACGTCGATCCGCAGCCACAAGAATCGGTGCGGGTGCTGGTGGGGCGGATGGAAGTGATGACCCCGGAGCAGGAAGCGCAGGTCGTCGCGATGGTGGAAAAGAGCGTCGCAGACCGCCAGGCCGATCAGGAAGCGGCCCAGGCCAAAAAGCAGGTGCCGACCTATACCGGTCCAGCGGAGCTCGGCCACCTGGGTCGCCTGGCGGAACCGGCCCTGACACGCGTGGCCGTCATCAGCGAAAATCCGGCAGTTCGTGCCGAGGCCCGGTTGCTGATCCGGCAGCTCAGGTGGTGATTCATTTCCACTGTTGCAAAACTGCTGTGCCGCAACCTGTTTTCCGATAAAGAGATTAGCAACTGGGCCGGGCGGTCAGGCGTTGACTTCCGGTGGCCGTTTTGGGACACTTTGGATCCTGCTGGCGCCTGAACCCTCCCCGGCCGTAAGGTCATCCCACCCGGAAGATTAGGACCATTTATGCTCACGATCCAAGGCACTCGTCAACGCTCGTGCGACGGCGTTTCCCGCCGCAGCTTCCTGAAGATCGGCGGATTTGCCTTGGGAGCAGCCGGTGGCTTGACGCTGGCCGACATTCTGCAAGCGCAGGCGGCGGCGGGGACCACATCGTCGCACAAAGCGGTGATCAACGTTTTCCTGGGGGGTGGGCCGCCGCACCAGGACATGTGGGACATCAAAACCGACGCCCCGCCCGAGATTCGGGGGGAGTTTCAGCCGATTGCCACGCAAGTCTCCGGCCTTCAGATCGGCGAGTGCTTTCCGCGGATTGCCGCCACGATGAACGACTATGTGGCGATCCGCTCCGTCGTTGGCTGCTCCGGCGGACACGATGGCTATCAATGCACGACCGGCTGGCCGCGCGGCACCTTGACGTCGATTGGTGGTCCACCCAGCATTGGCTCGGTTCTGGCAAAGCTCAAAGGGGCGGTCGATCCTTCAGTTCCTCCCACTGTCGGCCTGGCCGAAAAAACCAGCCACACGCCCTGGTCGGAGTCAGGCCAGCCCGGGTTTCTGGGGATGGCATACAAGCCGTTCAAGCCGAGCGGGGAGATGATGGCCGACCTGAAGCTCAACGACATCAGTCTCGATCGTCTGCAGGACCGAAAAGGGCTGCTCACCAGTCTCGGAAATTTGCAGCGGCAGGCGCAGGGAGCCGAAGGCTTGAATTCGTTCACGGAAGAGGCGTTTGGCGTTCTGACGTCGAGCAAACTGGTCGACGCGCTCGACTTGAGCAAGGAAGATCCGAAAGTCCGCGAGCGCTACGGAGACGGCAAGCCGTACAAATATCAGTATGACGGCGCCCCGACCTGCAACGAGCACCTGCTCATCGCGCGGCGATTGGTGGAAGTCGGCGTCCGTTCCGTCACGCTCTCGTATGGGCGGTGGGACAGCCATGGCGCCAACTTCGACCTGGTTCGCGACCACGGTTCCAAGCTCGACCAGTGCGTTTCGGCACTCGTCGAAGATTTGAAGGAACGGGGAATGCTCGACGACGTGACGGTCGTGGTCTGGGGAGAATTCGGACGGACCCCCAAGATCAACAAAGACGCCGGACGCGATCACTGGCCGCAAGTCAGTTGCGCCCTCCTGGCGGGGGGCGGGATGCGCACCGGTCAAGCGATCGGCTCGACCAATCGCTTGGGAGAGCACGCCGTCAATCGACCGGTCGAATTCCAGGAGATTGTCGCCACGATCTACCGCAATCTGGGGATCGATCCGATGTCAACAACGTTGATCGATCCGACCGGACGGCCGCAATACCTGTTGGACAAGCGCGAACCGATGCGCGAGTTGGTTTGAGCGGACCCGCAGCCCCGGACCCGTTATGAACGACGATCGCACCTGTTCCCGCCGCGAGATGTTGCGCCGTTCGGTCGCGGTGGGGACGCTGTTGGCCGGAGCCGGATTGAGCTCCCCAGCGCGGACGGGGGCCGCGGACCAGCCGACCGGCCGCGTCGTGCGGACGGTTCTGGGGCCGGTGTCCCCCGAAAAGCTCGGCGTGACGCTCATGCATGAGCACGCGCCGATCGTCGATTGGTCGGAGCTATACGAAACTCCCCCCGCCCCGCTGGAGGGGGTTCGCGAGCGGCTGCTGGCCGATTCGGCGCGGTTGCTGGACGCCTTTCATCGCTCGCTGGCTGCGGGAGATGGTCCGGGCGCGATTGTGGAGACGACGCCGATTCGCGTCGGGCGGTATCCGCATTTGTTGATGGAACTGGCCCGGCGGACAAAAGTCCACATCATCGCGTGTACCGGGTTCTGGTGCGAGGCGCTGGCGCCGCAGCATCCGTGGGCAGTGCGGCTGGGGATCAGTCCCGACGGGGTGCGGCGGATGGCCGACCTGTATGTCCGCGAGATTACGCAGGGGATGGAGGATCCCTCGGGAGCATGGGGAGAGCGGTTCACGACGATCAGGGCGGGGATGATCAAGATCGGCAGCAGCACCTACCTGCGTCCCAGCGAAAAGGCGTGCCACATCGCGGCGGCGCTGGCCAGTCAGGAAACCGGCTGTCCGATCACCACGCACACGACGCAGGGCGGGGGCCTCGAGCAGGCGCAACTGCTGCTCAAACACGGCGCCGCCCCCGAGCGGATCATCATCGGCCATCAGGGACATCAGGATGACCGGGAGAACGACGAAGCGCATGAGTACCATCGTCTGATCGCCAACCTCGGGTGCTTCGTGCAGTTCGACCGGGTGGATCACAAGGAATACGGCATCGACAAACAGGCGCGGCAGGTGGCCTACCTGGTGGAGGCCGGCTTTGTGAAGCAAGTGCTCCTCAGCCACGACCACGCCCCCTTTTATTTCCCGAAGTATGCCGCCGAGCGAAAGAGTCCCGACGACTGGAAGGGACTGGAGCCGGACTACACGACCGTGCCGGTCCAACTGGTCAAGTCGCTGAAGGCGCTGTCGGTGACCGCCGCCGACATCCGGACGATGCTGATCGAAAACCCGCGTCGCGTACTGGCGTTTTGAGCAGGGTTCTCGACGCTGCGTGACAGGGACGAACTTCCATGGGAGACCGAGGTCTGGGTGGCCGACGACCCGTCACACCTGATTCATTTCAATGGGGCTCGATTCCTGGGGCCGTACGAAACGTCGTGATGATTTGCTGATTCAACCCAAAAGGAGCGGCAATGCCCGAACTCAGAAAACCGTCCCATTGTCCAAACTGTCAGGCGACCCAGATGATTCCGATTGCATTTGGCCTGCCCGGCGATGAACTCCTGGCGGCGGCAATGCGCGGGGAAGTCCATCTTGGAGGGTGTTGCATTCTGGGGGACATGCCGGACGACTGGCAGCGACTGCGCCCTCATGGAGGCGAATTTAGCCGTATGGCGAGGAAAAGACTTGCGCAGCCCGCCCGGCCTGCCTAGTTGGTGAGCGGAGTGGTCACCAGCACCTCGACCTGGGCGCGAAGGTTCTTCAGGTCGCGGGCCAGCTTTGTAAGATTGACCGCGGTACACGTTTCGTAGCGGCTGTTGTTCGCCTTGACTCGTGTGCCGTCAAATGCCACGTCGACGAGCGACAGGAACCCCGCCCGGAGGGCCTCAGTCGCGACGTACTTGAACAGATCCTTTAGTTGCTTGCCGAACTTCTTGCGGAAGTTGCTGAACGTGCTGTGATCGGGGGGGGGCCCCGACGCCAGCCACATGAAATCCACATTGTCGCGGGTCATGTACTCCATCTTGCGGCTGGAATGCACATTCTGCCTCAGGCTGTACAGCCACACACCGGCGAGAATTCGGGGATGGATCGGCGGCTGCCCAATGATTGCGTGATGCTGCGCTTCCCAAGGCGCCCAATTGTACCCTCCGAGAACCTCGGCGATCACTCGCACCATATGGTCATCGGGAATCCGATCATCCAGCGTCTTGTTGATCAACACGATCTGGTGTCAGGGAACCGGCGCGTTTGCCCATTAGCCCATCCGTGTGCCTGACTCTCATCCTGCGTGTTTTGACCGCCGACCAGCATGTCGCGGTCCATACCCCCCCTATCTCTTTGCCCCGGCCGACGGGCCAGGGTTAGGGAGCCGCCCGCAGGAAAAATCTCCGACTCAATCGACAGCCCCCACGGGTGGGTGGGGCCGGGTGGAACAGCGATGCGCCTCTTGGTACGATGTTTAGGCCGCATTCACACTGTTCGGTCACGAGGAAATCGCATGCCGCTGCCGATGAAGACGCTCCGTGAGGCCTCCCTGGAATTGGGGATGCCCGAAGCCGAAATTCGCACGCTGGTGGACCTGAGAAAGGTTCGCGCCATCCTGAAACGGGGGGTGCTCTATTTCGCGCCGGACGAACTGGCGAAGATCAAACGGCAGCGGAAGACGCTTCCTGAGTCGGCGGTAAAATCTGCCGCTGCTGCGACCGCCGCGCAACCGGCGCCACCCGCGGCCGCCACGAAGAAGGCCCCGCCGCCGCGCCGGACCGTTCCTCGTCGGCCACCCCCGCCGCAGCCCTGAGCGGTCGCGGCCATTCCAGGGCGCCAGGCAATGGGTCAGTCTTTGTCGCCACCGGCGTCTTGGCCCCCAAAACCGGGGATGCGTTTGATGAAATCGAGCGCTCCCGGGCGGCCGGGGCGCGTGGGGGGCTTGTCGGGAGAAGATTCCGGGGTGCCGCCGGTGGCGATGGGGATGATCTGAAAGTCGTCGAAGAAAACTTCCCCCAGTCCCGACAGGGTCAGCGTCAGCGTGAACGGTCCGGTTTTCGTCACTTCGCGAACCAATTCAAACTTCTGCCATTCGGTTCGCGACCGCCAGCGGAGCGCGGTGGCCGGCCCGCCGATGCTGTCGTACAGCATCACCCCGTCGAGATTGCGCAGACTGGGAGCCGCCACCTTGACCCAGCCGCTGGTATAGACCAGTTGTCCCTCGTAGACGGTGACCGGGGGAGTGGTCACGGTCACCGGCCGGTCGTCGATTTGAGCGGGAGGCTCCTGGCTGACGACCGGCGCGGCGATCAACCGCAGGGCGTACGTTCCCTTGTGCGGGCGAGGGCACAGTTCAGCCGTGGCCTGGACCCCTTTGATCGCCGTCTCCTCGTGCCGAATCCCTTCGGAGACGAGCGTGTCGAAGTCTTCGAAATCTCCCGAACGGAGGGCGTTGCTTCCGGCGGAGTTTTTGGCCCGTCCCAGACGGGCCATCATGTCCCAGTGATCGGGCAACGTCTGAAAGCACAACGTGTGCGGGCTGGAGACCGGCGAGGGCAAGCGGCGCACGGCGTCGCTCCAGTACAAGTGCTGGAGAATTCTCAAAAGCTGCAAGGCATCGGCGCTGTGCGTGCGCGAATCGTGATATTGCTGGTTCCGCAGCGCCGTCTCGGCGGAGTCAATGTGCTTTTTGGTTGAACCGAGAATTCGCCCGGAATCGGCTTGCCGCTTCCCGAATTGTCGGATCCGCTGCTCGACCTCGACGACCCGCTCGTATTTGGCACGGACCAATTCCAGACTGACTTGTGCGCTGGCTTCACTGAGGGCGTTGACGCGCTCTTGCAACCGCTCGATGACAGCGGGATCCGAGGTGAACAGGATGGCCGCCGTCTGGTCGAATTTCTTGAGGAGAATTTCCGTCCCCCCGGCGACGCGCCGCGTGTCGAGCTTGGCGATCCGCGTGGTGGAGATTTCAAACGCGCGGGACGATTCCCCTCCGCCGGGAACGACGATCCGCGCATCGTTGGCCACCATTTGCCCCGGAACAAACTGCGCCTCTTCGCCGTACCAGATCGGCAAGACCAGCAGCCCCTCGGTCGTCGAAATCATCGCCGCTTCCAGATCGCGGGAGAGCTGCTCCTTGAGCAGCAGCCGATTGTTGCGATCATTGAGCCTTTGTTCCAAATCCTGGTTGCTCCCGGCCGGGGTTCCGACCCCTTTGAGATTTCCCAGGTTGGAGGCTTGAACTTTGAATGGATTTTGCATGGTCCGCGTGCCGGTCGCCAGCCAGGGCTCCAACAGTTCCAATTCCATATTGAGCTGGGCGATCGCCAGCCGCCGCTCGCGGGCCGCGGGGGTGGCGGCGTCGAGACGCGAATAGGTCCAATAGCCAATCCCGCGGCATCCGGCGGCCAGGGCGGCGTACACCTCCCCTCGAATCTGCTCCGGTTCCACCACCAGGGGGGACCAGCCCGCCGCCTCCCGTTGTCGATTGACCGCCGGTGGGGGTTCCGTCTGAATCCAGGTCCACAGAAAACTCCCTGGCTGTGCCAGCGTCCGACGCTCGATCAGCCAATCACGATACAGTTTCAGGCCAAACGTCGTGTGCAATGGAGTGCGGCTGGCGCCGAGCATGTCCAACTGTTTGGAGTAGGCTCGCTCCTGTCCGGAAACGTCCCCCAGCACCGGGCGGCGGAACGCCTGGTCGGCGCTGCGCACCTGCTCTTCCCATTGCATCAAATCCTGACGCGCCGTGGGCGGGATGTTGGTCCCCAGATACCAGAACAGAATCGGCGCGGTTTGGCCGGTGAACGAAGTCAGATGGGCGCTCTGCGGACTGAGCGGCGTCCCATCGGTGGCAGTCGGACGGGGGGGGATGGCCATCGCCCGGATTCCCTGGCTCGCCAGCGCCGACAACAGTCGGCCATCCTGGTAGTCGGGAATCCAGGCCACGTTCAGCCGCAGGTACGAAAGCTCTTCAGCCGCTTCCCCGTGGTAGGGGACAATCCGCGGAAAATAACTCTGCCCCCGGACCAAGAGTTGTCCCATATGCACGACCGCCTCGGGGCCGCTCCCCACCTCCGCGCCGGCCGCTTGCACGACCTCCCCTTCATCGGTCGCGGCAACGATCGGCTCCAGTCGCAAGTCGTCGATCGCAAAGGCCGAAGTCTGACGTCCCACCTGAATTGTCAGCACCGCGCGATCGACGTAGGCCCCCGCAGTGTCGATGTCGGCCCGGTCGCCCGTTTCATTGCGCAGCGACTTGCGCAACTGGGGGAGGCGGCTGCGGAGCTGCTTGGGAAGTTCGCGACAAATCAGCCGCCGCCACTGTCCTGGTTTGGAATATGTCCCACCGGACAGGAGGACCGTCATCGGGCGTCCGGTCCGCCGATCGATCTGTCGCGGCAGAACAACCCGAACTGAAAGCGCGACCCCATCTTGAGGGGAGTGGAACCAGACGGAAAGGGTCAACTCGTCGATGAGCAGCGCCGGGGGGATCTTGTGCGACAATTGAACGGTCGAGACGGGGGCCAACCCTTCGATTTCGATGAGTTCCGCCGCCTCTCCCGCGTGTCGAACCTCGGCACTCCGCACGTGCCGCTTAACGCGCGCCTCACCGGGACGAGCCGCCACGCTCCAGGAGGGCTCCTGGTCTTCAAAACCCTCGACATGGAGGGGGCCAGAATCCGCGCGGACCGCGACCGCCGACTCGGCACACAGCACCAGAGCCAGACCGCAACCCACCAGCAATCCGCAATCCCTTGGCCTCAATGCCGTTACAGCCTCCCGTCCATGAGAGGTCGCCGATCTTCGAGTGGAGGCCCCCCCACAGGATTCAGCTCGCAGGGGATTCTAGTGATTTTCCGAAAATCGGCCAAGATGAGACGGCTAAGGACGGAACTCGCCCATCTGCCCGATGGGGCCAACGATATTGGCGTTGAATTCTGCGAGTTGCTCGGCGAAAGCACACCTCGTGTATGGTGCGCAGCGTCTGTTTGCGTCGCTGGGACGGGAAAACAGGATGCGGTGGCGGTTCGGCGGATCAGTGGTATCCGATCTCGGTGAGAGAATGAAGGCAAACAGCGGCACCCCGACAGTCGGCTTCAGCCGACGCCCCCTTTGCCGCCAGCTTTAGCTGGTGGGCCGCCAGCCCCAGAGATCCTGCCAGCCGGCTTTAGCCGGCTTTCCGGCCAGCGGCTTCAGCCAGCCGCGCGGCTCATTCAGCCACACTTGCACCGGTCTTGGCATGGGCCGCAAATGGCTGAAGGCGCCAGGTGACAAGCCGGCTAAAGCCGGCTCAACTGGTGTTGAGTTTGAGGCTGTCCACCAGCTAAAGCTGGCGGCAAAAAGGGGAGTCGGCTCAAGGCGACTGTTTGGGTGCACACCAAGGCGACATCCGTTGGCAGCGACACGCCGCGCACCCGCCGACATTTCCACGGATTGCGATTCACACTCGATTCAAAGCGTCGGACCTTTGGGCGCTGTCACGGTTCCACGGCCGGCGCCTTGGATTCTTCGTTCACTTGCCGGCTCCCCTCGACGAAAGTTTGCACATCGCGCAATACAGGACGTCGCGAACAAGCTCCGAATCGCAGGAGTGCCGCCTACCGTGCAAAGCTGTCAGAGGGGAATCAGATTCGGCCGCGTCGTCCTATGCACTTTGCGCCCGCGGGACGGATTCACCTATGGCGCCACTGACCTTTGCCATCATTTCATTTCGAAAGCAGGCTCTGAATTTCGCGGCGAATAATGAATTCGTCTGCACCAAGAATGACCTCAGCCGCTGGATTATCGCCATCTTCAGTTTCAGTCGTGAGTGCTTTCGATAACGATGTAAGGGACGCCTCACTGTCCCCGGCATGCTGGAATGCAAGCGCCAATAGCAAATGACAGTATCGTACGTCCATCACGTCCAGTTTCAGTTGGCCCATGAATCGCGTGACTAGGGAAATCGCCTGTTGTGAATTCCCCACACGGATCGCGTGAATCGCCAACGCCTTGTCGACGGCAACTCGGATGTCATTTTTTTCAGCGTCGTCCCAGACGGTCTGTTCGAGTGCAGGTATGAGCGGTTCAACGGGCGAAAATCCGTCCGGGCCTAAGCCATACAGCAATACGAGGCGGCTTTGTTCAAACAACGAGCTTTTCTCGCGCGCTAGACGAAGATCCTCGCGCGACTCGCGGTGGGCGCTGAGTTCTTCTCCTGCGAGGCAGATGAGCGAGTATCGCCACTCGTCCATCGCCTTGAAATGCGTCGTGTCGAGCTCGCGAGATCGTATCAGATCACTCGCCGCGCTGCCGAAATCTCCGACGCCGGCAAGTAAATCCGCGAGCATTCTGTAGTGCCCCCCATCTTCGGGTTCTTCCTCGATCAAGCGGTTCAACTGGGTTATCGTGCCAGCGTCGTGTTCGTAGACTTGCATACGGCAGTACCTTAGTCGATCCCGCGCTGCGGCATTCAAGAGGCCAGTCAAGTCTTCCTTGGCGCGTTTCTCCAGTCGCAGTCTCAGATCATCCCATTCTGCCTCGGACAATTCCTCGATCCTTCCGTCAGCATCGAGTCGGCAGCACGTTATCACGTTTGACCACATTCGAATCGTCTCGGCGGAGCCACCGACCGCAATCGGGGAGATGATTTTCGGAGCCTCTTTGGGAATTACCCAAAACGACTCCTCTGAAAACTGTAGTGCGAGCGGCAAGGACACCGGAGTGACGTGTACCTTGTGGTCGTGGCGCAGAATTTGGCAGTTCGAGGTTGAGTCCCTCAGGAATTGGCGCCCAAGGCTAACGAACTCAAACGGGCCATCGGACTTGTTACGAGTTCCGAGGAATAGCTCCACTTGAAAACCAGATGGACCTCCCATTAGCGACAATTCGGTTGGCGTGTGAATTCCAACCCATGCGAATTTGTTGTGAAGAGCCGCGAAACCCATTGACAGATGCAATCCGCGCGCGGGGGCGATTTGGGAACCACGTGTGCCGTTCGCAAGTCCGATCGTTCCGATTTCATTTGAAGTCGAAAACAGCAATTCATTTTCGTCGCTTGATAGGTGCACTGACTCCACACGACCGTCCAAAGTTAAACCGGGCATTGCGGTTTGCCAGTCACGCGTCCAGAAACGGATCGCCCCGTCTTCGCCGCCAGTCACAACAAGGCGACCGTCGCGTGTTGCGGCACACGCCACAATTTGACCCGCTTCAACTACAAGCCCATTGGGCGGACGTCCCGTATTCAGATTAATGACATCGAGCTCTTTGCCCCACCATGTTTGGCTGAACCAATCGTCGCCTTTGTTTCGGACGACAATGGTTTCTCCATCGGCACAAAGAAATTGAAGACCGCCATTGATCGACCGACCGATTGTCGGCTTGTCGGTTGTGCCAGCGGCATCCCATATCTCTTTGGAAAACCCAAAATCCAGAGCTACGAATTGGCCATTTGGACTAAATCTCGCATCGATTGGCTTCTTTTGCGAAGTCCGCATCGGAATCCGCCGAAGGGGCTGTGCATCTTCATCAAGGTTCCAAATCGCGATTGTTGTCGCGTCTTCCTGCACCGCCATACGCCGATTGTCGATCGCGAATTCGGCAAATTCTGGGAATGACGTGCGAATGAAGCTTAACGATCGACCAGTCCGCAAGTCGCACACGCGAAGGCCGTCGGGTGCGCGAACGGCCACAAGCTGTCCATCTGGGCTGAAAGCGATCACTTTCTCCCGCTCAGCCAGGTAAGGCAATCGAACCCGCGGTGCAAAGCTTTGTGCGATCACCGACATGATCAAACGAATCGTGACCTCAAGGTCGACTGCTTCGGGTGGAACGGCCCCGAGTGCATCGCAAAGTTGAAAAAGAACGGACCTCGTATCGGCGTCATTTTTATCCAAATCGCGCAACGCTCTTTCGAATAACACTCGCGCAGTGCGTTCCTTTGCCGAAATGCGATGCCCCTCAGAAATTTTCAGGGCTTCGGTCAGATCATCAGCCTTCTTCGTCAAATCGCGCGACGTCTGAGCGTGGTATACCGCAAAGAGTGTTGAAACGACGCCGGTTAAAGCCAGCGCGACAAGTGCAACGCAAGATGCTGCCGCCAGAATCGGATTCCGGCAGGTCCAGCGGTAAGACCGTTCAATGCGTCCCACAGGGCGAGCCCGGATCGTGTCCCCTCGCAGAAGGCGCCGCAACTCCGCCGCGAATTCACCGGCGGTGGCGTAACGGCGACTAGGCTCCTTCGCCATCGCCTTCAAACAAATCGTCTCCAGATCCCGCGGAATCTGATCATTCAGCGACCGCGGTGGGCGCGGATCGTCGTGCAGCACCTGGTGCAGCAGCATTCGGCGGCTTCCGCGGAAGGGGAGTTCGCCGCTGAGGAGTTCGTAGAGGACAACCCCCAGGCTGTAGACGTCGCTTCTCCCATCGACTCTGGCGTGGTCGCCGGCGGCTTGTTCGGGGGACATGTAGGCAGGGGTCCCCAGAATCTGGCCGTCGAGTGTGACGGTGATTTCGCCTTCGTCTCTCCGGGCGAGGCCGAAGTCGGTGAGGTAGGGGGTGAATTGCGGGGGCGTCTCCTCGGCAGCGCGACCCCCCCTGCCCCCCCTTGCTAAGGGGGGGAGTACTTTGGTTGCGAAGGGGGAGAGTTTTGCGGTTGTTAAGGGTGCGAGAGGGGCGGTTGTTCGGTCGGCGACCGTCGTTTCTTGCGGCGCGGTTGCCAGCAGGATGTTGCTCGGCTTGATGTCGCGGTGGATGACCTTCTGCCGGTGAGCGTGGTCGAGGGCGTCGGCGAGTTGCGCCACCATTTCGGCCGAGTCGCGGAAGCCGGGGCGACCTCCGCTGATCAGGTCGGCCAGTGTCAGACCTTCGATGTAGTCGCTGACGATGTAGGGCAGGCCCTGCTCGTGAGCGATTTCGTGAACCTGCACGATGCCGGGGTGCCGGAGGTTGGCGGCGCTGCGGGCTTCGCGCAGGAACCGCTGCTCTTCTTCGGGGGTGGCGAAATACTCGGAGCGCGGGATCTTGACGGCGACCAACCGGTCGAGTTCCGGGTCGCGGGCTTTGTACACTTCGCCGAACGCGCCGCGCCCCAAAAGTTCCAACACCTGGAACCGGCCGATCATGCCCCCTGGAGCGGTGTTGCGATAGGTGGCGGTCGCTTCGGGATCGACATGGAATGAGCTGCCGCAGTTGGTGCAGGTGACTTCGCTATGCCGCGGCTCGACGAGCTGGATGCGGTTGCCGCAATGTGGGCATTTGAGGCGGTGGGCGTGATCGAGCGGGAGGCGGGGGGCAATGGGAAGGGGGCGGGGATCGGGCGTGGCGCCGGCGCCAGGGGGTCCGGCCGCGAACTGGGGGCCGGCGCATTGCTGGCCGGCTCAAAAGAGGCGTTCGACGAGGGCCAGACGCCGCTGCAAGGGGAGGGAGATGCCGGGATGCGCGGCGGCCAGGGCCGCCTTATCGGGCTGCCGGCCGGCTTGCAGCTCGACCAGGAAATACTCCGCGAGACGTTCGATTTGCTTTTGCGGGTCGTCGGACGTCGATGCGTCAATGGAATCGGTCACAGCAGCCCCTCCAACTGTTGTTCCAGCCGTCGCAAGCCCGCATGATAGCGCTCCCGAACTTGATCGTAGCTGAGCTGCATGTGCTCCGCGACCGCCCGCAGCGAAAGCGAGTGCATGAAGCACAACTCCAGGATTTGTCGATCGGTGGGGTCTGGAAGGCTGTCGAACGCGGCCCGCACGCGGGACTCAAGCTCATGGCCAGCGACGACGGCACTGGGGCTGGGGCCGGTGCCGGCGGGGTCGATGCCGATCAGGGCGCCTTGCGAATCGGTCCCCGCCGACGTTCCCAGCGGAATTGGCGGGGTCTCCGGGCGACGCTTCTGGGCGTGGCGCGCCTCGCGGCGATTCGTCGCCAGCCGCCGCACCAGTTGTTCCAACCAATCGTGCAACATGGCAGCCGTCTGGCAGTCGTCTTGTGTCCCTTGAAACTGTCCGATCTTCTCGCAGACGCGCCACGAAGCCTCTTGCAACAAGTCCGAGGCACTTTCGGCCGCCGTCGAAACGTCGCCATACCTCTCGGCGAACCGCTCGAGCGTCGGGAGCACGCGCTGGAGAAGTTCCGCCCCCCGCTGGCGGTCGCCAGTCTGTGCCTTGCGAATCAGTTGCGTCAGCCCCTCGTGGGGAATCATGGAGTTCCTACCTGAAGAGACAGGAAGCGCCCGCCGGCGCGGGGACAATTCTGGAGAATTCCGGACAATTCCCCCAATTCGTGATGTTACACAGAATTGGCGGGATGGGCACGCTCACCACAAGGAATTGAGAGTCAGCAACTTGGCGCGAACGCGGTTGCGTCCTGATTGGTTGTTCCTGACGATGTTGGCGTTGAGTGCTTCGAAAACCTCGGCGAAGGCACGCCTGGCACAGAGTGCGCATTGTCCGCGCGCGGCATCCGGGCGGAGAGTCACCATGCGGTGGCGATTCGGCGCACCGGTGAAATACGATCTCGGTGAGAGAATTGAAGCGAACAGCGCCCCCCCGTTGCGCGTTGCCCATCACGGTCGGAACTCGCCAATTTGCTCGATGGGGCCGACGATGTTGGCGTTGAATTCTTCGAGTCCTTCGGCGGGGATCCAGTACTCGCGCAGTTCGCGGCCACCGGCTTCGTGGATTTCGTGCCGATCGAGATACGTCTTCCTTACAGCAAAGCGCAAGACGTAGCCGACAAAGTCCGAAGCCGCGTCCTTTGTATTCCAGTCGCGAGCAATTCGAATCGCGTACTCTTCGGTGAGGACGGGATAGAAGATCGGCTGCCAGTAGAGGCGCGGGGGAAAGGCGCTCCAGCCTGAGTCGCGGACGAGGTCCAGCTCCTTTTTCCCAACCGGGCGAAACAGAATAATCGAATCGTCGGTCGTCATGAGATGCGAGCCAAGCCCCTTTCCTGTCGAAGAATGCACCACTGACCAGGCTCCCCAGTCTGACCCTGGTGTTTTTGCCGCGGCCTCTGAGTCTCGTCGGAACAGTTGACACCATCCACACAATACGATAGAAGATGAGTCAGTGAACCTGCGAACGGTTCACTTTATTGGCGATGAAAGCCCTTCCGCACCAAACGAGTGCCGAGGGGCTTTTTGTTTTGGCTATGGCAGCCTCCGCCGTGCGAATCGCGCGCGGCCGGGGCTGTTTTTGTTGATGTTTTGCCAATCGGACTTCCGTTTGCCATAGGTGCCAAGCCGAATACCGGGACACGGTTCTGACCGTAACGCGGCCCAATGCGGAGCCCAACCAGACCCGCACAGAAATAACCTAGGAGGAGGCGTGATACGACGGTGCGTTTTTCCGGTGTCTCGGCGAGACGGACCCGCCGTCTGGCAGATACGCTCAAAAATCTCTTGATAAGGGAGGATCTTGCGATGATGGTCTTGACACGGAAAGTTCAGGAATCGGTGGTGGTCGGCGAAGAGGACAGCTTCGACGGATTGCTCAAGATTACGGTCTTGGAAATCCACGGGAACAGAGTCAAATTGGGAATTGAGGCGGACGCCAGCATTCCCATTCATCGGTCGGAGATCTGGGAACGCCTGCAAGACGCCAGGATGATCGCGCGGACGGAGGGAGTATGCCACCCGATTGATGAGTTGGCCATGCCTGTCGCGTAACAACAAAGGGGGCAAGCCGATCGTCTGCATTGACGGCGTGTCCATTGCCAAGGAGATCGAATTCGAGGTGGAGAACCGATGGCGACCAACTCCCTCAGCAACGCTCACGAGTCTGAAGCCCGACGACCAACCTTTTTCGATTTGCGGCAGCGAATGGTCGAAGAGGATTTGCGGGACCGAGGAATCCACGATGCGCGGGTTCTGGAGGCGATGGAGATCGTGCCGCGTGAAGAATTCGTTCCTCACGATCTGCGTTTCGCTGCCTATGACGACTGCGCGTTGCCCATCGGATTCGACCAGACGATTTCGCAACCGTTCACGGTGGCCTTGATGTGCCAGGCACTGCAATTGCGCGGGGGGGAAAAGGTACTCGAAATCGGCACTGGCTCCGGGTACGGAGCTGCCGTTCTGGGAAAGCTCGCGGCCGAGGTGTTCTCGATCGAGCGGATTGAGCCACTCGCGGAACTGGCCCGAGAGCGACTTTCCAGACTCAGATTCGACAACGTCCAGGTCGTCACGGGTGATGGCACTCTCGGAATCCCCCAGTTGGCTCCCTTCGATGGCATTGTCGTCACGGCGGGGGCCGAGATCCTCCCGGACACCTACGTTGAGCAACTGGGCGAAGGAGGCAGGATCGTCATCCCCCTCGGCAGCGACCGGCACAATCAAACCATGTACCGCTTCACGCGATGGCAAGGCAAACTGCGGGCCGACGACCTGGGCAGCTTCGCCTTCGTCCCATTGATTGGAAAGTTGGGCTGGTCCGACCGGGATCTCTCTTAGCCTTCGACGCCTGACTGGCCACAGCGCAGTCGTCGATGAAGTTTCCGTATTCGCCGTTCTTCAAACCAGCCCCGAGCGGTGTGGAAGTCGTGCCTTCCGACGAACCTATGTCGAATCGACTTGACGGTTTTCCTTCCAATGGATACGCTGAGGATGTTGGGTTTGCCGATGAACGGCAGTCCAATTTCAGGCAGCCAAGAAGGCCCAGAGGCAGTGATTGCTTCGAGGGTTCTTTTTTGTTTTCCAACGCTCTGATCGCTGTGGAAAGCAGGTTCTTGCAGGACCTCCCGATGCGGATTGTTCGCGTTCCGATGCGGCGATTGCCGTTTTTTTTCCTGCAAACCAAGAGGCTCTGTGATGTTCGACACTGTACTGCCCCAACCTCTCCCTAAAGACATCTCCGATTCGCCCGCCAGCCACGCGTCGGATCGATTGCCGCCATGCGATCCGCGTAATGACCCACAAGAGGAACGCGCTCGGACATCGATCGCCGTGGAGCGGGCATTGCGTGCCACCGGTTATTCGGCGCTTCGCGACGTCGAAGTCACCCTCTGTCGAGGTGTCGTCACGTTGTGGGGCCAAGTGCCCAATTATTTCCAGAAGCAGTTGGCCCAGGCGGCAGCGCAACGCGTGTGGGGAGTGCACGCCATCAACAACGAAATCGAAGTCATGCGTGCCCGCTGATCAGGGCCTGATCGAATCGGTTGTTTCGCGGGCACCGGCACTCCTGCAAAAGGGGACCAATATGAAGACGCAATCGTTGCTCATTTATCATTGTCTGCGGTGCGGCAAAGTCATCCACTCCGACAGTGACGCGCATTGTCCCAAATGCTGTGGTCGCGAAATGGTCAATGCCTTGGCGGACACGGTTCATGACTTGGAGAGCGAATTTTCGGATTCCATGTCAGCATCCGCCTGTACCCCGTTTCAGTCAACACGCAGAGATCGACGGCAACCCCGATAATTCACAATCGGGATCAAAGGCTTCCGAGCCCTTGAGCGGAGTGATTTGTCTGACGGTGGACGGCTGGGAATCATCGGTCTTGGATCGGGCACATATGTTATGCTGCAGATCGCACGCCATCTCGGATGCGAGGTCTGCGTGGCAACGCGGGGTGAGCAGCACCGTCAATTGGCGGCTGAAATGGGCGCAGTCTGGGTCGGCGAAAACATTGCCGACATACCCGTCAAGACTGAGGCGGCCCGGGCCGGCGTTCGCCCACACGATGTCGGTTATCCCATGTCATCGGCAAATCAGGCTCTCCAGGATTTGAAGAGCGATCGAATTAACGGCACCGGAGTATTGATCATGGCGAAATAGCTGCCAATCGCTCATTCCGCATTGGGACCAGTCACTGATTCGTCGATCGTTCCAGTCACGGAATGACGGACCGCATTGCTTCTTTCCGTCGCCATTCAAAACATCGGAGCACAACCCGGGAAGAGAGGTTCTCATGAAACCCCGTTTTCAGCACATTCTGATGCCGGTTGACTTCACGGAGAAAAACCTGTCGGCGCTCGACCTGGCGCTCGATCTGGCGATTCTCCACCACGCGCGGGTGACGCTCCTGCATGTCGTCGAAACAATCGACGTCGAGCCCGATGACGAGATGAACCGGTTTTACGCCAAGCTCGAGGACCGGGCCGATTCGGAACTGGAACGGCTCTCGCAGAGCTTTGTCGCGGACCATCTCACCGTGGACCGCAAAGTCCGCTTTGGAAAGCGACTTCACGAGATCGTCAGCGATGCGATCGAACGCAATGTGGACCTGATCGTCATGAGTTCGCACAAGCCCGACTTTCGAAACCCGACGCAAACCTGGGCCACGCTCAGCTATCAGGTGTCGATGTTGTGTCCGTGTCCGGTATTGCTGGTCAAATGAGGCGACAGTCCGACGCCTTCAAGGATCCCAGAGCCTCGTCGAGGCCGCGCCTGGCCACTTGAGTTGAACTCAATATTCAACCAATTCCCGGATCTGCACCTAGCGGAGAGAATTGTTGGGATCCCAGCCAGCCTGCGAAGCGTTGGGAGCCAGGACGAAGATTTCCACGCGGCGGTTCTGGCGGCGGGCGTCTTCACCCTTCGTGGCGACGCGGGGCTGGTGCGGGCCGTAGCCGGTGGCTCCCATGCGGCTTTCCTGGATGCCATTCTTCTTCAGCGTATGCACAACGCTGATTGCGCGATGCGTTGAGAGATACCAGTTGTCGGGGTGCCGCGCTTTGGTGCTGGCTTTGACGACCGGGCGGTCGTCGGTATGCCCCACCACCAAAACGTTGAGTTCCGACGCCGCGCCGTTGTTGAGAATGCGGGCGAATTCCGTCAGCAGCGGCTCGGCCTCGGGGCGCAACTGGTCGCTCCCCGATTCGAACAGAATGTCGTTTTGGAACTTACTGACGCCAGTGTTGGAGTCGAATTCAAATCCGGGATAGCGCCGGGCCAGGTCTTCAAACTGCCGCGTGGCGGAGTCGGACAGCGGATTCGTGTTGCGCGTACTGATCAGTCGATTGCGTTCCGACATCAGATTGTCGAGTCGCTGCTGCAGCGTGTCGCCGCGGGCCTGCATGTCAGCCAGTTGCTGCTGCAGTTGCTGGTTCTGGGCCATCAGTCCCTGAGCCGTCTGCATGTTCTGTTCGTAGACCTGGCGCGTGCGGTTCTGCGCCTGATACAGGGAACTTCGGGGGACCATATTGCAACCGGCCGAGCCCAGGGCCAGAGAACCCAACGCCCCCGCCAGGATGAATCGCACGGCAAACGACATAACGGCAACTCCTGTCCCGCCTCGACCGCCAGCGAGCCGACGCGCGGGGGCGCCCCACGGGATCGGACGGGACCACGGCCCGTGCCGATGCCTTGAGGCGCGACCACGCAGACCGGATCTGCGGCCTGAGGGGAAGCCGAAACGAATGGAAAAACCAGTGACTGAGAGAGAGGCAGCGCTTGTTGCCGGCCGGGATGGGACGGTGCGAGTTCCCCATGGACCGGGGAATTCTCGCGATTTTCCGCCGCACCGCGAACCGGTTTCAAGCGTGATGCGGGCTTGTAACAGTTCCGGCAAAAATTGCCAAGAGCGATTTGGACCGATTATTCCGCCGGTTTTTGAGGGACCAGCTCCAGCAATCGCCGCGCGATGTCGGCGTGGATGCGTTCGTCCCACTCAGCGGCGACGTGCGACTTGAAATCGAAAGGGGAGTCATACGCGGGCCGGCCCTCCTTGATAAACCCCTGCTCCGGATCCCCCAGGTCAATCGACTGGATCCTGGCGTTGCGCGCCAATGGTCCCCAGACAAACAGGTTGCGAGTATGAAACTGAACCACCCGGTTGACGTTGACCGGAATCGCCAATTCCTGCCCCTGCGCCCGCCCGGCCGAGGACGCATCGAGAAAAATCGCCAGGTTCACAGCCACCGGCTCGTCGTGGGAATGCAGGTGGCCCGCCGCCTCCAACGCCGTATGTCCACCCCAGCTATTCCCGACCAGCGCCACGCGGTCTGCCGGATGCTCTTGGAGGTGCGACCGGACGAATTGGGCAATGGCCCGCGTGCCGGGGGGCCGCAGCCGTTTCAATTCGCCAGCCCGAGACCCATTCCAGTTGAAATAGGCGGTTTGCACGCCAGCGCGCTGCAAATCTCCCTGGAGCTGAAACAGGCCGCTGTTTCCCTCGCCGCGCGGCGCGGGTCTGGCAATCTGTGCGGGAGTCGGATCGGAATCCATCCCGCCAATGAGGACGACCAGCAGCGGCGCCGCTGGGGGTGACTCGCCTCGGGCGCTTTCACTCGGAGCGGGAGATTGTGCGGGGAGCAGGGCCGACACGCTCAGTACAAACCAGGCGGTCAGGAGACCGAGCCCCCACCGGCGGCGGGGGGCCGTTCCAGGGGGGATCCGTTCGTGGACCATGATCCGGCTACCTCCCGCGAAAAAGCTGGACGGCGCGCACGATGTAAATCAGGCCGCTGTAGAGGGTCGCTCCCACCGCGCCCCACAGGAGCGCGTCGCGGCCAGCTGCGAGCGCAGAGGTCGCGGAGAGCGCCTCGCGATATTCCAGAGACAGGAGGCTGGCGGCCACAGCGGCGCACTGCAGGATCATTTTGATCTTGCCGCTGGCAGTGGCAGAAAAATCGCGCCCTTCGCTCTCAAGAAAACTCCGCAGACTGGTGATGAACATTTCGCGGCCCAGAACGATGATCGCCATCCAGGGAGTGACTCCGGAGTGGGACTGGACGGCGAGGAACACAAACGCCCCGCCGATGATGACTTTGTCGACGAACGGATCCAGAATCCGTCCCACGACCGTCACCAGGCCATAGCGTCGGGCGATGTAGCCATCCAGCGCGTCGGTCGCCGCCGCCACGATGAACACCACGCTCGCCGCCACCCAGTGGTTCCCCCGGTCGATGAGCCAAAACAGGAGGATCGCCAGCAACAGGCGGCTGAACGTGATGACATTCGGAACGTTCAGCGGGGAACCCAGTCGCGCCCGTCCCGCGGCCCCCGCCGACAGTTCCGCGGGGTTCTCCGCGGGATCGCGTTCATCGATCAGCGGCATGTCAATTGGTCCTCAGGCACTGGTCGCGACATCAGGTTCCATCCTCCATTGGCGCCAGCGAAACCGATCCGATCAGATCGTAATCCTGACGCTCTTCGATCTGCACCGGGACGAATTCCCCCACCGCAAGCTGCTCTCCGGTCACATACACTACGCCGTCGATTTCCGGCGCGTCGGCGTAGCTGCGTCCCACAAACGTCTCGTCATCGACCTGGGCGTCGATCAGCACGTCCAGTTCGTACCCCACCAGCGAATCGCCAAACTCGAACGCGATTTCCTGTTGCAGCGCCATCAAGGTGTCGCGCCGCGCCTCTTTGACCTCTTCCGGCAAATGGCCGTCGAGCTTCACCGCCGGGGTATCCGGCTCGAGGGAATAGGTGAACACCCCCATCCGCTCAAACCGCATGTCGGCGACGAACTGCCGCAACTCTTCGAATTGCGCGTCGGTCTCACCGGGAAAGCCGGTAATGAACGTCGTTCGGAGGACGAGGTTGGGAATCCGCTGGCGGAGTTTCTCCACCAGTTCCACCGTCTGCGCCTGATTGACTCGGCGCTGCATCCGCTTGAGGACCGCGTCGTTCACGTGCTGCAACGGCATGTCGAGATAGGGGAGGATCTTAGGAGAATCGGCGATCACCTCGATCAATTCATCGCTGAAGTACATCGGATACAGGTACAGCAGCCGGATCCAATCCAGCCCTTCGACCTGCTCCAGTTCGCGGAGCAGGGGGACCAGCCGCGGCTCGCCATATAGATCTTTCCCGTAATAGGTCGTGTCCTGAGCGACGATGTTCAGTTCCCGCGCGCCATCGTCGACCAGTTCGCGGGCTTCCGCGACGATCTGCTCGATCGGCTTGCTGGCGTGCTTGCCGCGCATTTTGGGGATTGCGCAGAATGTACAGGTTCGGTCGCACCCTTCGGAGATTTTCAGATAGGCCATATGCCGCGGAGTGATCCGCAGCCGCGCCCGGTCGTCGAGCGCCCGGATCGGAGCGGGACGAAACACCATTCGCTGCTCGTTGACCCCGCCGATGAGGCGGTCGGCCATGCGGGTGATTTCCTCCCTGGCGAAGACGCCGATGATGCCATCCACCCCCGGCAACTCTTCCAGCAATCGGCCCCCCAGGCGTTCGGGAAGGCAACCGGCGACGAGCACTCCCCGCGTCCGCCCCTGATCCTTGAGGGCCAGCATCTCGCGGATGACCCCTTTTGACTCGGCGCGGGAACTCTCGATGAAGCCGCAAGTATTGACAATCACGAAATCAGCGCCGTCCGGTTCGGAAACGAGGGTGTAGCCATCCAGCGCCAGGCTGCCCAGCATTTTCTCGCTGTCGATCAGATTCTTGGGGCACCCCAGACTGACAAAGCAATACGTTCCTTTTGACTGAAGCACTGTCGAAGCATTGGCCGGCGCATCGGAAACGTTTTGACCAATAATTGGAAATTGTATCATGAAAAAAGCACTTCAGTTCTGGGGCTGTTCGTGTGCAGCCACCGGCTTCAACCGTTCGATGGACTCGATCAAAATGATCGAGATTTCTCTCTCCCGTTCCATGGGCGTTTCATGTTCATCACTCATCCAGGTGAAGATCGTAGCGGTCGTCCTTCCGACCTGAACCATTTCCGGGTGGCGAATTTCAAATTGTTCCCCGCCCGTCATCTTGATCCGAAACGGGCAAAACGGCTCGACGTTGATATAGGAAAGAATCCGATGACTGGTCATCATTTTTGAATTCTCCAGCTATTTCCGCACAGGTGCGGACAGCCGTGTCAGCCCTGATGATTTTACTGTGTTATCGCGGTGCTGAACAGGGGGGAGAACGCGCGGAGCCCGATCAGTGCGCGGCCACCAGCCGCCAGATCACTGCCGCGAACCCGAGCGAATTGATCGCACCGCACGCCAGAAGCAGGGGGCGGGGGGACTGGCGGGAGCTGACCAGTTCGGGGAGGTGCAGCGACTCCTGCCCCTGGGACATCCAGCCCCCCCAGGTGGACCCGTCGCGGCGAGTCCACTGCACGCGCGTCTGCCACAGCAGCAGCGCAATCGCCACCAGCAGAGCGGCCGAGACGGTCATCAGCGGCAGTGGAAGTCCTTCCTCTCCCTCCAACAGCTTTCCCAGGGGGATTTGATTGGAGTATTTGAGCATCAGAGCGGCGAAGGAGTTATTGAGCAGGTGAATCAGGATGGGCGCCCAGATGCTGCGCGTCGCCAGGTACGCCAGATGCATGGCGATTCCGATCGGAATGACTCCCAGCGCCTGGGCGGGATTGAGATGCAAGAGACCGAACAGGATCGACGTGATGATCACGCCGCGGAATAGCCCCCACCGTGCCAGCAGACCGGTTCCGATCAGGCCCCGGAACAGCAACTCTTCCCCCAGGGCCGGCGCCACGGCCATCGCCAGCCAGAGTTGGCCGAGCGATGACTGCGCGAGCGGCAGGAACATTTCCTCCAGAGCCCCTTCAGAGCCAGGGAAAATCTCGAACGCCAGACGCTGCAGTTCGGTACACATTAGCGACAGTGGCAAGATGCCCATCACCAGCAGCAGTAAATGCCCCGCCGAGGGAAGTTGCCACCCCAATCCGCGCAAACCCTGCTGGCGGCGTAGCCGGAGACTGACCCCCATAGCGGCGTAAATCACCGTCGTCAGTCCAGTCAGTCCCAGTATGGCGGCCAGATTCTGTTCGAGGTGCGGCTCGATCCCGCGAAGCAACTCGGTGGGATTCGTGATCCTGGCCGCGTCAGCCTGATCAAACTGCGCCAAGAGGTAGACTGCCGCCAGAGCTGCCGAGGCAACCACTGCGGCAATCATCTGCACCAGGATATAGCCGATCATCCAGGCCAACGACTCCCAAAACCCAGGGCCAGCGGGGCGCGCCTTGTCAGGGGAAGCGGTCGCCTGAACTTCGGGCGCCGCCTCCGGCAAAAACACCAATTCCGCCGGCCACAGCTCGGGTTGGCGTTCTGGTTCCTGCGGATCAGGGGGGATCGGCAAAAGGGAAGGGTCCGACATGGAACGACGACGACACGAGTTTCGAGATCGAATAATCAACGGGGCAGCCAGACCGGCTGCATTCTTTCGCGCGAACCGTTACACTAAACTCTAAGCATCCCCTGATCGCGGGTCAATTTCCCGCGGCACGAATTTGCGCCATGCGTCGGTGAGCCGCTTGTACGATTGTCGATCATGTCTCCAGACCTCCCTGCTCCGCCGACGATTGGAATGCACCGCAATTGCCCCCGCTGCGGGAAGCCGGTGGGAACCGGGGATCTGGTGATTGAATGCCCGCACTGCGGGTACGAGATCCGCAACCCGCGGCCAGTCCCCCTGGCGGAAACGATCGTCCAGGAGTTCGACCCCCAAGCGGGGGAAGACGTCCCGCTGGAGATGGCCATCGACCGCCCGCTGGCCGACCATGATTCGCTGATCGGGACCGATCTGGACATTTACCGCATCGACGCGCTGCTGGGCCGAGGGGGGATGGGGCTGGTTTACCTGGCGCACCACCGCGACCTGCACCGGGCCTGCGCTTTGAAAGTCTTGCAGCCGCAACTCGCGGCCGACGATCAGGATTACGTGGATCGGTTTCTCAACGAAGGGCGTGCCGCCGCGGCACTGGTCCACCCGAACGTGATCACGGTCCACAACATCGGTGAGGCACGGGGACTGTACTTTTTGGAAATGGAATTTGTCCCTGGACGATCGCTGCACCAGTTGATCGACGACGAGCAGCGGCTCTCGCCCCTCCGGGCGACCGCGCTGGCGGCGCGGATCGCCGACGGTCTGGCCGAAGCGCACCGGGCGCAGATCATCCACCGCGATCTGAAACCGGACAACGTGCTGATGACGCTGCAAGGGATTCCCAAGATTGCCGATTTTGGACTGGCGAAGCGGGTGCGGCTGCAAGGGGATGGGGAGAGCCCCGAAGGTCTGTGCGGCACGCCGCACTTCATGGCGCCGGAACTGTTTCATGGATCACAGGCGGATCCAGCCACCGACGTCTATGCTCTGGGGGTGACCTATTTTCTGATGTTGACCGGCCGTCATCCCTATTCGGGAAATTCGCTGCAAATGGTGATGGGAAGCGTCCTGCAGGAGCCCACACCGAACATCCGACGGATCGTTCCCGAGGTGACGCTAGAAATGGCGGAGTGCCTCAATCTGATGCTCGACAAGAACCCGGCCAACCGCCCAGCGAACGGGATCATGGCGGCTCAGCTCCTGCAGGCGATCCTTGGCCAGTCGCGAGACCTCGACGTACTCCTCGGGGAAGCGTTTCGTGACGATCGACGCGTTGAGTGGAAGCGCGATGGGAACCGTTATTGCATCACGGTCCGTCTGGCTGGGGATCGCCGACAGATCGTGTATGTCGAACCCAGTTCACATGCCGCCGCCGAACGCCTGTTGCTGATCTACAGCACTTGCTGCGACGCGCAACGAGCCTATTTTGAACAGGCGCTACGGCTGAACTCAGCAATGAACCACGGGAGCGTGGCGATTCGCGAAGTGGAGGGACGCTCCAAGTTCGTCGTGGTCGACACGTATCCCAGGGCCACGGTGGACGCCGAAGAAATCCGCCGCAGTGTCCATGAAGTGGCCAGTCGGGCGGACGCGATTGAGAAACTGCTGACGGGACTGGATCACGAATAGCGCAGTTCGCACGGAATGATCGCTTCGGCGAGTCGGAGCGTTCGCCTCAGATCGGAGCAAAGACTTCAGATGGTTGACAAGGTGGCAATCTTGGGGGCCGGCGCTATGGGAACCGGCTGCGCCGCGTTGCTGGCCGAACGATCGGGAGCCCAGGTCACGCTCTGGGCGCGAACCCAGGCGGCGGCGCAGGAACTGGACACCTGCCGCGAGAATCGGCGATTACTTCCGGGAGTTCCCCTTTCCCCGGCAATTGAAGTCACGTCGGATCTGACGATCGCGACGAGCGGGGCTACACTGCTGGTGGTGGCCATTCCGTGCAGCTATTTGCGTCGGGCGCTTTTGGACATGGCGCCCTATTTGCCGCCGAATGTCCCCGTGGTGAGTGTCGTCAAAGGGATCGAGAACGATACGTTCCTCACTCCCAGTCAGATCATCCGTCAGACGCTCGGTCCGCGTGACGTGGCGACGTTGTGCGGCCCCAGTCATGCGGAGGAGTTTGCCCGCAGACTTCCCGCCAGCGTCGTCGTCGCCGGTGGCCATCAGGCACTCCTGGAAAGCGTGCAGCGGCTGTTCACCACCGACCGCTTTCGAGTTTATACCAACTCAGACTTTACCGGGGTCGAACTGGCCGGCGCATTGAAAAATGTCATCGCTATTGCCGCGGGAATCTGTGACGGGCTGGAGTACGGCGACAACGCCAAAGCGGCGCTGCTCACGCGAGGCCTGGCAGAAATGACCCGCTTTGGCGTGGCGCTGGGGGGGCGGCAGGAAACGTTTTGGGGACTGGCGGGTGTCGGGGATCTGATGACCACCTGTTTCAGCGGGTTTGGTCGCAACCGGCGGGTGGGCGAACGGTTGGGGCAGGGGGACTCGCTCACTCAGATTCTGGCAGAACTCCACGGGGTCGCGGAAGGGGTCGCTACCTGTCGTAGTGTGGCGGGTTTGGCCCGCGAACGGCAAATCGTGATGCCCATTTGCACGGAGGTGTATCATGTGCTGTTCGATGGCAAGTCTCCAGCCGCGGCCACGATGTCGCTGATGCAGCGCCCCTTGCGGGATGAGTTGCAGCAGACCTATTCCGAGTGACGCACACTCTACCCATCCAGCCCAATCTATCCGATTGCCATCACAATTCGGATCGATTCAATCGGTTTGGTCCGTACAACCGATAAATGATGAGGAGTCCCGTTGCGTCCGGGTGTGGTTCGGCATTGCGTTCTCTCATGTCTCCGTAAGCGGTCCATGAACATTCGGTTCTTGATCTTGGTTTTCGCACTGTTCGCCTGGGTAGACGGAGCGCGCGCTCAATCGGCCCGGAGCCCCGCCGAAGTCCCTCCCGTGCAATCTGAATCCGGCATCGGGTCGCCCCCGACGAAGATGGAATCCCCTCTCCAGGATGATTCCACACAGCCCAAGTCATTTTCTGATCCGATTCCCGGACAATGGGGAGATCCCCGACATCCTCGGCAAACCCCGACGAATCCTCCGGCGATTGACTACCAATTGGTGCGTCCCCCCCAAGGGGTGATGCAACAGGAGTGGGACACGAGTTTTGCGCAAAGCGTGTTCCAGCCCGACGACACCTATCATCATGGCCCGATGAGCAACCCGTGGATCGACCTGGACCGACCGGACGGACTGGCGCCAATCGGCGTGTACGGCGATCATACCCTGGAAGCGGGACAGTTCCTGGTCTCGTACCGTTATAACAGCACGACCCTCGACGGGCTGCGGGATGGAACCGACAACCAGAGCGCCAATAGCGTGCTCCAGGATTTTCCAATCGTCCCCCTACGAGGAAGTTCGCAGCGGCAGACCGCCCTTCTGGAGTATGCCCCCACCGACGATCTGACGCTCCTGGCACTGCTCCCGTTTTGGGACATTGGACTTAACCAGGTGACGAACACCGGATCGACCATCATCAGCTCCAACTCCGATCCTGGCGACTTGATTTTGCAGGCGCTGTATGTCGTCTGGCGTGGCGATCGGCAACAAGTTCACTTGAATCTGGGTCTGCAGTTCCCCACCGGAGTTCAGGAATCGGAGCGTTTTCCCCCGACTCCCGACTCCCCCGACAAGTCGTACCCCCTCCGGATGACCTCCGGAACGTATGACTTCATGCCGGGGGCCACCTACCGGGGTCAGAACGACGATTGGACCTGGGGGGTGCAAGGAATCGGAACGATCCGGTTTGGCATCAACAATTTTGACTACAAGCTTGGCAATCGGCTGGAGCTGACCGGCTGGCTGTCGCGCCGTCTGTCAGACCGTCTGAGTCTGTCAGGACGAATCGACGGCAATCTGTGGGCCAACATTTTCGGGGCTGACCCGCGGCTGAACCAGGCGCTGGTCCCCACGAACCGACCTGACTATCAAGGGGGACGGCGGATCGACCTGTTGCTGGGGATGAACCTCCATATACCTGGAGGGAACTGGGTGCAGGGGCAGTACGTTTCCGTAGAAGCCGGCCTGCCGGTCTATCAGTCGCTCTTCGGCCCGCAGCTCAAGACCGAGTGGCTGATCAACGCCGGGTACAACCTGCGATTCTAGTGCGGCAAGGTTCCGTGGCGTTTCTCCCCGGCATTTGATCCGGCTGCGCCGCACCGCTACACTGCCGGTGCGAGTCGTTTCCCGTTTCTCCGGAGCTGTCCCATGTCCAGACTGCTGTTTGCCTACTCCTGCGCTGCGCTGTTGATGGTGTCGAGCGGAGGATGTACCGGAGGATCCAACTCGAAGGTCGAAGAGAAGCAGGAGAAAAAGGGGATTTTCGGCAAGAAGACGCAAGAGATCGGCAAATTCGACGCCAACGCGCCGCAGGAGATCAGCGACCAGAAGATCCGGGCGACTGATCCCGTCACGGCGCCGTTGGCAGCCTACGGCCCGATGATGGAACGGGTCTCGATGCTCGCCATCGATCATGCCGTCAACCTGTTTCAGGCAACGGAAGGGCGGTATCCCAAGGACTACGACGAGTTCATGGAGAAGATCATCAAGGCCAACAACATCCAATTGCCCGTGCTCCCTTACGGGGGCAAATACCAATACGACGAAACGACGCATGGCCTGGTGATTGTGCGACCGCGGCCGGAAGACAAGAATAACGGCGCGGCCCAACCCGAGGGGGGAGCCGCGCCCAATAAGTGATTGAGCGCGACCGAAGCGAAGGGAGAACGTGACATGACTGGCACTGCTGACGCACTGAAATCGCAACTGGCTGAGCTGCCAACGCGAGATCGCGCTGAACTCGCGAGGTACTTGATTGAGAGCCTCGAGTCGGACCCGGACGCGGGGATTGATGCGGCCTGGGAATCCGAATTGTTGTCGCGTTTGGAGGAGATGCGAAACGGCACTGGGGGGGGAGCGTCCGCCGAGGAGGTCTTCCGGGATTTGCGCGAGAAGTACACGTGAATTCGACTGCGTTCCACCGGCAGGCTCGGGCCGAATTGGATGAGGCGATTGCTTGGTACGAATCCCGGGCGGAGGGCCTGGGAATGCAATTCCTCGATGAAGTCGAGCAGACAGTTCGACTTATCAGCGCGCACCAGGAAATCGGCAGTCGGTACAAATCAACTGAATTCCGGTATTTTCCTGTGTCGCGGTTTCCCTATGCACTTTACTATTGCGTACTGGATGGGCAGATCTGGATCGCCGCAGTCGCCCATCAGCGACGTCGTCCCGGCTACTGGACAAGTCGCATCAACGATTAAGGGAGCTACCTGATGAGCCAACTCCCCGCATGGGGTACTGATGATCTCCCGGAACCGCTGCCGTTTACGATTCGAAACGTTTTTCGCACGATCGGTCCGGGGGCGATTCTGCTGGCGGCCTCCATCGGCGGGGGTGAGTGGCTCATTGGGCCGACCGCCGCAGTCAAGTATGGGACGGGGATCTTCTGGATCGCCACCACGGCGATCATCCTGCAACTGATACTGAACCTGGAGGCGATCCGGTACACGCTGTATACGGGGGAGCCGATCATCACCGGGATCATGCGGCTGCGTCCCGGCTCCCGCTTCTGGGGATGGGTCTATTCCCTGCTGGCGATCGTCCAATTGAGCGTGCCCGCATTGGCGATCGGGTGTTCCAGCGTGGTGTTTGCGCTGGCGACACAGCGCTTGCCGGATTCCCCGGACGGGCAGATTCTGAACTACTGCGCCTATGGAGTGATTGCCCTGGGGGTGATTCTGCTGGCCTCGGGAGGAAAAATCGAACGGACGCTCGAGATTCTCTCCTGGGGGATGATCGCCTACATCTTTGTGTTTTTGATCATCGTCAACATCTTCTTTGTTCCGCCGGCGCATTCCGTCGAGACGGCGAAGGGGTTTTTCCAATTTGGATTTCTCCCGGATGAAGTCGACGTCCTGCTCCTGGCGACGCTGGCGGCGACTGCCGGTTCGGGGGGGATTGGAAACTTGACGATCTCCAACTGGATCCGCGACAAGGGTTTTGGCATGGGCGCCAAGGTCGGAGCGATCGCCAGCGCGTTCAGCGGGGAGCACGGCGAACCATCGCACGTCGGCAAGGTGTTTCCGATCAACCCCGAGAACCTGCGGCGATGGGGTCTGTGGTGGCGCTACGTGCAGTTCGACCAGGTATGGCTCTGGGCGTTGGGATGCTTCGTGGGGATGTACCTCAATGTCAATCTGGCGACCGCGATCATCCCCGGTGACGATGCGCAAAGCATGGAAGGGGTCGCGGCCGGGGCGTTCCAGGCCAATTATCTGGCCGAGCATTACTGGACCGGTTTCTGGATTCTGGGATTGCTCAATGGATTCTGGATTCTGTTTTCGACGCACCTGGGAAATACCGACGTCCTGGTCCGGACGGTGACGGACATTCTGTGGACCGCCAGCAGTCGAGCCCGCGCCTGGCGCGGGGGGAGCATCACCACGATCTATTATTCGCTGCTGGCGGTTGTCACCGCCGTGGGATTGGTGGCAATGCACTTTGGGACCGCGATTCAGCTCTTCAAATTTCTGGGGGTCGTCGCCATTATCGTCCTGGCGCTGGGGGCTGTGCAGATCCTGATCGTCAATCGCACGTTACTTCCCGAGCGTCTGCGCCCCTCCTGGTGGCGCCAGGGGGCTCTGGTGGTGTGCGCGTTGTTTTACATGTTCGTGACTGTCTGCATGGGTTACGACCAATGGACCAAAGTCCTCCGGCCCCTGCTGGGCACCTGGTTCGGCGCTGAGTGAATCGGCAGATCGCCATCATGAGCTCTTTCCTGCCCCGCGTCTCGAGCTCGCTGATCTTTTGGCCCGCTCTGATCGCCGCCGGGGAAGCGATCCTGGTTCTTGCCTGGTTGGATCCGGCCGGCGATCATCCGCACCTGGGTGCCGGACCTGGCGTGACGGTGGACGAACCGCTGAACGTGCGGCAGGGGGTCCAATTGGCCGATCGGCTATTCTCCGGTGATCTGGCCGGTTTCCGGGCTTTGGATGCGGCGCTTCCCGACTATCCGCCGCTCGGTCGGGTGTGGATCGGAGTCTGCCACGAATTGGCGTTTTTGGCCTGGCCCCCGGTGGATTCTCAGGGGGTTCCGTATTCGATCACCTGCGCCCGAACCGCCTCGGCGCTCGCCTTTGCCGCCACGCTGTTCTTCGTCGGCTGGTTCGCCGCGCGCTGGTTTGGGCGGAGCACCGGCGCCTGGGCCGCGCTCGCGCTGCTGCTCATGCCGCGGACGTTTGGCCATGCGCATCTGGCATCGCTGGAGACGTGCATCAACCTGGCCTACGCTCTGGTGGTGTTCTATCTGGCGGATCGCTGGGGAGAACGCGTCGGGACGCCATCAGAAGGAGGTGGACACGGAGTTCAGCGGCCTCCAGGTCTCAAGACGGCCATCGTCGGAGGGGTGCTCCTGGGCCTGGCGCTGTTGATCAAGATTCAAGCGGTGTTGCTGCCGATTCCGATCGCGCTCTGGGGGTTGCTGGCCCTCAAGAAGCGCGGGCTGCTCTTGGTTCCGATCCTGGGAATCGTCGGACTGCTGGTGTTGTTTGTCGGCTGGCCCTATCTGTGGGATGCGCCAGTGGATCATTTGCGGCAGTATCTGGGGCGCACCACCGAACGCGCCGTGATCTATGCCTGGTATGGCGGTCAATCGGTCGCGGACCGCGCGCTCCCGTGGCATTATCCGTGGGCCTTCTGGTGGACGACCGTCCCGCTGGGGCTGCATGCGGCTGGAGTGTGGGGACTGTGGCGTTCCCTCCGCGATCCGCAGCCGCGGCTCCGCGCCTTGCTCCTGGCCGCGTGTTGTTTCTTTCCCATTCTCCTGTTCAGTATTCCGGGCATTGCCGTTTACGACGGCGAGCGATTGTTTTCAGTTTCGTATCCGCTGTGGGCCGTGTTCATTGGCTGCGGGACGTCACAACTCGTGCAGTGGGCCGCCCGGCAAGCCAAGCCCCGTCTGGCGACGCTGGGACTGGCCGCGCTGCTGGGAGCGCAGAGCGGCGGCCTGTGGCGGATGGCCCCCTGCTGGTTGAGTTACTACAACCTGCTGGTGGGGGGGATTTCCGGCGCCCAGTCGCTCGGATTGCCCACGACCTATTGGGGAGACGGAGTGACCCGCACGTTTCTGGAAGAAGTCGCCAGCCAGTCTCCGGAGGGAGCCACCATTGCCGTCGCCCCGGAACTGTACAACCAGCAATGGAACGAACTGCTGCTCCAGTCACCGCCACTCAACAAGCGACAGATCCGGTTTGCCGTTCTCGGAACTCCCGCCGCTGCCCAGGCTGAACTGCTCCTCATTGTCCCGCGACGCGAATACCTTCCCGAGGACTTTCGGCAGCCCTTCGATCCTGAACAGATCGTGGCGGCGGTGCGGCGCGAGGGGGTTGTGCTGGCGGCGCTGCTCCGCCGAACCCGCGACGCCCCTCCCTGAGGACTCCCCGGTCTGCCGGGAGAGGCTGGCGAAAGGGGGTTAATCCGCGGCTGCTATTGCGGGTATCTCGGGGAAAGGCGGAGGAAGCGTCGTGAAAAGAGGCGCTGAAGCGGCCTGGAATCGGAACGGTCGTTGACTTTTGGTGAAAGCGACAATAATTTCACGCTGGTTTTGCTCCCCTCCCATGCGAAGCGAAGATTGCAAGTTTTGCTGAGGACGACAGTTGCGATAGGACCGCCGGTGAATCCCCCTCCATTTTCCCATTTTGACGACTCTGGCGCCAGCCGCATGGTGGACGTGGGGGGCAAGCTCACCACCCCCCGGCTGGCCCGCGCGTCGGGACGCGTCGCGATGGCGCCGGAAACGCTCCGCGCCATTCTGGATCGGCGGATCGGCAAGGGGGACGTGTTCGAAGTGGCGCGGCTGGCGGGGATCATGGGGGCGAAAAAGACCTCTGACCTGATACCGCTGTGCCATCCGATCGGTCTCGACAGCGTCACACTGTCGTTTCAGCCGGTCGGAGAGACGATTGTCGAAATCGAAGCGGTCGCCTGCGTCCAGGCGCGGACGGGCGTGGAAATGGAAGCCCTGACCGCAGTGACCGTGGCGGCCCTGACGATTTACGACATGTGCAAATCTCAGGATCGGGGGATGGTGCTGGGCCCGTTCGAGCTCCAGGAGAAATCGGGGGGCAAATCGGGTCATTACGTTCGCGGAACAACTCCTAACCAAGAGTCCGGTGTATGATGCACGAAGAGACTGCGGCCAATGCGGGGGTCAAGGCGCTCCTGGCGCGTGTTCAAGAGCTGATTGGCGACGATCTGCGCGAAGTGGAACGAGTCTTCCTGGCCGAGATCGCCAGCCGGCATCCTTTCGTCCAGGAAGTGCTCGCGCACCTCACCAGCTATCGCGGCAAGCGACTCCGTCCAATGCTTGTGCTTCTTTCGGCGCTGGCGTGCGGCGGGATCGAGCCGGCGCATGTCGTTCTGGCGGCGGTGGTGGAGATGATCCATACGGCGACGCTCGTCCATGACGACGTTCTGGACGAAGCGACAACCCGCCGCCACGTGGCGACGGTCAATTCCCGCTGGAGCAATGAAACCAGCGTCCTTTTGGGAGATTATTTGTTCACGCACGCCTTCCACCTGGCCAGCAGCCTGGGGGACGCCACTGCCTGCCGCCTGATCGGTCGGGCGACCAATATCGTCTGCGAAGGTGAGATGGCGCAGGTCGCCGACCGGGGAAACCTGCTGCTCCCGGAAGAACAGTATTTCGACATCGTGGAAGCCAAGACCGCCGAACTGTGCGCCGTCTCCTGTTATCTGGGAGCGCATTACGCCGGCGCGTCGGAAGCGGTCGGCCAGGCACTGGACCGCTATGGTCGGAACCTGGGGATCGCTTTCCAGATTGCGGATGACCTGCTCGACCTGGCCGGCGACGAAGACCGGACCGGAAAATCCCTGGGAACCGACCTGCAAAAACAGAAGCTGACGCTGCCGATCATTCACCTCCTGGCGAACGCTTCTCCCGCGGAGTCGCAGCGGATTCGCGAGTTGCTGGCCCAGCCCGACCCGCGAACGCGGGGAACGATCCTCCCCCTGCTCGAAAGTCGCGGCGCTCTGGATTACGCCCGCGGGAGGGCCGACGAATTCACCATCGCCGCCCGGCAACAGCTCACCCTCCTTCCCGAGTCTCCCGCGCGGCAACTGCTGGAGGAATTGGCGGAATTCGTCACGATCCGCTCGACCTGAGCCGTTCCTCCCGGAGACCATGAGCACTTCCCCGCACCAACCGCTCCTCAAGCTGACTGGGCTGTCCAAGTCGTTCGGCGGAGTCCAGGCGCTGCGGCAGGTTTCATTCGATTTGAGGGCCGGAGAAGTGCATGCCCTCGTCGGTGAAAACGGCGCTGGCAAGTCGACGCTGATCAAAATCATTTCGGGCGCCCATGCGCCCGATGCGGGACAGGTGGAACTGGCGGGTGAGCCAGTTGCCGACCTCGATCCGCAGCGCGCGCGGGGGCTGGGGATCGCCGTCATCTACCAGCAGCCCGCCTTGTTTCCCGATTTGTCGGTTGCGGAGAACATCGCCCTGGGTTCCGAACCCCCCGGTGCCTGGCGTCGGATCCACTGGAAAGAACGCCGGGAGCGCGCTGCGGCCCTGCTGACGCAAATCGGCGCCCGGATCGATCCCGACACGCGGGCCGGCCGACTGTCGATGCCACAGCAGCAACTTGTCGAGATCGCCCGTGCGCTGGCGGTCGAGGCCCGCATCCTGATCCTCGACGAACCGACCGCATCGCTCACCGACGGCGAGATCGAGCATCTGTTCGCCGTCATTCGCCGCTTGAAAGATCGCGGCGCCGGAATCATCTACATCTCGCACCGGTTGGATGAGTTGCCGCGGATCGCGGACCGGGTGACGGCGCTCCGTGACGGGGAATGCGTCGGCACGGCGAACATGGCGGACGTCTCGCAAAACGAATTGATTCGGTTGATGGTGGGACGTGAACTCTCGGCGGTGTTTCCCAAAACAACTGTTCCTCCGGGAAAGGTGTTGCTCGAAGCGCGGCGGCTGTCGTGCCGCGCGGGGGGGATTGCCAATGTCAGTTTCACGCTCCGGGCGGGAGAAATCGTCGGGCTGTCGGGGCTGGTGGGAGCCGGGCGGACCGAGTTGGCGCGGGTGCTGTTCGGTCTGACTCCCGCGGACGGCGGAGAACTGTGGTTCAAAGGACGCAAGGTCGTAATCAAGTCTCCCTCTCAGGCCGCGCGGCTCGGGATGGCCTATGTCCCGGAGGACCGTCGCCGGCATGGCGTGATTCTTGAGATGCCGATCGCCGCCAACACCACGCTGGCGGTGCTGCCGCAATTGTCGCGGCAGGGGTTGTTCGATTTTTCCCTGGAGCGGCGGATGGCGGGCGAGGCGGTGCAGCGGCTGAGGATCAAGACCCCATCGACCGCCACGCCGGCCGGTCAGTTGTCCGGAGGAAATCAGCAGAAGGTGGCGCTCGCCCGCTGGCTGGCGACCGGACCGTCGGTGTTGATCCTTGACGAGCCGACGCAGGGAATCGACGTGGGGGCCAAGGCGGAGATTCACCGTCAGATGTGCGAACTGGCGAGGGCCGGACTGGGGATCCTGATGATCTCCAGCGATCTCCCGGAGATTCTGGGGATGAGCGATCGAATCCTCGTGATGTCGGAGGGGCAGATTGCCGGCGAACTCGATCGCGCCAGTGCCACGCAGGAAAAAGTGTTGTCTCTGGCCCTATCGTTTGCCGTGCATGGGATGGAGGGAGACTGATTTTGGGGGTCTGGCAACACTATCGACGCGAAGTCATGGTGGCGGGGGCCTGGCTGGCCATCCTGGCCGGGGTGGCGTTCTTTGCTCCGGCCTTCTTCAGCCGCGACCAACTGCGGGGAATGCTGGTCAACGCGGCCCCGGTTCTGGTGGTGACGATCGGCACGACGCTGGTCATGCTGACCCGGCAGATTGATATTTCCATTGGGTCAACGTTTTCAGTCTGCGGCGTGATGGCTGGACTGGCCGCACAAGCCGGTTGGCCCATGCCGCTGGTCGTCGGCCTTGCCCTGGCCATCGGAACCGCCGTGGGAGGAGTGAATGGTTTCCTGATTGCCAGGCTGCGCTTGCCGGCGATTGTCGTCACGTTGAGCATGCTTGTCGCCCTTCAGGAGGGATTGCGCTATCTGCGCCAGGGGGAGTTCGTTCGCAATCTTCCGCCGGGTTTCCAATGGTTCGGACTCTCGCAAGGGACGGGACAGGCTCTGGTCATCGTCTTGGCGGTGGGAGTGCTGCTGCTGGCTGGTTGGGGGTTGCGCTCACTGGCTGGCGGTCGGGCGGTGTATGCCACGGGAAGCGATCCGGAAGCGGCGCGTCTGGTGGGAATCGCTCCGCAGCGCGTGACCTGGACCGTCTTTCTGGTGGCCGGGAGCCTTACAGGACTGGCGGCGCTCCTGGGCGCAGTCCGTTTTTCCGATGTGGATCCCCGTGCCGGTGCTGGGCTGGAAATGCAGGCGATTGCGGCGGTCGTCGTCGGAGGAACGTCGGTGAACGGCGGACGAGGGACGCTGGTGGGGACACTGATCGGCGTACTGCTGCTGGCGACGATCGGTCCGGCACTCGTTTTTCTTCAGGTGGCGCCGCAATGGGAACGCGCCCTTCAGGGGGTGGTGATCCTGGCCGCGGTCGCCTCCGATCGATTGTTTCGTGAAACGTGAGGCTGTATTTGACACGTCAACTCCACTCGCAATCCGCCACAGAGCCGGGCGCATTCCGCCAAATCCCAATCGACTGACTGAACTTCATGTCGGATTCCGAATTCACAGCGCGCGTTCCGCAGCCGGGTACACCGTACCACGCCCTGGCGTTCGTCCTGTTGGCGGAGGTGGCGATCTTCTCCGTGACCGGAACGAACTTTCTCTCGCGCGAAAACGCCTTTGAAATTGGCCGACTCTGTGTCGAGATTGGCCTCTTGGCGCTCGCCATGACGCCCGTGATCATCACCGGGGGAATCGACCTCTCCGCCGGTTCGCTCCTCGGTTTCGCCGCCGTGTATCTGGGCAAGAGCTGGCGGGACGATGGGCTTCCGATCTGGATCGCGGCGGTCATGGCGGTCGGCGTCGGAGGGGCCGGCGGGCTGCTCAACGCGCAGTTGATCACGCGCCTGCGGATTCCCCCATTAATTGTCACACTGGGGACGTATTCGCTGTTCCGCGGAATCGCCGAGGGACTCACCGGAGGGGTCGACAATTTCAGCGGTTTTCCCCCGTCGTTCCTGTTCCTGGGACAGGGATACTGGATGGGAGTTGTTCCGGCGCAATTGCCGATGTTTGTGCTTTGGGCGCTGGGGGTGTGGCTGCTCGTACATCGCACGACGCTGGGGAGAACCTGGTCCGCCATCGGCTTTGCTCCCGAAGGAGCGCGTTACGCCGGGATTCGCGTCGAGCAGAGCCTAACGCTGGCCTATCTGCTCTCCGGATTGGCGGCCGGCCTGGCGGCGGTCGTTTATGTGTCCCACGTCGGACAGGCCAAAGCGGACGCCGGAACCAATTACGAACTGGCGGCGATCACCGCGGTCGTCCTGGGAGGAACCTCCATCTTCGGCGGACGCGGCACGGTTGCCGGCACGATCCTGGGACTCCTGGCGATTGCCGTCCTGCAAAACGGCATGCGGCTCTCCGATCAGCCGGCCGAAGCCGCCGGTGTGCTGACGGCGCTATTGCTCCTGACGGCGATCGGCCTGGACGCACTGCGGGCCAGGCTGCGGTCTAGACCATTCAATTCACAAATCAACGACTTGAACACGGGGGAGGAACTGTCGATGCGCAATGCACAACTGGCGGTGTTGAGCGGAGTGATTCTGGCGGGGGCGGGACTGATCGCCGCCAGCAACTGGATGCTGGCCCGGTCGGTCCGCGAGGTGGTGGCGACCGGCGGCACCCGGCCCGGAGAGAATCGCCCCCGGCCCAGCGAGACGGGCGGCGGCAGCGGCAGCGGCAAAAAGCTGACGATCGCCATGATGCCCAAGAGCAAAGGAAACGCCTATTTCATCGCCTGCAAGAAAGGGGCTGACGAAGCGGCCGCCGAATTGGGAATTGACCTCATCTGGGACGGGCCGACGGAGACCGATCCGGCCAAACAGAATGAGGTGGTCGAGGCGTGGATCACCCGCGGCGTGGATGTCATCGCCGTGGCGGTCGAGAATCGCGAAGGGCTCGCCAGCGTTCTGCGCAAGGCCCGCGCGCGGGGGATCAACGTCGTCACCTGGGACGCCGACACCGAGCCGGACGCCCGCGATTTCTTCGTCAACCAGGCGACTCCGCAGGGGATCGGACACGCGCTGATGGATGAAGCCGCACGGGTGCTGGGGGGCGAAGGAGAGTTCGTCGTCATCACCGCTTCGCTCACGGCCGCCAATCAGAACGAATGGCGCAAGGCGATCGAAGCGCGGCTGGCAGACAAATACCCCGGCATCAAACTGGCCGACGTCCGCCCCTGCGACGACCAGCAGAAGAAGGCCTTTGAAGCGACGCAAACGATCCTCAACGCGCTGCCCCAGGTCAAACTGATCATGGCCATCTGCTCTCCGGCGGTTCCGGGAGCGGCCGAAGCAGTCAGCCAGTCGGGACGGCAAGATGTCAAAGTCATCGGCCTGGGTTTGCCCAACGACAACAAGCGGTTCGTCCACGCCGGGATCACCGAGGCGGTGATCCTGTGGAACACAATGGACCTGGGCTACCTAACGGTGCATGCCGCCAGCGCCCTGCGGCAGGGGACGTTGCAGCCCGGCGCGCAACAGTTCGTCGGCGGCCGCCTCGGAATGCTGAAAATCGTCGACGACAACATCCTGCTGGGAGTGCCGTTCAAATTCGACAAGTCAAACATCGATGATTTTGATTTTTGAATGTAGAATCGCCCCATTCAAGTCATAGCCGCGGCTCATTCACACGGAGTTCCAACCATGCTCAACCGCAGAACGTTTCTGGGCGCCGTCGGCGCCAGCCTGATTGGGGGATCCCTGGCCTCGGCGGTTTCCGTCGCCGGTGAGAAGCGCCGTCGGATGGCGATCATCACGACGGAATGGCGCTATCGCTCGCACGCCTGGCACATGGGTGAGCGGTTCCTGGTCGGTTACCCGCGCGACGGGCATTGGCATCAGCCGCCGTTTGAGGTCGTGTCGGCGTATGTCGACCAGTTCCCCGAAGGAGACCTCAGCCGCAGCCGGTCGAAGGAGTTTGGGTTTCCTATTTTTCCCACCGTGGCCGCAGCTCTGCGATGCGGCGGGGACAAACTGGCGGTCGATGCGGTCCTGATCATCGGCGAGCATGGCAAATACCCGTTGAGCGAGTGGGGCCAGATGATGTATCCGCGATACGAATTCTTCAAACAAACCGCCGACGTGTTTCGAAAAGAGGGACGGGTGGCGCCAATCTTTAATGACAAGCACCTCTCCTGGAATTGGGACTGGGCGCGCGAGATGGTGGACATTTCGCACGAACTGAAGATCCCGTTTCTGGCCGGCTCGTCGTTGCCGGTCACCTGGCGCATGCCGGCCATTGACATGCCGTATGGGGCCGAGGTGGACGAAATCCTGTGCGTCGCCATCGGCGGGGCAGACAGTTACGACTTCCACGCCCTGGAAGTCATGCAATGCATGGCCGAGCGAAGAAAAGGGGGAGAGACCGGGGTGGTAGCGCTCCAGGCGCTCCGCGGCGAATCGGTCTGGAAAGGGCTGGAGGCGGGAGGCTGGGGAGCCGGCGGCTGGGATCCCCAATTGTTCGAAGCGTGTCTGTCGCGCAGCCAGACGCTGGCGCAGCCCGAGACATTCAGCCACCGCTATCCGACCGTCGCGCAGATCCGCGAATGGGTGAAAGAGCCGCTCGCGTATCGTTTCGAGTACGCCGACGGATTGAAAGGGACGATGCTCCTCCTCAATGGACTGGTGGGAGATTTCACCTTCGCAGCGCGCCTCAAGGGGCAGAAGGAGCCGCTCTCGACGCTGTTCTATCTCCCCCCCAATCCCAACGTGACCTACTCCGCCGCGCTGATGTCGAAAGCCGAAGAGCTGTTCACGACCGGAAAAGCACCGTACCCGATCGAACGGACGCTGCTGACAACAGGGCTGGTCGCCGCCGGCATGAAGTCTCTGGGAACACAGCAAACGCGCCTCGAAACCCCGCACCTGGCGATCAAGTACACGGCTCCGAAGGAATCGACGTTTTGGAAGGCGTGACTGACACGTAGCCGCGTTGCTCAAGTCCTCCGGCAAGATCGGTGTGAATCACAACATCACCCGGCCACGGCATGATTTGTAATCGTCCTTCGTACGGGTTCGAGGAAGACGCCTGCCCGCTCGTCCGGTAGGTGATTCAGATTCGCGAGGCGAGAAGGTTATCCTTCATCTGTACTTCGACCCCTGCCACCTTGTGTGGCCGGTGAAGCAGATTCGCCAGGCTAGAATGGAGCCTCATCGGGAATGATCCCACGTGTAGAACCGCTGCCCCCCTCCCCGCCGCAATCAGCGCTGGTGCGCGCAAAACCGCATTGCCGCGGCGGGGTGGGGGGCAGCGGTTCATGAGCGCGGAAAACCAGGTGTCAGACGTGTTTGTAGCCGTAAGGCATCGCCTCCGCTGGCACAAGGCCGGCGGGGGGCGGGTTATCGGTTACGAGCTGCGCTTTCTGTCTGTCAGCGAAACATCGCTGGCAGCTCTCCACCCCCCTCGTGGGGGTGGGAGCACGCCTGACAGCTACCCTCTACTTCGGCACACCCCGCTCCCGCGCACATGAACCTCCTCCCCCCTCCCCGCCGCGATGAACGCTGGTACGCGAGAAAAGGCGCTGCCGCGGCGGGGAGGGGGGAGGAGGTTCTACAAGTGGGATGACAATATGGAGCTTGGCCTTAGCATTCAGTCATTCGCTCCACCGGCACGGGGCCGGATGGGGGCGAGCCGCAACAGAGATGAATTGTGTTTCCTGCGCTGTTGCAGACTGAAACGAGTGACCCCGACGAAATCCTGGCCCCCCCTTCTCACCCCAGCCGCTTCAACTTCGACACCCTCCCCGTCCCCACCCATTCGGCGACGAAAATACTCCCGTCGGTGCCGAAGCAGGCGTCGTGGGGATGGACGAACTTGCCGGGGAGCCAGTTGCTCTTGTCTCCTCGAATCTGTCCGCCATCCTGGCCGGTAACGCGGGCCACCTCGTCTCCCAGCCGGGCGACGACCTGATTCTTGGCATCCAACAGCGTCAACCGGGCATGCAGTTCTGGGACCACGAGAAAGTCCTTCCCCGTTTCAGCATTGGCTGGCAAGCCGTAGCCGGTGAGCGTCTCGACATACTTCCCATCCATCGTGAAGTATTGCAGTGTGTGGTTGGCCCGATCGCAGACGACGATCGACGGCTGCCGCCCGGCCCGACGATTGACCCACACCCCGTGCGGCGTATTGAACTTCTCTTCGCCCTTGTCCGGTCCGCCAAAGCAGGAAAGCCACTTGCCGTTTTTGTCGTACCCGGCATCCCCGGAGGGGGCGCAGGATTTGGCTGGCCGAACTATAATCCGGGCCTCACCCTGCGATTTGTCCCACCTGTTGCCGAGAGAGTTAAAGCATGCCCCTTCCCCCTGTCTGGCGATGTGAACTGGATTGCAAGCGGCTGGTCGGTCTGGTCTGGTTGGCGTTGGGGCTGGCTGTGGTGCAAGGGGCTGACCTGCCGACTCCCGAGGGGGAGGACTTTTTTGTCACGGCGCCGGGGTTTCGCCAAGCGGGGGAACCGCTCACCGCGGCAGGGGATCAGACGAGAACGTTGCGGATCCTGGTCAGCGATGAAGCGACTGGCCGGCCGAGTCGCTGCCGAATCAATGTCATCGGTCCGGACGGAAATTACTACCATCCCCCGGAAAACCCGCTCAGTTTGTATTCGTTCACCGGCGAATGGCCCAACGGCAAGGCGAAGGGGAATCGCCGCGAGAAGGCCCCGTACCGATATCTGGGACGATTTTTTTACAGCACCGGCGAGAGCGAACTGGCGGTTCCGCCGGGAGAGTATCGGATTGAGGTGAGCAAGGGCTTCGAACACAAGCCGCTGGTGTCCCAGGCCCGGGTGGCGAAGGGTAAATCCAGCACAGTGCGGGTGGCGCTTTCGCGCACGGCGGCGATGTCGGCGGAACGGTACTTTGGAGGCGATCTGCATCTGCACCTGCTCCGGGCGACCGACCGCGACGACGAGACGATTTTCGATTTGCTGGAGGCCGAAGACATCGCCTATGGGACGCCGCTGGGATACAACGAACCGGCCGGGCCGTATTCCGGTTTCATGGAGAAGCTCGACTACCCGCAGTTTCGCGGCCTGGGGGAAGCGTCCATCAAGTCGCGCGGCCCGATCACGATCCTCTCAGGGCAGGAGTATCGGAGCGGGCAATACGGCCATCTCAATCTCTACCTGCGTGATCGGCTGGTGCTGGAGGGAAAAAGTTTCAACGCCGACGACTGGCCGGTGTACGGACTGGTGGGGGCCGAAACGCAAGCGCAGGGAGGCTTTGCCATCCATGCACATGGCGGGTATGCCCTGGAACTTTATGCTGACGCCGCGCTTGGGACCGTCAACGCCGTCGAGCTCTTGCAGTTTGGCGTCTATCGCGGAATTGGGCTGGCCGACTGGTATCACATGCTCAATAGCGGCTATCGATTTCCCTGCGTGGGGGCGAGCGATTATCCGGCGTGCCGCTTTCTGGGGGACTGCCGCACGTATGTCAGGAGCGAACTCCCGAAGTCTTCGGAGGACCGCCCCGCATTTGCGGATTGGTTGAAAGGAGCGAGCGAGGGGCGAAGCTTTGTGACCACCGGGCCGCTGTTGCAGCTCGATGTTGATGGGCATGCCCCTGGAGAAATCATCGAGCAAGCCGGTCCCGAGCCCCGGACGGTGACGGTTCGGATTCGGGTGCGAAGTGAAGTCACTCCGGTGTCCCACGTCGATCTGGTCGTCAACGGAAGCGTGCAGCAATCCGGCGAGATTCCCGCCGCAAAGCGCCAGGGGGCCTGGCATACGGTGACACATCAGGTCGCGCTGCGGGACTCAAGTTGGATCGCCGCCCGCGCCTGGTCGACGACCCCCGGCGGACAGCCCGACGCCGAGTCGCACACCAATCCGGTCTATGTTTACCGGAACGGCAAAAAGCCGTACCAGCAAGCCTCACTCGATGCCTGGGTGCAGCGGATCGACGGCCAGATCGAAAAGCACTCGCAGCGAAAGTTCGCCGAAAAATCCAAGGTGCTGGACTATTTTCAACGAGCCCGCGACCTGTTGCTCAAGATTCGTCAGAAAGGGGGGCTAGGGATCGATGATGACCCGGCACAGCTCGCCGCGGACATGGAGCGCGACGATCCCCCGGCGCTCGCCGCCGACATCGCCCGCCCGGATGCGACCGACGAAGAACTCCGCGAATTCCTCAAACCGGTTCCGGCGACTCCTCCGGAAGAGGCGGTGAAAGCCTTCGAAGGGATCGACGGATTTCATATGGAATTGGTCGCAGCGGAGCCGTTGGTCTACGATCCGATTGCCGCGGCCTTTGACGAAGATGGCAACCTGTATGCCTGCGAAATGCGGGACTATCCGTACAAGCCGGCGGATGGTCTGGATCCGATCGGCAGCGTCCGATTCCTGCGCGATACCGATGGAGACGGCCGCTACGATGAGGCGCACGTCTTTGCCGACAAACTGCTGTGGGCCGCCGGCGTCGTTCCCTGGAAAGGGGGCGTATTCGTCGCCGCCCCCCCCGATATCTGGTACTTCAAGGACACCGACGGCGATCACGTGGCGGATGTCAAACGCCGCGTCTTCACCGGTTTCGGCACCGGCAACCAGCAGGCGATGGTCAACAATCTGCAGATGGGGATGGACCACTGGATCTATGGATCGACGGCAGGGAACGGCGGATTGATCCGCCCCGGCGATCAGCCCGACGCCCCTCCCGTTTCGGTCAGCGGCCGCGATTTTCGGTTCGATCCGGTCACGGAGAAATTTGAATTGGTGACGGGAACGATTCAGTTCGGAAACACGTTCGACGACTGGGGGAATCGCTTCGTCTGCAGCGAATCGCAGCCACTGCTCCAGATCGTCCTGCCCGACCACTACCTGGCCCGCAATCCGTTCCTTCCTTCGCCGTATGGCATCCAGAGTCTGGCCCCTTATCCGGTCCCGATCTTCCGGATCAGTCCGATCGAACGCTGGCGGCAAATCCGCTCCAGTCGCCGGATCGCCAAGAACGAGCGGGCTGCGGCCTCTGCCGGCGCCAGTCACCACGTGGTCGATGCAGCCGCGGGTGTGATGGTCTATCGCGGAGGAGCGTATCCTTCGGAATTCTACGGCCAGGTCTTCGTCGGGGATGGCCAGAACAACCTGATCCATCGCCGCGCGCTGGTTCCCGATGGGGTGCCGTTCAAATCGC
>JBJXGA010000303.1:0-34528 GCA_046152955.1 Planctomycetales bacterium | reverse complement strand
GTTCTTTCTTCAGACTCTGGTCGCCGGTCGAGGCGCTCCTCCATCGGAGAGGGGACATAGTCGGCTCCTTCCCTCTCCAGGTCTGCTGGCGCAGGGCCGCAACAGACTTTTCTCAGACGGGCAGCCTCCTGGAAAATCGCCTCACGGACCGCTTGCGTAATCTGTGGCCAATGTTGCAACGCCTCGAACGCTTCTTTCAAATCAGCGACAGGCTGGAACTGAAACTGATCCTGCGAGGACCGGAGTCCTGTTTTCGGCTGCTGCGCGGAAACGAGGATCCTGCTGACCCGTTCCCTGGTCAACCGTCCCGCCAGCGTTTTGATGTCAATGTCACCCACTTGATCCAGTTCGAGGTTCGCCGTCAGCGGAGATTTGAATTGTGCCGTAATGCCAGAGTGGACATCCAGCGGACCGGCCTGCTCGGGGTGGAGCGCCAGGATGCCGCATGCGAACGCCGCTTCCGCAGACGAGCCGCTGGGGGAGACATCGACCGGGCGGTCGGGAAGCTCGCGGCACCCCTCCAGCAAGTCGATGCGCCACCGCACGTCGTACATCTGTTTTGCGGCGTCGAGCCAATGGGGCCGCAGAATGCGCGCGGCATACCAGGCATGCAGCAGCCCCGAGGAAAACTCTTTATCCATTTGCAGATAGCCACAGGCGCGGGGATCCGGAACCAGGAGGCCGCATCCCCTTGGGAGCCGTTCCAGAGTGAGCCGCGCCAAGATTCCCTGCGGATTCCGTTCATCATTCACAGCAAACATGATCCAGGTACTGAGCGTCTCCTGCATCTTGGGTGGGCGATGGAACATTGCCAGCGTCTCGCCCGCCAGAAGCAGGCCGGGGTGCGTCCAGCCACGTTCATCGGCGACCTGGCGAAAGGCTTCGCGGAACTGGTCTCCCGGCAGACCGGCCATGAACGCCGGCTCCCGCGGCAGGGATCCCGGCGCCGGCGTGGCGACGGGCATCTCCTCTTGTTCGATCTTCTTGACCAGAGATGATTTCTCATGCTTCCACTTCAATTCAACAATGTCGGCATACGACCAGATGCGGTTCTCAATGTCATCGGGCCTCGTGTCGCCCAGCGCGCCGAGCAGGTCCAGTCGCGCGGCGAACATGTCCCAGGCCGTTCCGGCGACGGTTTGCAAATTTGAATCATCAAAAAGTTTTGCAAGCAGAACACCACGACCTTCGGCGTCCGCAGCCTGCAGTGCATCCAGGACCAGGCATTCCTCGCCACCGATGTGGGAAGCCCAGGATTCGCGGGCGGTCGCATAGTATCCCTCGTCGATTGCCTGGCTGATCAGCTCGCGACAGACTTCCAGAGCCCGGAGCGGTTTCCCGTCGTTTCGGAGTGGCGCGACGGGATCAGCAGATTCATCGAGCATGTGAGCGTCGGTTGGGAACGGGTGGTGAGCGGATCAAATCCAACGAGAAACGATTCGGTTTATGGGCGCCGGATACCGCGATTGGCACAGCACCGGGGGGATCTTGGACAACGTTGGAGTTTTCGGGATCGGGAATCAATTATGGCAGTCGAGCGCGGCGGAGAAAAGTGCTGTCGCGCCCCTTCAGGGCTGCGCGATCGGACGACGGTGTCTCAGGGTAGCTGCCTGCGGCAGGGACGCTGAAGGCGTCCGATATCGAAGCCCAGGGTAGCTGCCCAGGCAGCAACCCTGGGAAACGTCCCCCCACAGTCGGTGAATCCTGAAGGGATTCCACCGGCGCGTGCGGCATGGGGATTGCCGCGCATCGACGTGGGTTGGTCCCCCGTTGAGTGGATTACCGACCAACCACCATCAGGAGGCTGATGGCGATCAGGATCGTGAGCAGGCTGCCCCACGCGAGGAGAGGGGAGCGGGCCCAAACCCGTTGTGGTGGCGGCGGCATGTCCGCATGGCCGGGGCGAAAGCGATATTGCACGAGGGCCACCTCGCCGCCGTCGTCGATCAACTCCACCCGTTCGAGGCGTGGATCAAGGGGATAGGGTTGGATGCGCTGGATCATTGTCGTGACTCCAATGGAAACGTGTTGAATCGCCGGGGCGACCAGCAGTCCGGCACCAGGAGTCACAACGCCGGATGGGAATCCGAGTGGGGTGTTTTTGTGTCCGTTTTTGGAACATTGTCTCGGAAAGCGAGAAAGCGCGAGGTACAGATTTTCGAGAAATCGAAAATTTCTTGGCGAAATCTGTCCCACTCGATCTGCGGTGCGGCGTTGTGAGTGGTGACGGCCCGGCGAGGCAGCGCGTGGCGACTGCCGCCGGGTCGAGGGAGCGCCGGTTTCACAAGCCGCGCCACCCGGTCCTCACAGCCGCAGGAGAGAGTCATGATCCAGACATTGACCCGCAGAGTTGCCATGCTGGCGTGTTTTGTGAAGCACACGATGGAGACACAGGCCAACCGTCGCCTGCGGCAACGCCGGCAGCGTCCGGCCCAGTCGGTGGCAGCGGAGGTGTGCGAGGAGCGGGCGCTGCTGAGCAGCGCGAGCGCGTTCGGATTCGGAGGGGACACTTCTGGTTTCGGATCGGGATTTGGTTCAGAGTTCAGCTCAGGATTTTGGGGAAGCTCCGGCGATTCCGGTTCCAGTCCCAGCGGGTTCACGGGCGGGTTCAGCAGTGGATTTGGAAGTGGATTCAGTGGCGGGTTCGGCGGCGATGCGTCAGGGGGGTTTGGGAGTGGGTTTAGCGGCGGTGGGTCGAGCGGATTTGGAGGTGGATTCGGAGGCGGGTTCAGCAGCGATCCTGCGACTGGGTTTGGGAGTGGACTTGCTGGCGGGTTTACCGGCGGCTCGGGGAACGGCGACGCGCCGAGCGGATTTGGGGGTGGATTCGGCGGCGGGTTTGTCGGTGATACCGGCGGGAGCGGGAGTGCCTTTGGCGCCGGCTCGGGCGCGGGAACCGGGTCCGGGAGTGCGTTCGCCGGGGATTCTTCAACGGGAGTCGGCTTTGGAGCCGGTGGAGGCAATGATGCAGATGTGGAGGGAAGCGCCGGTCACTCTGATGGTTCATCCGGAGGATTAGTGCCATTCCCAGGAAACGGCATTCAGTATTCTCAGGAAACAACTGTCCTTCGGGTTGACCAACCGGGAACTTTCAATTTCCGGGGAACGCTGGCGCGTCCCGGCGCTAAGCATGTCTACAGCTTTCAAATTCTGTATCCCAAATCGGACCGATCCCCAGTGATTGTCGATTTCGATCCGAAGTCTGATCCTTGGATCGTTGCTTTGATCGACCCCCCATCAAACCTCTATTTCGCCGGTGGCACGGCTCAAAGCATTTACTTGTCTGCGCGGAATACGCGGGCCGAGGTGGCTCCGGATCCGCGCGACGACCTGCTGCTGTTCTCCATTCAAGTTTACAACTATTTTTCACCATCGACGGCTCCGGCCGAATTCTCGTTGAACGTCACCGTCCCGGCAGCCAGACCGATTCCCAGCGCTGCTCCCAAAATCGTGACCAATTTGGCCGCCGGGGAACTCCGGACGGACCCCTTGACGGACTCAGTGGTTCTGAATTATTCGGTCACCGGATCGAATCTGACGCGCGCCGTTCCGATTACACTCCGCTGGGCCACCGGCCCGTCGATCGAGTACGCCATCGGCTCTTCGTTGGTGACCGTCGATTCATTAACTGCGATCGGTGAGCACGAGTCGCGGATTCCGACATCGAACCTGGGAGTCCCGCCGCTGGGGGCGACGCATCTGTTGGCGATGATCGATCCGACCTCGGCCATCGCCTCGAATGGGGCGTTGACGGAAGCCAACGAGGGAGACAATGTGGTCGCACTGCCGATTGTGGATGCGGCGATCACGTCGGCCGACTGCCGCGGGGACCGTATCGATGTCGTCTACCGGACACAGGGTCTTCCTGGGCTGGTTACGCTGGGAATGTACTTGTCACAGGACATGGCCGTAGATCAGAAGGACCAATACCTGGGAATCGTTGCCGTGGTTGTCAGTACGAAGGATGAGGGTACAGTTTCGATCCCTGTCAATCGCGAAATGTCCCCCACCGCCAAGAAGCCATACTTGGTCGTCCGCGCGATGACCGGGGACTCAAACGCCGAGTTGTCGGCGGGGAATAATTCGGCCGCCATTCGGTATCGCGTGATTGACACGACGAATTTCATAAGAGGATTCGAAGAAACGTTCCGCGTGACACTGAATCCGACCCAACGCGAAGGGATGCGGCAGTTCCTGTCCTTAATGCAATACGATAGCAAGGTGAGCGACCCTCGGTGGTTCGCGTACATGTTTGCGACTTACTACAAAGAGGCGGGGACGACGTTTGATTCGCGTGCCGATGAGCTTTCCACGAAAGACGACTTTTCCAACCTTGAATCCGGCACTCCTGGGGGAAGAGATGATCTTGGGAATACTCAAAAAGGGGACGGCGAGTTGTATCGGGGTCGCGGGTATGCCCAGATCACTGGGCGAGATGTCTATCGACGCCTGGGTGGCGCGCTGGAATATGACTTGGAGGGGAATCCGGACTTGGCATTTGTTCCGGTAATCAGCTATCAGGCGATGAGCCACGGTATGCGAATTGGCGTATTCCGTGGAACCGGAAATAATCTCAAGTCCTACATTTCTGGAAACAAGACGGACTACGTTGGCGCTAGAGACATCATCAACACCGACGGTGACGATCGAGTGGGAAAGGCAATGACGGTCAGACAGCGCGTTGCTCGTTACGCCGTCCGCGCTGAACGCCTGTTTCGTGCCTATATGACGCAGTTGACGCTTGAATCGCTCCACGGCTCGGCTCCACGATGAACGCCGAAAGAACTGGCTTACCGCATGGCTGGTGTTATCACCCGACCTGCCATGCGGCCCAGCCTTTCCGCCAGTGCGTTGAGTTGCTCGAACAACCGGCCAGTTCGTTTGCTGGGGAACTGGACGCATCACGATTGCGGCTGATGCCGGGAGATTAAATGCATGATGGCCCTGTTTGACGTTCCAAGGCGACGGGGCCATCGCTGTCAAGCGTGTTGGGGGAGCAGTGGTGTCGTGCAGCGCTCGCTGACCCCGGAACCCGGCGCTGGTGGAATCCCTTCAGGATTCATCGACTATGAGGGGACGGTCCCCAGGGTAGCTGGCTGTGCCAGCAACCCTGGGCTTTGTTGTTCAACGCCTTTGGCGTTGTTTGAACGGGCCGTGTCTTCTCTTTGGTGACGGCCCGCGCCGCGCGCGCTGCGACGCGGACACGACTCGGAGAGTCGTGCGACGTGCGCCTGGCACGGGACCGGTGGGGTGCGAGGCGAGCGGTGCAAGGTCAGCGCTCGGCACTCCGCCCAAGGACGCTGAAGGCGCTCGATATCGAAGCTCTGGGACGCTGAAGGCGTCCAATATCAAAGCCCAGGGTTGCTGGCGCAACCAGCTACCCTGGGTACGCCGCCACCAATCGCCAGGCCCCTGAAGGGGGCCAACCCTTGGGCGTTGCAAACCAACCGTGATCTGGAACGATTGGATCCATCCGGCAAATCGTCAAAGGCCAGGACGAACACCACCGCCACGAGTCGTTCCAGGACGAATTTCGAAGGCCGTCAACGGGGCCATCGCTGGCAAGCATGTTGGAGGAGTGGCGGTGACGTGCAGCGCTCGCGGTGCCATCAACGTCGCACCATTTTCGGTCGCTCTGACCCCGGCACCCTGACTACCGCAATCCATGCACCCGGACGACGGGGCCATCGCTGGCAAGTGCGTTGGAGGAGTGGCGGTGACGTGCAGAACTCGCGATGTCATCATCGTCGCACTTTATTCGATCACTCTGGCCCCGGCACCCGGTGCTCGCGGTGCCATCAACGTCGCATCTTCTTCGGTCGCTCTGACCCTGGCACCCGGCGATCATTGAACTGAGCCTTGGCAGTATTTACAACCTGGATCGCCGTCGATGAGGGCGGATTCGATGCGCGGGATCTCTCCGCCTTGCCAGCGGACTCGCCGCCAGACGGAGGTGCGGATGTCACCCGCCAGGTACCCCAGCCAGGTCTCCACCGCCAGCGAGCAAGCGAGCGCATTCAGGTGATACAGGCTTCCGGCGCGGAGCGCGTTCCACGGCAAGGACTCCCCCCGTTTTAGGGCCTGATCGGGGGCTGACAGCTCATACAGCGCCTCTTCCAGTTGTTCCAGCGGGGGGACGCAGAGGCAGCAGCCGCGCCGAGGTTCAAACAGCCGCACGTCGGCGGTCATCTGTCGTTGTCCCTGGTCATCGATGGCAATGTGCGTTCCGACGTCGAGGTGGACGGAAAGTGTCTCCTGTCCCGCAAGTGCCGCACAGAGGCGGGGGATCGGCGAATCGACAAACGTGATCAAAAGGTCAAACCGCCGCTCGCGGAGAAGTCGCGCCCCCTCGGGCGAATGTACTGGTTGCGATACCGCCGAAAGTGCCATTTCGGGCTGGTTGCGCAGGATCGCCGCCGCCAGCAAGCGGGCTTTTGATTCGCCCTGTTCGTGCGGCGCAGTGAACGGCATCGCGTCAACGTTCTCTGCTCCCAACCGATCGCCATCCACGATCGTCAGCGAGCGCACTCCCGCCGCCACCAGCGATTGGGCCAGGAGCGCTCCTCCTCGTCCCGCCCCGACCAGCAACACTCGCTGTGCGGCCAATTCGTCGTAGAGCGCTCCCAGCGCGCCCCGTGTCCGGGATGCTCGGAGGGTGGCCGGATCGTCCACAGGGGTGGAGCGGGCCAACTCATTTTCATTGTCGGTCCCCTCCTTTAAGTGAATCGGGGCCGCTCCAACAAGCGTCACCTCCGTGAGCCGGCGCAATATTCCCTGGTCCCAAACCTGCGCCGGGAGCTGCCGCCGCTCGCGACGATCCAAAACTATGGCCACGACGGTCTGCGAGCGGCCGGGTTCGACCAACTCCAGCAGTCGTTCGGGTGTCATCCCCGACCCATCCGAGATCGCCAGTACCAGCCAGTCGGCCAGCGCGCCGTGGTCCTGACCGCGGGGGCGCTCCGCGGTGTGCCGCCAGGCATCGGCGAGCAGTTCGCAGGATTGCGGCGTGGCTCGTCGCCGCAAACCTGCGAGGGCGTACCCGGATGCTTCGACCAGCAGCGGCCGGACGGCGCGCTGAAACTGGCTTGTCAATAGAACCAGCGACAGGTCTGGGGAATGCCTGACTGACTGGGGGAGGTTTCTGGCCACAGCCTCAGTCCGCCTGCGCCAGGCGCCCCAGTCGTTCCAGTTCCGCGATCCGAGCGCGGTCGGTTCGCTCTTCGCGCTCTTGATCGTTGAGCAGGCGGGCCAGACGCTCGCTCGCCAGCGGCGGTTCGCTCCAAGAGGGGATTGCAGGTTGCTCTGTGGTTGGTCTGGGAGTTGGTGTTGGATTCAGCAAGATGCCGGCGTTCATGACAGATGTTCCTGTTCTGAAGGTACTGATGGACGGGCGACTGCGGACCACCCGCAGTCCACCTACCAGTCACAACGCAAGAGGCGCCGTCTGAAGGGGGCATTCTTTGGGTTTCACGCCAATTTCGAGAATTTCAAAAAAAGAAGGCCAGAATCGCCCCATTCATCGCAGCGCGCGGCGTTGACTCCTGTAACGAGGCTTACGACGAGGCAATCACGAAAACCAGAAGTTCCTGCAAAGCACCTTGGCCGGAATTCTCAGGAATCTGCTTCCGGTTTCCACGTCAACTGCCTTTTTAACCAGCATCGGGCCGTTGGTTTTCCAAACAAGTTCAATCCCGCGAGTGCCACCATGACCACGACCTGTACGCGTTCGACCGTCGCGCCGGAGTGCGATCGGATTCTGTGTTTCGACTCGTCCGGCGAGCTCTGCCTGACCCGGTATGTTCCGGTCCGCATCGTCGATCACGCGCGGAACGACCGGGCGCAGTGGCGACTGCTGTGCGAGGTGTTTGTGTTGATCGCGTTGATCGCCAGCGCTTGAACCATTGCGTTCAGTCGGTGCGGGCCGAGCCGCGCGCCCGGTCTCCCTGTGGGGGGGCCGGGTGTTTTGACCTGCCGCCAGGTCGGTCGGTTTCCAGAGAGAGGTTCCAATGTTCGACTTCGCATTCAGAAGGTGTCGCCAGGAGTTGGGTTCAAAACGCAGACAAACGCGAGCGCGATGCCCCTTCTTCCGCACCCGGGCGCGCCTGGAGCCTGGAACTTTCCCGACTCGCTTCTGCTGTATTTGGCTGCTCGTGGCGTGGGCGCCGGTTGCCGCCACTCAGGGGGCCGAGCCGTTGCGCCGGCGCGTGGAGTTGCTCGAACAGCGGTGGGAGGCGGCTTGCGAGGCGCATGAAGTGGCGGCGGGCGTGGCGGTGGAATTGGAGCGGCGATTGCAAGAACTGGATCAGCGGGTGCAGCGATTGGAGCGCGAGTTTGCCGCTGTCGAAGCCGCGCGGGGTTCCGACAGACCTACGGAGCGGCGTGCGCCGACTGCGCCTGTTGCGGGTTCCGAGGAACTGCCCTTGGGGACACCCAACGGAGGGCTTCGACCTTCTCGAACGCACATGGGCGGCTCGGCGGGAGCCTCGCCCTCCCGAGAAAGCTCGGCGTGGGCCTCGCCCTCCCGGCACGCTGTTCCTGTTCCCCACACGTCGCGGAATGCGACTCAGATCGCGGGTATGGAGTCCGGGCGGTTCACGCGGCGGGTTGCCGCGCTGGAAGAGCGACTTCGTGGGGTGCGGTATGAGCGTCCAGCGACTTCGCCGGCGTCAGTCGCCTCAGTGGAGGGCAAGTCGCAAACGGACCGGCCCACCGAAACCGGAGCCGGTTCGCCGCGTGGGGTGGGATTGCTCACCGCTGCCGAAGTGCAACTCGCGTTGAAGTTCAGGGAACAGGAAAAAGCTGCGGCCCATCTCCGGAAGGGGATGCGTTGAGGAACGAGTGCGACCTGTGCGGCGGCCGTTGTGGCTGTCCGACAGTTTTGAGACGCCAGACGCCACGGGCGTTTGGCACAACCCCAAGGAGTTGAATCATGTTGTGTTTTCAGAAGTGTGCGAAGAGCGTGGCGTGGATGCTGGTCAGTTTGTCGTTGATCATGACCTCGGCGATTCGGGCTGCGGACGAAACGACGGAGAAGGCCGACGATGCGGACAAGGAGGTGGTTGAAAACCCGCTGGAGCAGAGCAAGAAGCTCAAGGCGGACCTGGAAGTGTGGCCGGAACGGGTGCGGAAACAACTCGCGGCGATCGAGGCCAAGCTGCAAGGGATGGACCTGAAGCAGGTTCGCGCCGAACGGATGCTGGCGGATGACTTTGCCGAGGTTCTGGGACGGCTCGACGACGAAGCCCAGTTGATCGAAGAGTCGTATGCAGGGATCACGCCGATCCTGGGACGCTGGCGCGAGGCGGTCGAGAAGTCGCCACTGGTGTTCCGCGCCCTGGGAGCGGCGTTCGACGAGAAGGCTGCGGAGTCGGATGAGAAGGACCTCAAGACACATTATGCCGACTTTGCCTCGGCGGCCCGCACTCTGGCCGGCAAGTACGATCAGAAGGCCAAGACGCTGGCAACGCTGGAAACGGACTTGCAGCGCAAGCTGCAATACGTCGGCAAGAGCCGCAAGTTCATCGGCGACGTGCGGCAATTCCTGGCCGCGATTCCGGCCAGCGAGGAGGCGATCGAAGTCGAGCGGTTTGCCAAGCGGCTCAATGCGTATATCGCCGTGTTTAATGATGCGGTCAAGAGCCTCAAGGATCTGTCCCACGAAGTCGGCAGCGAGCGGCAGGCGCCTCCCTCTCCTGGGTCGCGTCCCGGTTCCACTTCTCGTCCCCAGACCAACCGTCGACCGGTTGCGGCGGACTACCAGACGTTGGTGGCTTCTCTGCGTACTGCGAAGTGAGGCGAACCGGCCATGGCCGTGCCTGTCAATTCAGCGTCTCGACAGCCTCTGCGAGGGGGGCTGCCGAGACGCTTTTGTCATCTCGACACCTCACCAGCGATTCCGTCAGGCACAGCCTGCCCTACGCCTGACCAGCGATTCCGTCAGGCAAGGCCTTACCTACGCCGTCCGCTCGAATCGGAGAAGCAGCGGCAGCAGCACCAGATTCCCGGCCAGGCCGCCGACCATCGCGACGCTGACCAAAAGGCCGAAGTAGATCAGTGGGACGAAGTGCGACAGCGTCAGCACCAGAAAACCGAGGATCAGGGCGATGTTGGAGTAGACGAGCGCCCGTCCCACGTCGTGCTGTGTCGCACGGAGCGCGGCGGAGAAGTCCATCCCCTGCCGCCGGAAGCGCCGGAACGCCGAGATGTAGAAGATGCTCGCATCGACCGTCAATCCCATGGAAACGGCGGAGATCATGGCGGTGGCGATGTTGATTGGCAGGTCGAGCCAGCCCATCGTTCCCACGACCAGCACAATCGGCAGGAGATTCGGAAAGAGCGAGATCAACCCGATCCGCAGGCTTCGATAGGCCAGCGCCATCATCGTGATGATCCCGACCGCTCCCCATCCGAAGCTGGTCCATTGGTCTCCCAGCAGGCTGTCGATCAGGAAAGTCAGGAGAACGAACAGCCCCGTGGCGCGGGGACGATCCTTCGGCTCCGGAACGGGAAACTCCTCCTCCACCATCCGTTCCACTCCCTCGATCAGCCGCTGCTTCAGGTCCGCCGGCAGCCGTTCGCGGGCGCGGAGCGAAATCCGCATCCGCTGCTCCTGGGGGTTGTAGAGGCTCGACACAAACTCCGGCTGAAACAGCGCCAGCAACTCGAGTTGTTTGTGCAGGTCGCGCACCAGGAACGGAATCCGCGGCACTAGGTCGATCCCATCCGAGATCGCCAGTACTTTGGTCAGCCGGGTGGATTGTCCATTGGCGGAGACCTCCAGCGCACGCAGCCGATTGGCCAGATCGCGGATCCTGTCGAGGAATGCGTCGTCGAGCGTTTCCGGGGCCGGGAAATTGACTTCCCAGGTGCCCGCCCCCCCCAGGTTGTCCTCCACGAAATTCAGCGCCTGGACGATTGGACTGGACTCGCGAAAATTGCGGCTGAAATCGGTCTCCAGCCGGATGCGAAACGTTCCGCACAGCGCCACCGCCGTGACCGCCAGGCAGATTCCCAGCACCCGCCAGGGATGCCGCTCGACCCAGTGGCACATGCGGGCCAGCGCCCGGCCCAGGCGGCTGTTCTCTCCCGTGCTGACGTCGGGGTCCGACGCAAACCGTCCCAGCAAGACTCCTCCCGGCAGCAGGACCGCAATTGCCACCACGATCAGCATCGATCCCAGCGTCATCATGATCCCGAAGCTCTTGACCGGATACACATGACTGGAGAGTTGCGCCGCAAACCCCGCCGCGGTGGTTGCCGAAACCCAGAAGACATCAGTCGCCAACTGTGCCAGCGTGTGCGCCAGCGCCGCGGCGCGATCGAGCTCCCGCCGCGCTTCGCAATAGACCAGCGACAGATGCATGACAGTGGCCACGCCGATGATCGTCACCAGCGATTCCAGGATCGAGCTGACCATCGTGAGCTGGATGCCGCTGACCACCAGCAGCGCCTTGGTCCACAGCAGCGTCACCTGGACGACAATGATCGGCAACAGCACCCAGCGGAGGTTCTTGAAGATGACGAGGATCACCACCACCAGCAGAACGAGCGAGGCCCACCCCAGCACCGCGCCATCCTGTTGTACATAATGAAACATGTCATGGACCTGGACCGGCTCCCCCACCACCGACACCGCCAGGCCGGTCCGCTCGGTGTGTTCCAGGGCCACCGCACGGATGGCGGCGATCGTCTCGGTTCGAAACGTGGCGAACGACTTCCCCGCGGGAAGGAGCGTCTGGTCTTCCGATTCCAGACGCAGCACGACGGCGGTCGTCCGCTCGTCCTCGCCGACCAGGATGCCACGAAAAAATCGCATGATCTCGGCGTGCCGCTTTTTCATAAACGACAGCCGCACCCCCAGCGTCAGGTCCAAGCCATTCGCCAAATCCTGCGTGCTGCTGGCGCGGACCCCCGGAATCTTCGAGAGCCGCGCGGCCAGATCGCGGACTCGTTCCAGCCCCGCCAGCGCGAGCAAATCTTCATCCTGATAGGCCACTCCCACCAGCTCGTCCCCGCCAAACAGCCGCTTGCTCTCCAGATAATCCAGCAGATGCGGATCGTCGGGGGCATACAGCGTCTCAATCGACTGGTCGAATGTCAGTTGTGTCGCCGGGTAAATGGCCAGCAGGGTGACCCCGATCGCTCCCCAGAAGAGGGGCAATCGAAAGCGGATCAGACCATTCACGAAGCGCGTCAGCAGCGACAGATGCGGCGGCGTCATCGGAGACAATGGTCTGGTCAGTTTGGCGCTCAGGCGGCTGTCGGAGGGCGCTTGCAGTCGCCCACGCGAGGATGCCGCCACGAAGCCGGTGGTACGGGGCCTGGCAGGGAGTCCCGGCCATAATAACAGGAATGGGTTTATTTAGAACCGCCAGGGGGAACACGCTTAGCGCGCCATAGCGAGCTGAGACGCTCGACTCCCCCATCCCCAACCCTTTCCCCTCCCAGGGGGGTTGTGAGAATTCGAAGAAACGTGGGACCAGCTCGCCGAATTCGAGAAAACACTCGATGTCGAACCCGCATGCCGAATGTACCGGCTCAGGCCACAGCGCTCGCGACCTACATTGCGTTTGCCGAGCAGGTTATGATGAGATCGCCCTCGCTGAATCCCATGCAGGCACTGGCCCTCCCGACGCGGATTACCTTGTCTGCCCTGCGAAAACCGGTCTTGTATGACTCCGACGCACCGAGACGCTCGTCCCCCCCAACCCCGGCCCTTCCCCCTCCAGGGGGGAAGGGAGAAATTGAAGCTACGTGGGTACATTGGTATTCACCCTCCTCGGCGGCATTGGGTTGCGCTGCGTGTGAAATCCGTTCCCGCGACTGACTGATTGAAGCCTCTTCATGCCGAGTCTGCCGATGTCTCATTGCGTGGTCGCCACTGAGCCGCAGGGAGCGACGATCGGGCGAGCGACCGGCGCAGTGCTGTTGATCGCTGCGCTGTTACGGGGGCTGGCGTTGTGGTGGTATGGTGAGCATCTGGCGGAGGATCCCGATGCGTATCGGCAGATCGCCGGACAATTGGCGACGGGGCATGGCTTCGCGTTTGGCCCGCAGTCCGGTCCGACGGCGTATCGTCCGCTGCTGTATCCTTGTCTGGTGGCGGCGGGCCATTGGCTCGGCGCGGGGGATGAGCGTTTCCTGCAATTCTGGATTGGCGGGATTCAACTGGGGCTGGGACTATTGACGGTTCTGTTGACGATGGCCGTGGGACGCCGGCTAGGGCTAGGACGCTTGGCGACTTTGGCCGGACTGCTGGTCGCAATCGATCCGCTGCTCGTCTATGGCGTTTCGCAGGTGATGACCGAAACGCTCGCCACGTTTTTGTGGGTGTTCGCGCTCTGGAGTTGGTTGCGCGCCCGGTCGCGATGGGGCTGGTTGGCGACGGGAATTGCCTGCGGTTTGTGCGTGCTGTGCCGACCGACGTTTTGGGCGTCTGGAGTTTTGACTGTGGTTGGCTGGCTGCTGTTCAGTCGGCTGCGAAAGAATCGGCCATCGATCTGGGGGGGTTCACGGAACAGGGCCTCTGGCGAAGAGCGCGGAGTGGCCGGCGTACATCAGGATCAATCAGGCCGATCCCCGTGGCTCGCAGCATGGGGATCGCGGCCGTTTGTCCTGATCGGCCTGGGGTTCGCGCTGGCGGTGCTCCCGTGGGTGGGGCGAAACATTCTCGCCTTCGGAAAACCCATTTTGACGACGACGCATGGCGGGTATACGCTCTTGCTGCCGCACAATCCCTTCTACACACGAGCGGTCGTGGACCAACCGTGGGGAGCGGTTTGGGAAGTCGATGCGGACGGCGAGTGGCACGACTGGCTGCAGCGGCATCTCGCGCAGGAGCATCCGCCGATCGACGTGGGGCATCACTCGCCGGAGAATGAACTGCGTCGGGATCGCCTCATGAATCGGATGGCTCTCGACTACGTCGCCGCGGAACCGGGGATCGCCGTGCGGGCCGCGGTGACTTTGCTCGGGCGATTTTGGAGTCTCGTGCCGCAGGGCGCCCCGGGGCGGTCAGTCCCTCCCGCACTTTCCTGGGGAATCGGCGGCTATTACCTGGTGGTGTTTCTAGCCGCGCTGGCGGGCTGTGCCAGGTTGAAAGGAGATGCCTGGGGCGCCTGGTGGCCGGCGCTGGCGCTGGTGGCGAGTTTTACCGCGGTGCATGCCATATACTGGGCCGACATGCGGATGCGGGCGCCATTGATGCCGGTCCTCTGCTTGCTCGCAGTGCGGAGTTGGCTGAGGGACTCGACTCCGGTTCCCTCCGGAACAGATTCAAGGCTGACTCGAATTGCCCTCTGTCCACCAGCTCAAGCGGGTGGCAAAGAGGGAGTCGGCTGAAGCCGACCAGGTTCCGGAGCATTTTTCCAGAACAGCGCCAGCGACGCCGGAAGGAGCAGCAACACTCCCATCAGGTTTCCCAGGATCGTCACCTGCGTCAGTTCGCCGAACCGTCGGGTCGGAATGAAATTGGAAAACAGGAGGACGGTCATTCCGGCCAGGAGCAGCAGGCTGGTGGCGACGATCGCCCTGCCGGTGCTGAAGAACGCCTTGCGGATGGCTTGCGCCACGTCTAGATCCTCTTTCAGTTCTTCCCGGAAGCGATACAAAAAGTGGATCGTGTTGTCGTCCGCCAGTCCCAGGCAGATCGTGAAGACAATCACGTTTCCCACGTTCATTTCGTAGCCGCGCAGTCCCATATAGCCCAGCGTCACCGCCAGCGGGGTGAGATTGGGGAGCATGGCGATCAGCCCGATTCGCAGCGATCGGAACTCGATGGCAATGAGCGCGAAAATCACCAGCGACGCGGTCAGCAACGAAACGTACAAGTCGCGGATCAGCGTCGTGAGGGCCATTGCTCCCACGTAGGCCTCTCCGGTGAGGCGCGCCTCGACCGGTCCCGCTTTGGGAAACGACTCCGCCAGCCGCGCCTCAAGTTGCTCGATCAGCGCCAGCGTCGCTTGTGTGCCGACTTCGCGCAACCGCATTCGGATGCGGGCGCGGCGGCCATCCTCCGAGACAAACGTCTGGTAATGAAAGGCGGCGGAGAACTCGCGGATGAACCCCTCCGTCCGTTTGAGACGGACGCGGCCCGCCTGTCCGGCGGGAACCAGTTCCCGATCCGATTCGGAACGTCGCCGACCGGGCCAATGGACAAGCACCTCTTTCAAGAGATCGACATAGGATTGGACCGACAACACCCCCGGCAGACTTCGAGCATACGCTTCCACCGCCAGCACTTCGTGATAGGTCTCCGGATCGAGCAAGAGCTCAGCGTCGCGGGCTTCCAGGCTGATTTCCAATGGCATCACGCCGGCCAGTTTCTCTTCGATCAGTCGTAGCGTTTGCACCGAGGGATGCTCCGGTGGAAACGCCTCAATCATGGAATACGAATTGATGGGGACGCCGCTGCCGAGCCAGACCGCTCCCAGAACCACACCAAACGCCAGGGCGATCGTCAGACGCGGATGCCGCGCCACGGCATAACCGGCGCCGCTGACCGAGCGCGTCAGCAGATTCGGACGTTCCGCTTCAGGTCGGACATGTCGCGGGGGAGTGAAGAACCGAAACAGCGCCCCCAGCGTCGAGAGCGTGCTGACGTATAGAAACGCGATCCCGATCGCGGCCTGCCAGCCGAAACGCTGCAACTGGATGGACCGCGCCGTCGCCAGACTGGCGAACCCGACCGCCGTTGTGATGGCGGCCAGCAGGCAGGCGGGGGCCATGCGGGCGATCGCCTCGCGCGCCGCGGCCCACTGCCGCCGACCGCGCGCCGCTTCCTCGGCATAGCTGCTGACGATCTGCACCGAACTGGAGACCCCAATGATCAGCAGCAGCAGCGGGAGAACATTGCTGACGATGTTCAACGGCTCGTTGGCCGCTGCGAACGCGGCCATCGTCCAGGCCAAACCGATCCCGACAGCCACCAGCGGCAGGATCGAACCGGAAACGCGGCGAAACATCAACCACAGCACCACCAGATAGACCGCCGCCGCCAGCGGAATCAGCGTAGTCAAATCCTCCTTCAGGTCATGCACAATCTTGACGCGCAGTTCCGGCAGGCCGCCAAAATGGAGACGGAATCCCTCGGGCAACGGATGCCGCGCCACCGTTTCGCGAACGTCTCGGACCGTCTCGCGCATGGAATCGACGTCGCGTCCCCCCGGATGCAGGAACACCGGCACTGCGCAGACCCGATCGTCCTCGCTCAGCATACCGGCGTGGACCAGGGGCTGATCGGAAAGGAGTCCGCGGACCCGATCGGCGACGTCGTCGTCGATCGACTCGGCTTCGATCAACGGGCGCAGCGCCACGCGCGTCAGCGAGGCGCTGGGAACCTGCAGCGTCGCCAGCGATTCGACCCGCTCCACGTCGGGCAGTTGCGCCAAATCGATCGCCAATTGTCGCTGCCAGCGGAGGGATGCAGCGGAGAGTACGTCCTTGTCGCCGATGGCCTCCATCACCACCAGGATCACCGCTTCGTCGTAGCCAAACGTCTGGCGAAAGCGCTCGGCATAGTCCAAGAGGTCGTCATTGCCGCGATAGATCGCCTGCGGAGAAAAATCGAATTGCAGCCTCGTCATCAGCCCCAGCGACACGACCACGGACAGCGCCAACCCCCCCAGCACCAGCCCCGGCCGTTGCAGCAGGAATTGAGCCAGTCGCAGACTGGCACGGTAAAGAGCGACGTTGAATTTGTGGTGCATCCGGAGGTGGGGGAAGGGGGTCAGACTGAACTAGGAACTCGCCCTGTCATCGTGGGGGGGCGGATCTTTCGGCAGCGTGCCGAGGACCAGCCCGATGCCGAGACAAAAAACTCCTGCGGCCGCGTAAGAGCGGGCGATCCGTCCCAGATGGTCGGAGATCAGCCCAAAGCCGACGGCAGAACCACCGCACAGCGCGCTCAACGGATTCATGTCGGCCGCGTTGACCTGCACAAAACTGGCCGAAGTGCTCATTCGTGACGCACTCCGGGGACTCCCATCTCCAAGAGCGCCGATCGCAACTGGGCCCGCTCGTCCGCGGTCAGCGCGCGGATCGGGAGCCGACTGGGACCGCCGGGGCGGCCGCACAACTCCAGCGCGCACTTGACCGCCGGTCCTTCGGCGCCCGAGGCCTCAACCAGCCGACCGTAGATGTCGTTCCACTTCCAGGTGATGTGCGTAATCTTGTGCTGCGCCGCCGCGTAGTCCCTCGCTTCGAGCAGCTTCCAGACGGACAACTCGTTTTCCGGCCAGATCGTACACAGGTGCGTGATGAATCCGACCCCACCCAGCAGGTGGTTCATGACGTACATTCCCTGGTTGTCGACCACCGCCATCCGGTCGGCGAACTGGACGGTCCCGCGCAGATACCGGCTGTTGACGGGGGTGGACCACTTGAGCGATCGACAGCGCGGCAACTCGGCCAGACGCTCAACTACTTCCAGCGGCATGTCGTAACCTTCCCAATGGGTATTGTAGGCCATGAGGATGATCCGTCGCGTGGCGTCGTGAACCGCCTGGAACACGCGGAGCGTCGTTTCTTCGTTGGCCGGATAGTAATACGTGGGAGACAACTGAATCCCCAGCGCTCCCAGCTCTTCGGTCCAGCGGGCCAGTTCAATCGAATACGCGACATGGGTGTCCTGCGCGCCGACCACAACTGGAGTGCGGCCGTCCGCGGCCTCAACGATCGTTCGCGCCACCGCTTTGCGCTCGTCGAGAGTCAGCATGGGAAAATCTCCCCCCGCTCCTCCCGCCAGCAGCACTCCCTGTCCCCGGACCAGACCGCGGCTGATCAGCGTCTGGACGTTTTCGCGGATCGCCGCATGATCGATCGACAGGTCCGGTCGATAATGCGTCAGCACCGGAACCATCGGCCCGCGGAGTTGCTGCTTGAGTTCGGCAATGTCCATGGCGGAGAGAGTCGGTTAGGGGAAGGAATGGTTTGGGGGGTGGGTGAATTGCTGTGGGAGAGGCTCGGGATTTGAGATTTCAAATTTGAGATTTCAGATTTGACGATGCAAAATGAGAATTGAAAAATGAAAAGTGCAAATTTGCAGATCGGAAATTTCAAATCTGAAATCTCAGGACTCAGGACTCACGCGGGGGTCTCGAGCAAGCGCTTCAAATTGGCGGCGGCATCGCGCGTCTGTTTGCCAATCCCCATCCGGATCAAGGGGGACATCAGTTTTCCCAGGAACGTCTTGGGGGTCATTTCGATGAGATGCCGCATCTGAACTCCGTCCGCTGCGGCGGCCACGCGCAGGTCGACCGAGACCGAAAACATTCCATCCTGGTAGAGGCAGTGCAGCCGTTCGCCCGGCGTGCGGGCGATGATCTCCCCCTCCATCTCGGCCTGCCTTCCCCCTTGCCGATAGACGTATTTCAACTTGTCGCCGGGGGCATTCGGTCCGGGTGTGAGCTTATCCAGGCTGACGCAGGGAGGGAGCCATTGGGCGGTGAGCGGCAAATCATCAATCGCCGCGAAGGCTCGCTCGGGAGTTGTTCGGACATTCTCCGTATGGTCGTAACGAATGGCCATGCTCATCTCTTCGGGATCACAACGGGTGGATGCCCCCTGCCGGGGGGAAAGCCCAAGATTACCAAACCGCCGAACGGCAGGGAACCGGTGGATGCAAGCTGGGTGCGTGCGAGGCATTCCGTAGGTAAAGGTCCGTTCTTGTTTCTCGATCCCAGGCCGTGTAGGCTCCCTGCAAGTGCCCGACGTGGCGATCTGCAGCGCGCGAGGCCAAGATACAACCCACCGGGAGGCCCAGGTGATGAGAATTCGGTGTTGCCCAAGGAGTTTTTGATGAGGCTCCGATCTGATTCCCCATCCACGCGAGGTGGATGGGGTCTCGTTCCGGGGCAGAGAGATTTCGATCCTGAATTAGGACTGCAAGAACGACCTGATGCGGCCCGACCCCAAGAGAAAGCTGTTTGCCGACTATGCCATACTTTGATCCACACGCGTTGCAGTCGTTTGTCGCCCGGATGTTCGTTGCCGCGGGGGTGGAGGGGAGCGAAGCGGGGACCGTCGCGACCAGTCTTGTGGAATCGAATCTCCGCGGGCATGACTCGCACGGGGTGATTCTCTCGCGGTGGTATCTCAGCCAGCTCAAGCATGGGGAACTGGTGGCCGGCGCGCCGTGGGAGATTGTCCGCGAGACCGCCGGGCTGGTCGTCGCCGATGGGCACTTGGGATTTGGACAGGTGCAATGTCCGCGGCTCATGGAGCGGCTGATGGAGAAGGCGCGGGAGACGGGGGTTGCCAGCGGCACGCTGCGGCGCTGCGGGCACGTCGGGAGGCTGGGGGAGTGGGTGGAAATGGTCGCGGCCCGCGGCCTGGCGGGGCTGATTGCCGTCAATGACAACGGCGCCATTCGGACCGTCGCCCCTCCCGGCGGAATCGCCCCGCGGTTGAGCACGAACCCGATCGGCATTGCCGTCCCGACGGGAAACGGTCCGTTGGTGCTCGACATCTCGACCAGCGCCGTGGCTAACGGCAAATTGAAGATCGCGCGGCTTGCAGGAAAGCCGGTCCCCCTGGGTTGGATTCAGGATTCCCAGGGGAACCCGACCACTGATCCCCAAGTGATGCTGGCGGACCCTCCCGGCTGCCTGCTTCCGTTTGGCGGCGATCAATCGTACAAGGGATTCGGCCTGGGTTTGTTGTTCGACATTCTGGTGGCGGGACTGGCGGGAGGGTTGTGTCCCCCCGCGCCGGAAGGAACGCTGGAATGCAACAACGTCCTGGCGATCGTCTGGGATCCCGAGTTGTGCGCCGGACGAGGGCATTTTCTGGGCGAAGCCGACAAATTGTTGGAAGAAATTCGGAACACGCCGCGCAAGGCGGGGGTCGATCGCATCCGCTTGCCCGGCGAACGGGCCGAACGGACGCGAGAGGAACGGTTGAAAACCGGCATCCTGCTGGAAGGGGAACAGTGGGAAACGCTGGTCAGCATCGCGCAAAACCTGAATGTGGTCCCCCCTGAACCGGCCAGTATGTAAGTCAATCGAATGGACCACCGTACGGACGGATCGGCACCATCACCCCGTGTGATCGTCTGGTGTTCGCGGCTTCGAATTGGATTTGGCATCATGGGACTCCGTGTGGCTGGCCAGCCGCGACCTGTCCGAGTATCTTCTTCCGCATGAGTCTGAGCGTCGTCATCACACCGGGGGGACAACTGCTCATCAGCGACGATCCGGAGGATGTTCCGGCCGTACCCGAGGGGCTGGCGACACAACTCAAGGAAGCGTTTGCCCGGTCGAGCGCTGAGGGACTGTTGCTGCTGTCCACCGGGACGCTGGATCAGGAGCTTCCGCCGCCGCTGGTCTATTGGCGCGGCCTGGCGCGCGATCTGTTTCAGGCTGTTTGCCAACTGGGGGAAGGAGGGTTTGACCACTGGCGCCGCATTGCTCCACCGGTCCCGGAGCAGCTCGCGCAGCTGGCGATGGAAGCGCCCCCCATGCGCGGGCTGGAATATCTCGATGTGCCGCTGCTGCAATCGCTGTGGAACGAACTGCGGGAGTTGATGGCGAAACAGGCCGCGGCACACCCCGGAGGGGCCGCCGCCTGGTTGCGCGCGATCAATCCGGTGTGGCGGTTGCTGGGGCGGGTGACGCTGCATCTGGCCGAGAACAAACGCGATCCGGAGCACCCCTTCGCCTTTCTGGCGACATATACGCACAAGCTCTCAGGGCAAACGCGGCTGCAGCACCTGCCATTGGCCGAGGCGCTGCGGACGTATGCCGCCGCCCAGGATCGCGACAAGCTGGATTCGCTCCTCGAACCGGTGCGACGTGCGGCCGAGCGGAGCCCGTTGATGCAGGAACTGTTGGATGGGGGAGCATTGTTTCGCCCCCAGGCCTGGACGATCCGGCAGGCGCATCGTTTTCTCTCCGAGTCGGCACGCATGGAAGAGGCGGGGGTCGTGTTGCGCCTCCCCGACTGGTGGTCGGCGCGGCGTCCCCCCCGGCCGCAAGTGCAGGTCCGGATCGGCGGCCGCCCCTCGAGCGCGCTGGGGAGCGACGGACTGCTCGATTTTGAGGTCGGCCTGGCGCTGGATGGCGAGCCACTGACCGAGGCGGAGCGGCAGCAACTGCTGGCGGGAACCGAGGGTTTAGCGCTGCTGCGGGGGAAGTGGATCGAAGTCGATCGCGCCCGGTTGCAACAGGCGCTGGCGCATTGGCAGGTTCTGGAGCAGAATCAGGCGGGAGGGATCGACTTCATCCAGGGGATGCGGCTGCTCGCCGGCGCGAATCTGGGTGGGGAGAGCCCGCTGGATGCTGAGGTTTCGGGCTGGACTCGGATTACGACGGGAGACTGGTTGCGCGAGACGTTGGAGCGGCTGCGAAATCCGACGTCGTCGGACCAGTGTCAGCCGGGACGCGATTTGCAAGCCACCCTCCGCCCGTACCAGTCCGACGGGGTGCGATGGCTGTGGTTCATGACCCAACTGGGGCTGGGGGCCTGCCTCGCGGACGATATGGGACTGGGAAAGACGATCCAGATCATCGATCTGTTGTTACAGCGGAAGCGCGTGGGAACGGGACCGGGATCGGGCCAAACGACCCCGTGTCTGCTGATTATCCCGGCCTCACTCCTGGGGAACTGGCGCGCCGAGCTGGCCCGCTTCGCTCCCGGACTGCGGGCGTTTTTCGCCCATGCTTCGGAGTCCGATGGCGAGGATCTGCAGCGCGTGGCGCGTTCGCCAGTGCGGGAGTTGGCGACGTATGACCTGGTGGTCACCACCTACGGCTTGGCGCGCCGCCAGCCCTGGCTGGAAAAGCTGCACTGGTCGCTGGTGATTCTCGACGAGGCGCAAGCGATCAAGAACGGCTCGTCGGCGCAGACGCGCAGCGTCAAGAAGATCCCTGCGAGGGGGCGCATCGTTCTCACGGGAACTCCGGTCGAGAATCATTTGGGGGATCTCTGGTCGCTGTTTGATTTCTGTTGTCCCGGATTGTTGGGGAACGCCACGCAATTCAAGCAGTTCGTCAAACGGCTCAACAAGCAGCAGGATACGCACGCCTTTGGCGCGCTGCGGCGGCTGGTCCGACCGTACATCCTGCGGCGCATGAAGACCGATCCGTCGATCATTCGGGATCTTCCCGCCAAGACCGAAATGCGCACAGAGTGTGGCCTGTCGAAAAAGCAGGCGGCGCTTTATGAGCAGGCGGTGAAGGACTTGGCGCGGCGGCTCAAGACGTCCGATGGCATCGCCCGCCGCGGACTGGTGCTCGCGGTCCTGATGCAGCTCAAGCAGATTTGCAATCATCCGGCGCAGTATCTGGGAAACGGCGCGTTTTCTCCGAACGACAGCGGGAAGTTCGAGCGGCTCGAATTGCTCTGCGAGCCGATCGTACAGCGGCAGGAGAAACTCCTGGTCTTCACGCAGTTTCAGGCGATGACGCAACCGCTGGCGGACTATTTGTCCACGTTCTGGGGGCGGCCCGGATTGGTGCTGCATGGCGGCACCCCGATTCGTCGCCGCACCGATCTCGTGCGCGAATTTCAGGAAGAGCAGGGGCCTCCCTTTTTTGTCATTTCCGTCAAGGCCGGGGGCAGCGGTTTGAATCTGATGGCCGCTTCGCACGTCGTCCATTTCGACCGCTGGTGGAACCCGGCAGTGGAGAATCAGGCCACCGACCGCGCCTTCCGCATTGGGCAAAAGCGGAATGTGCTGGTCCACAAGTTCGTTTGCCGCGGCACCGTGGAAGAGCGGATCGACGGCATGATCCGCGACAAGCAGGCGCTGGCGGATCAACTCCTCGGCCAGGAGAGCGAACCGCAGCTTACGGAAATGAGCGACGACGAACTGTTGCAATTCGTCTCGCTCGACATCGACCGCGCCACCGCCGCCGATTGAGCGCGCCCAACCGGCGACCGTGGGACATCAGTCCCCCGGTCGTCAAGCGATCGTGACCAACTCTGCCTCGCCAACGTTGAAAACCGCCTAGGAATCGCCTATCCTGCCTGCCAAATGACGACCACCACACGGAGCAGGTGGTCGGCAGATCAACTGCCTCACAACGAATGGAGTCGAATGATGTCTTGGTATGGACGCTATCGCGGTTGGGCTCCTTATGTACCCGTGGCGCGCCGCCGGGCGAATGCCACTCGCTTTGCCGCGATCCTCGCCAAAAAAGAAAAGCGGACGCTGACCCCCATCCAGGTCGCGGGTCGGAAAATCGCCAACACGTTCTGGGGCAAATCGTGGTGCGAGAACCTGGAACGCTATAGCGATTACGAAAATCGCTTGCCGCGCGGTCGCACGTATCTTCGCAACGGCTCAGTGATCGACCTGCAGGTGGAGCCGGGGATCGTCAAGTCGATCGTCAGCGGGAGCGATATCTACCGGATCAAGATCGTCATCGCGCAACTGTCCAAACCGGCCTGGAAACGGATCAAGGAGGACTGCTCCCAGTCGGTGCTCTCGCTCCTGGACCTGTTGCAGGGACGGTTCGACCAGGGAATCATGCAGCGGCTCACGCAACGCGAGACCGGGATGTTTCCGCATCCCAAAGAAATCAAGATGCAATGCAGTTGTCCCGATTCCGCCGGGATGTGCAAGCATATCGCTGCGACGATGTATGCCGTCGGCGTCCGGTTGGATGACGCCCCGGAACTGCTGTTCACGCTGCGCAACGTCGATCACCTGGAACTGATTTCGCAAGCGGCTGCCGCGGACAATCTCAATCAGACGTTGGGTGACGGCACGCAGGGGGGACTGGCAGGAAGCGATCTGGGGGAATTGTTTGGGATCGACATCGATCTGGAAGGGTCGAGTGTCGCTACTCCCACGGCATCAACACCTGCGCGAGCCGGCAAGCCACCGGCCCAGGCCAAACGCCGCGCCGCGAAGACCCCACCCAAGGCCGTTTCGAAACGGATCCAGACGGCCGCCGCCGTTTCGCCGCCGGTCCCAACGGCCGCACAGCCTTCGGCCGCCAAACCGGTCGTGAGCCGGAGGAGTCAGCGCCTCGCTGCAGAAAAGCGCGCCGGCAAATCGGATGCGACTGGCAAGACCGTGCGAGTCGATGCTCCGGAACCCGTTGCCGCCGCTGCACGCAAGACCAAACCCAAAGCGAAGGTGAAAGCCAAACCCGCTCGTCGTCGACTTATCAAATAGCGGTCCTGGATCGCGGGCGCCAGGCGTCGCGAGGGTCCTCTGTCTCCGTTCCAACGGGGCCAGGGAGGTTGAATGTCCACGCGACGGGATCCGCGCCAGGAGCGACCGTGCGCGGCCGAATGAAATTTTCCTTGCCATCGGACCTGACGATTCAGAGCGATTTCATGTATTCGATCAATTGCCGTCGTTCTGTGTCGGTAAACTCTCGTCCGTAGTCATGGCCTGCGTTGGAGTTTCCCTTCAGCGCTGTGTCGAACAGGAAATCCCCCTGATCCAGGCGGAATCCGACGCGGTCCGGATCGAATTCGCGACTCCCCAGCCGAAACGTTTTGAGTCGCTTGCCGGCCGGCTTCAGAAGTTCGTCCAGATTGGGAACGGATCCGTTATGGAGGAAGGGGGCCGTGGCCCAGATTCCGTTGAGCGGACGCCCCTTGTAGGCGTATTCAATCTCGGCTGGCTGCTCGAATTTCAGTTGCGTCCCCCCCCGCAAAGCCTGACGCTTCACCCCCCGCAACTGATTCAACTTGAGAATCGTGCCGTCGGCCGCTTCGAACTGGTCGTCGTCATCGGGCGCGCCTGAATCCTGCCGAAAGATTTTTGCGGCCTCGGCGATCTTGAGCGCGTGACGGCTGAGCGCTTCATGAACCTTGCCATCTACGACCTTGAGCGACTGGAAGGCTCCCAATAGTTTGCGGTCTCCCACTTTGACTTCGCCATACACGGGGTAATCCAGGTCAAGACTTTGCAGCCGGCCCAGCAACTCGTTGGGTGTGAAGTCGAAGCGGTCGGCCAGGGGAGAAGGTCGCAACAGCACCTTTTGAGACATATGCACGAGCAGGACTCTGGCCGGCTCGACGGCTTGCAGTTTTCGGAATCCGGAGAGGGTGGCCTTGCGTCCTTCGAGAACGCCGGTCTTGGCCGTACGCGTGGCAAAGTTGGCAGCCATCGACTGGTCGGTTCCGACAGCCCGCATCTCGGCGATCACCTGCCGGTCTGGCGCATCGCGCCGGATGTTCGCGTGGCAGTCGCGGCAGTGCTCCTGAAACAGCGTTTCGCCAGCCGCCCGCAGCGGTTCGTCGATCGGAGGCAATTCGGCAGGCCACACAGGCGACCACAGTCTCCGCAGGGACTCTTCGATTTTGATCAAGTGGTCTTTGTTGATCGACGAGGGATAACTGCGGAGTTCCAGGAGACTCCCCTCGCGGGTGGCGTCAACGGTGCCGAACACTCCCAGTACCTCTCCGGAATTCCTCCCCAAGGCGCCGACGTGCGGGGTGCCGATCAAGGGCTGCAGCAATGGAACAACCTTGTTCTCAACCGCGCCGTTCCATTGCACACGGTCATGCTGCGGCGCATCCCACACCGCCGGATAACTCACCGGGGCATCGGCGGGCGCATGGTTGTTCGGAACCTGGGCAAACGTTTCGACAATCTCATTCAGGATGGCTCCGATGGCATCGACCCGACCGGGACCGAAGGGGGCCGCGCCTGGCTTCGGCAGATCGCGCTCCACCGCGCCGCGCCGGAACGCCAGAACCTCTTGCAGTCGGGATTTCAAGGCGGCTTTGGCCGGCGCGCCGGCCCCATTCCCGAGAACACCCTGGGCAAAACGGTCGAATTTCGCACTCCCCTGGAACGTCTGCTCCAGGGCGGCAATCAGTCGGCGCTGCATTCGTTCCATGTCTCCCAGGGTTGGGGCGCCATCGATTAGCCAGGCCATTCCGCGGAAATCGATCTGTGCGGTATGGCACGCGGCACAAGTCATTCCCAGGTGCTCGCCATCCTTGGTGAAACCGATCGGCAAGCCGTCCGGATTTCCCAGGTCATCCGGGGTGCGTGGAAGGTATCCCAGCGACCGGAAGTGTTCGGCACTGCGGAACGGCTCTTGCGAGTCTGGCTGCTCGAGATGCAGATACCAGGCATAGGGGATCAATTTCGATCCCTGCGCCGCATTGTAATACCAGCGCGACTCCTCGTCGCTCCAATTTTGAGGCAAGGTCCGGACGTCCGTGATATCGGCTGTCACCGCCAAGTTCCTGGGCGGGGGGGCCGCCCAAAGCGGGGAACCGCTGCCATCCCCATCGACCAGGAGCACAAACAGCAGCACGAACAGTCCGCAGCGGCACAGCGATCGTCGGCTCATGGCGTCAACTCCGATTCTGGAGGTCCACCCACCCCAACGGCTACGCCATCAGGAGAGAGTGTTCGGGAATGGCGGCTGTAGTCTCGCTCAATTGGTCCGAATTCACCAGTCGCTCCATCGGAATTGCTGCCAACAGAAACGCCCCGGTGGGGTACCGGGGCGTTTCATGCGGGGGCGAGCGTCCGTGCTGAATCCTAACCGCTCCCCTCAGACGTGTGAGGTTGGCCGGGCTGTCATGAACATCCCATGCTGTTCCCGCAGTTGTGGCACAGGTAGCAATTTCCATTGCGGACGGTGATCGCCCCGCAGTTGTCGCAGGAGGGGGCGTCCGCCTGGAAATTGATGAACTGCTGGCTGCGGACGTGGGGGCTATCGGGGAGCGCGGCGGCCGCTGTCGCCGGGGCAGCCGGAGCTTCTTTGGCGGAGTAATTCGCCGCCGCAACGGAATCCCCCGCGGCCGACGCGTGACCTTGGCCATGGCGTTGGGGTGCGTTGGCCGCCTTGAAACCGGGGATGAACTGCATCCCCAGCCAGCGGAAGATGTAGTCGGGAACGCTCTTGGCATTGGGGATGTCAGGATTGCCGGTCCATCCCGAGGGCTCGAATCGCATATGGGCAAACTTGGTGACCAGCGCCGTCAGCGGGACACCATATTGCAGGGCCATCGAGGTGAGCGTGCCGATCGTGTCCATCAGTCCGCCGATCGTGCTCCCCTCTTTGGCCATGGTGATGAACAGTTCCCCCGGCTGACCATCTTCGAACAGGCCGACGGTGACGTATCCCTCGTGCCCGCCGACGGAGAACTTGTGCGTCAGCGAGTGACGGGTCGAGGGGAGATGCCTGCGGAAAGGAGCAGCAGCGGCCGGCACGGCGGCCGGGACCGCCGCGGATGGCGCGGAAGCGCGATCCGCATGCTTGGCGTCCGCACCCTCTTTTTTCCGATCACCCTCTTTGGTTGTGGCCAAAGGTTGGCTGCTCTTGGAGCCGTCGCGATAGATCGCCAGCGCCTTGAGCCCCAGCTTCCAGCCTTCGATGTAGGCCTTCTCGATGTCTTCGACAGTCGATTCCTGCGGCATATTGACCGTCTTGGAGATCGCTCCCGAGAGGAAGGGCTGCGCCGCGGCCATCATCCCGACGTGCGCCCGCCAGCCGATCGACCGTTTGCCGTTTTGCGCTTTGAACGCGCAGTCGAATACCGGCAGATGCTCGTCCTTCAATCCCGGCGCCCCTTCAATCGTGTCGTGCTGATCGATATAGGCAATGATGGCGTCGATCTGCGGCTGTGTGTAACCCAGCGTCTTGAGGGACGCCGGCACGGTGCGATTGACGATCTTGAGCATGCCGCCGCCGGCGAGTTGCTTGTACTTCACCAGGGCGATGTCGGGCTCGATTCCGGTCGTGTCGCAATCCATCATGAAGGCGATCGTCCCGGTGGGGGCCAGGACGGTGGCCTGGGCGTTGCGGTAGCCATGTTCGCGTCCGGAAGCGACGCACTCGTTCCACACCTGGCGGGCCGCGTCGCGGAGATAGACGGGGCAGGCGGAATCGATCTGATCGACCGCGTCCCGATGCATCTCCATCACGCGGAGCATCGAGTGTTCGTTCTCGCGATATCCGGCGAACGGGCCGAGATTTCCGGCCATTTCGCTGGAGGAGAGATACGCCTGGCCATTGAGGAGCGCCGTCAGGGCGCCGCAGATGCCCCGTCCGGCGTCGCTGTCGTAGGGAATCCCCATCGTCATCAGCAGGCTTCCCAGGTTGGCGTAACCCAACCCCAGCGGGCGGAAGCGATGGCTGTTCTCGGCGATCATCGGCGTGGGATAGCTGGCATGATCGACGAGGATTTCCTGAGCCGTGATGAAGATCGCCGCTGCGCGGCGGTAGCGCTCGACGTCGAACGCCCCGTCGTCGGTCATGAATTTCTTGAGATTCAGGCTCGACAGATTGCAGGCGGTATCGTCCAGGAACATGTACTCGCTGCAGGGATTGCTGGCGTTGATCGGCCCGGTGTTGGGGCAGGTGTGCCAGCGGTTGATCGTCGAGTCGTATTGCACGCCGGGATCGCCGCAATACCAGGTTCCCTCAGCGATTTCCCGCATCAGATTCCGCGCCTTGTATTCCGGACCGGGACGATCGCGAGCGGTGACCCAATGCGTCTGCCACGTGCCGTCGTCACGGACCGCCTGCATGAACTCGTCGCTGACGCGGACCGAGAGGTTCGCGTTCTGGAACATGATCGAGCTGTACGCTTCGCCGTTGAAATTCGCTTCGTACTCCCCGGAGGCGATCAGCGTGCGGGCCTTCTTTTCCTCCTTGGCCTTGGCCTGGATGAAGTCCAGGATGTCGGGGTGCCAGTCCTTGAGGCTCTGCATCTTGGCGGCGCGGCGGGTCTTGCCCCCCGACTTGACCACGGCGGCGATCTGGTCGTACACCCGCATGAATGACAAGGGGCCGGACGGGGTTCCCCCGCCGGAGAGTTTTTCCTTGGCGCTGCGGATCGTCGACAAGTCGGTCCCGGTTCCGGAACCGAACTTGAACAGCATGGCCTCGCTGGTGGCGAGCCGCATGATGTCTTCCATGTTGTCGTCGACCGACTGAATGAAACAGGCCGACGCCTGGGGGTACTCGTAGGGGGTCTCGGGACGCTGAATGGAATTCGTCCGGGTGTCCCAGCGGTAGTTGCCGCGCCCTCCCGTCACGCCATACTGGTGGAACAATCCGACGTTGAACCAGACGGGCGAGTTGAAGCAGCCATACTGGTGCAGGCAGAGCCAGGCCAATTCGCGGTAAAAGCTCTCGCCGTCCGCCGGGCTGTCGAAATAGCCGTCCTGGGTTCCCCAATCCGCGATCGTCCGGGCCACGCGGTGGATCACCTGGCGAATGCTGCGCTCCCGTTCGGGGGTTCCGGCTTCCCCATAAAAATACTTGCTGACCACCACATTCGTCGCCAGCGCGCTCCATCCCACGGGGACTTCGCAATCCTTCTGCTCAAACAGCATCTTGCCGGTTTCGTCTTTGATCTGGGCCGACCGCAGATTCCATTCGACCGTGTCGAACGGATCGACCCCTGCCGGACAGAAGTGAGCGGGAACTTTCATCGCGCGGCCGACGGACTCATCCGCCAGTTCTCGAGAGGCAACACCGTTGGCCGTCACCCGGCCGTTCGCAGCTTTTCCGTGCTTTGTTCGCATCATGCGTTCCTTGTGAAATCCTGACAAACCAAACGACGATCGACTGCCGGAGAATATCGGCAGTTCCCCCTTCAGAACTATACTGATGAACATCAGAAATTGCAAGGGACAGGGATGTCCCTCAAACACAATATGTTGTGGTTGCCCAAGATTCAGGCCCAACACGTTGTGTATTACGTGAGTCGTCACTATAAACGGCCCCGCCGATTTGTCAAGCTGGGTCTGGCGGACTTTCGCTCCGCCGCGATCCATTTTCGGACGTAACCGCCAGCCTCGAAATGGGGTTATTGATTTTCGAAAAATGAAGAAATCGTGAACCGTCCCCCGGGCGACCCGTTTGACTCCCGACCGGCGCCGCGCGACAATCCGGCTGGCGTTTCCAAATCATTCCCCGCGCCGGGCTCCGGGGCCGGGCGCGCTCCACGGATTTTTCAGCATGCATGACGAAGCCATTGCGGTGATTGGGGCCGGCACGATGGGGCGCGGCATCGCGGAGACGGCCGCGGCGAAGGGGCTGGCGGTGACGGTCATCGACATCAGTTCGCAACAGCGGGAAGCCGCCGCGCTCCACATCCGGCAGTCGATTGCCAAGGCGATCCAGCGCGGCAAACTGAACGAGACCGATCCCGACGCGGTCCTGGCCCGGATTGACTGGAAGGAGGACCTGACGGAAGGGGCCAACTCCCGATTTGTGATCGAGGCGGCCTCGGAGAACGAACCGGTCAAAGTCGCCATCCTGCAGCAACTGGATCGCTGCTGTTCTCCAGATACGATTCTGGCCACCAACACATCGAGCATTTCGATTACGCGGCTGGCCGCCGCCACGCAGCGTCCTGCGCAGGTCGTGGGGATGCACTTTTTCAATCCCGTGCCGATCATGTCCCCCGTGGAGATCGTCCGCGGACTGCACACGTCGGACGACACGGTGGCCCGCACCAGACAACTGGCGGAGCGACTCGGAAAACAGCCGGCGGTCGTCGCCGACAGTCCAGGGTTTGTCGTCAACCGGGTGCTGATGCCCTTGATCAATGAGGCGATTTTCGCACTGCACGAGGGAGTGGCGGACGCGGCGACGATCGACAGCCTGATGAAACAGGGGTGCAACCACCCGATGGGCCCGCTGCAGCTTGCAGACCTGGTGGGGCTGGACGTTTGCCTGTCGATCCTGCGCGTGCTGCATGCCGAACTGGGTGATCCAAAATTCCGCCCCTGCCCGCTGCTGACCAAAATGGTGGACGGAGGGAAATTGGGACGCAAGAGCGGCGCCGGTTTTTACACCTATTGAACAGAAGGGGTCTCCCGATTCGGAGGAAATGGAATGCCACAGTCCTCATCATCCCACGCCGAGTCGGCGGCCAACGCCCGGCAAGTCCTGGGGGCCATTCAGGGGGAAATCGAGCCGGTGCCGGTCTCACTGGTGTACCGGGCCGGGCTGGCGCTGGTGGCCCTGGGGATGATCCTGATTTTCAATCCACCTCCCGGCGGCTGATCGAGTTGTCGATCGCGCACCAGATGGCCCAGGGAGATCTGGGACAGTTCTTCGAGGAAGGGCGATTGGCCGACGACTTTCCGCGGCTGATCATCGCCAATATCGACCAGATCACCCCCGAGTTGCGAAAGGAGGTATTGACGCGCGATCTGGAGGCGAAGACCGGAGTATTCGATACGCATCCGGCGACGCGCGATCGGATCGAAAACGCGCGCCGGGAAAACTCCCGCGGCATCTATCGCCGCCCCGCGGTTCCGGCCGGCGCCGATCTGGCGCATCCGGGGGACGCGCAGCGGGCCGCGGCGGCCGCACAGAAACCTGCCCCGGGACTCCTGGAAGAAGGAGCGAGCTCTCAAGGCGATCTGCCGGCCAGCGTCTTGTTCCAGGATTTTTCCGGACTGTCACGCGCCATCACACGGGAATTCTACCAGGAGGTGCTGGAGCGGGAAGTCGTTCCGGAGGAACTGCATCGGGTGGATGACCTGCGGGAGCGGCAGTCGGTGGATCTCGAGGCTGGCCGGGCGCTCGATCGCTATTTCCAGAAGCAGGCGAGCGTCTTGCGGCTGCTGCCCTTCGCCGCCGATCTTCTGGAGCCCCCGGCCAGCGGCAAAGCAACCAGCGCGGCGCTGCAACAGGCGCGGCAGGAGATGCTGGCTCAACTCAACGTCTATCGGGAGGCCTTCCAGCGCTATGATGAGGCCGACACGCGGATGCTCCATGCGCTCCGTGCAGCGGCGCTGATCGGCACCGGGGCCAAGGTCAATTCGGAACTGAACCTCGAACAGAATTCGGCGATCAAAGCGAAGTCCGCTTTGCGGCAGGCGCGGCAGAGCATGGAGCAATTGGCTGGCGAGCTGGAGCCCTTTGAGTTGGCCGCGGCCACTCGGTTCGGCGCGGCGCTCAAACTGACCGGGGTGGCCAAGGTCCGGGAGCGACTGGTGGCCGAGGGGGCGCCTGTGGCAACCTGCCAGGGATTTGTGGACGCCTTGCTCCTGCTGCAATCGCTCCAGGATCCCCTTGGACCGCTGCGCGAACAGATACCTGTGGCTCAGACGCTGTGTGCGGCCCTCGCCGACAATGAACAGTGTCAGCCGTTGTTTCAAACCATTCAATCGACTGCCGATACCATCCATGATCAGCTCCTGAGTTTGCGGGACCGCCTGGGGGACGCTCCCTATCCGTTCGAACATGTCAAAGCAGGGATCCTGTTGCGGGAATTCGTATTCTCAGAGGGGGAGGCAGGAGAAGTTCCGGAGGCCGAAGAGATCGGCCAGGTGTTTTCCACTGCCGAACAGGCCGTCGAACGGCTGCTGATGCTCCGCATTCGGCTCACAGCCCGCCTGGCGCACCTGGCGGAGCGCGTGGAGAAACTGCTGGGGATGGAACCGCTCCCGGATCCCCCTTCCGAACCGGCAGTGCCGCCGGACGATGAATGAACTGTCGAGACGACCGCCGCGGCGCGTTGCGGTTGACCTCGCAATGTCGCCGAAGATCGGGGTATGATTATTCAGATCGAGGCGAGGAGGATCACTCTGGCGGCAGTCAGGAGCTTGAACAGGGGGCAATCCAGGTCGTCCGGCATTCCGAACTGGCCGATCCGAGATTTCGCCCCTGTTGTCGCAGGTCGTAGACGGGGGAAACCGGGACGCAAGAGAGACGCTCGGTTTTGCACGGATTGGGTATTGAACTGAAGGGGGCCACGATAGGAACATGGCAGAATGTTGACTCGTTTTTCCACGCGTGACTATAAATGCCTTCGACAGGTGGAGATCCCCTTGTCGCCGCTGCACGTTCTGATTGGGCAGAACGATTCCGGAAAGACCAGCCTGCTGGAAGCAATTTTCGCGCTCTATCGCAGCGCCACAGCCAGCCTCGTGGAGTCATTTCCGGGAAATTGGCAGGGACGAGAATTGGTTTGCGAGGGATCGCCAACTCCATTCGTTCAGTTTGCCGCCACATGGCAGGGCGCCGCCGACTCACACATGACCCGCTATCACTTGCAGGTTCGGTTTGCCGAATTGGATCGACAGTGTCGCGTGGAGGGTGAAGCCTATGTCCCCCCAAGTGGGAATCCTCTGGAGTTTCCCTCGTCAGGTGAAAATTCCACGGCGGTTCAGCAGTTTCAGATGGGGCGAGAGCCATTTGTGTCACAGCGCGGCATATTGGAGCCGCTGAGCCGCCGGATGGGAGTCCCGCACTTTTATCGACTGGATCCCAAAATGATGGCGCTGCCGAGTACGCTGGACAGTGGCCGCAGGTTTCGAATGGACCGCGATGGCTTTGGATTGCCTGGGCTGTTGGACGACATTTTGGGACACGATGCGCATCGGTTCGTAGCGCTTCGCGAGCAGTTTTGCAGTTTCTTTCCTCAATTCCGTTCGGTTCGAATCGAGACGGAGCCTGCGGTCCAGCGAGACTTCAAGGAGACCGGACTCCATAGTTCTCGCCAGGCGATCGGCAAAGGGATTCACTTCGAGACACGGGACGGGATGTCGATCCGTGCCCAGCAGGCTTCCGATGGAGCGATTTTGTTGCTCGGATTTCTCGCGCTGGCGGCATTGCCTGTCGCCCCCCGCATGATTTTGATCGAGGAGCCGGAAACAGGCATCTATCCCAAGCGTCTGGATCAGGTCATCCGACTGTTGCGAGAGTTTGTCTCCCAAGGGGGGACTGGCGGAATGCCGCAAATTGTCATGACGACCCATTCCCCCTACGTGCTGAGTAGCTTCTTGCCGGAGGAAGTAACCCTCATGTCGCGCCGACCGTCCGGCGAGGTGGTCGCCAGGCCGCTCCGCGATGCGCCGCATATCCACGAACGGCTGGGAAGCGACTTTTACCTGGGAGAACTGTGGTACAACCTCTCCGAGGAGGATCTGTTCGGTGACTGACGCAGATCAGGTGACATTGGAAATCATCGGTGAAGGAGTCACCGATGTCGGACCGAGAAACGCTTCCGCGGACCGAATGTCGGAGGGCGTTGTGGTCATACTCGTTCATCGATTGTGCGGGTCTCCCGGCCAAATGCGAGTCAAGCGCAATCACTTTCCGTATCTGCACGGCAAGAAGCTGTGGCAAAAGGTCAAATTCGCCAAGCGCCAGGCTTTTTACAACAAGGGGGTCCAGGGGGCCGTGTTCGTCATGGATTCCGAGGGAATTCCCGCTGTGTTGGGTGAACTGGTACGTGGACGAGACAACGAGTTTCCCGATTTTCCTATGGCGGTCGGCATCGCGCATCCCTGCATCGAAGCTTGGCTCCTCTGTGACCCGGAGGCGATTCGGCGCGCCGGAAAACTGAAAGAGCGACCGCTATTGCCGGAGCATCCTGAACAAATTCCCGCACCTCAGCATCATCGTGGTCTGAATCCGAAGACCGAATTGGCGCGCATTAGCGGCGCTGAGTCCGCATCCGAGAAATCTGCCATCGCGCATCAGATTCGCGATCTGGCTGCTCTTCGGGCGGGATGTCCATTGGGGTTTGGCGTTTTTTCCGTCGAAGTGGAACGCTTTCTCATGCCGTTGTTCACGACTTAGCACTACAGCGCACTTTCGCTGTTCATCCAGTGTCGCAGCGAGGCAGTTTGGAT
>JBJXGA010000295.1:0-16103 GCA_046152955.1 Planctomycetales bacterium | reverse complement strand
CAGGCATGCCCCGTCGGCCGGTTTGAGTCCCAGGTTGCAGATTGGCATGAAACACGTATTGTCCGCCTTGGTGATGAACCAACCCGGCGTGCTGGCGCACATTTCGGGGATGCTGGCGTCGCGCGCGTTCAACATCGACTCGCTGGCGGTCGGCGCCACCGAAAACCCCGAATTGTCGCGGATGACGTTTGTCGTTCACGGCGACGAGAAGACGCTCGATCAGGTCCGTAAACAGCTCGAAAAAATCGTGACCGTGGTCCGCGTCATTGATTTCTCCAAAGAGAATTTCGTCGAACGGGATCTGATGCTCATCAAGGTGAGCACCGAGGGGGGGAAGCGGAGCGAAGTTCACGAACTGGCCTCGATCTTTCGGGCGCGGATCGTCGACGTCGGTCCCACGCACGTGATGATCGAAATCTCGGGGCAGGAACGCAAGATCGACGCCTTCATCGACGTCATGCGCCCCTACGGGATCATCGAATTGGTCCGGACGGGACGTGTCGCGCTGTTGCGGTCGGCGGCCAGCTCGGAGGATTTTGAAGAAGAACAGCCCAGCCCGGAGCCCCCCCCCGAAGCGACCGTTTGAGTCCCCATTGATAGTCATTATTTCCACCCACCAGCTTACAGAAAGACCACCGACGATGCCCGCCAAGGTTTACTACGACGACGACGCCAATCTCGCGCTGCTCAAAGACAAGACCATTGCCATTCTGGGTTACGGGAGCCAGGGGCATGCGCAGGCGCTCAACCTCCGCGACAGCGGCTGCAATGTGATCATCGGGCAGCGGAAAGGCTCCAAGAACTACGACCTGGCGGTCGAACATGGTTTCAAGCCGGTCTCCGCCGCCGACGCGACCAAAGCGGGGGATCTGGTCAACATCCTGCTCCCCGATGAAGTGCAGGGGGATCTCTATCGCTCGGAGATCAAGCCCAATCTCAAGAAGGGGGCGCTGCTGCTCTGTTCGCACGGATTCAACATGCACTTCGGCCAGGTCATTCCGCCGGAGGGAGTGGATGCGGCGCTGGTCGCTCCGAAAGGGCCGGGACACCTCGTGCGTGCCGAGTTCGAGAAGGGGGCGGGGGTGCCGTCGCTCGTCGCCTTCTGGCCGGGTGCCTCCGATTCGGCCCGGCAACTGGCCCTGGCATACGCCAAGGGGATCGGCGGAACCCGCGGCGGGGTGATCGAGACCACGTTTGCGGAGGAGACCGAAACCGACCTGTTCGGCGAGCAAGTCGTCCTGTGCGGCGGGGTGAGTGCCTTGGTCAAGGCGGCGTTCGAGACCCTCGTGGAAGCGGGCTACCAGCCCGAAATGGCCTACTTCGAGTGCATGCACGAGCTGAAGCTGATCGTTGACCTGATGTATCAGGGGGGACTCAACTACATGCGGTACAGCATTTCAAACACCGCCGAATTCGGCGACTACACCCGCGGCCCGCGGATCGTCACCGACCAGACCAAGGCGGAGATGAAGCAGATCCTCAAGGAAATCCGCGAGGGCCAATTCGCCAAAGAGTGGATTCTTGAGAACAAGGCGAATCAGCCGACGTTCCAGGCGATCCGCCGCCGCGAACGATCGCACCCGGTCGAAGTGGTCGGCAAGCAGTTGCGGAGCATGATGACCTGGATCAAGGCCAAGGAAGTGTAAGGATTCGGATCGCGCCATGCCCACTGCCACGCTGATACCCTTCGAACAACTGCAACCGGGAGACCATGTCCGGATCACGCAACGGGTGCGTGTGGGACAGAGAACCTGGACGACGACCGTCACCGGGACAGTCGAGCGGACCGAGCGCCGCCGCGAAGGGCTGCACGTCAAACGCAGCTTTGACGACAAGGCCTTTGCCGACCTGATCGTCCTCCGCAAAGACGCCGGTGACGAAACGACGGTGACGCTGGATGAATGGACGCACGTGGAGCGCGCGTGATCCAGGCGACTAGAGCGCGTATCCGTTCATCGGAGAAACTCTTCCTTGCCGTTCGGCTCGCGTGAGAGCGTGGCCTGCCTCGACAGGAAAGATGTCAGGCGCAAGGAGCTCGTGAAGGCCTTGTCGGTACTCGTCAAGCAGGCCACTGGCCTTGTCTGATTCCGTCTCAGGAACCAAAGTCTTGAAGGCCACTGAACTGTCCAATATGAGTTTCATTCGCGGTCACGGAACTCGCGGATCGCAGGAACGCCGATATCGAGGACTCCGTGCTTTTGTCGAATTTCTTCGGTGATCTTTGCCGCACGCTCGCGGACTCGGCGGACTAGCACTGGATCCGGTTGCCTCCCCGCCAAACGTGCCTCAATGATCGCCTCGCCATCGGCGAACACGTTGTGGGCAATCGGGCCGGTGCTCTTTGTGTTCGTGCTCATACGGGAATTGTCGGAAGTTGGCAGGTGTCAACGGACTCTCTCCCATACTGCCTTCCGGGACAATGACACTGTCCCCGGCAGGCCAATCGGTGGGCGAAAGTTTTCATCATCCGGCCGGAACTGGCCGAGGCTTCGCCGCCGCCCGCTGCCGAGCTGGAGCGACGTTGTAGCGCAACTCGAAGCCCAACGCCTCGATGATCCGGTTGGCGCGCTCGATGGTCACGCCGTGATACTCATTGCGTTCGTCCCGCGAAATTTGCGACTCATGGACGCCGAGCCGCTCCGCGAGTTGCCGTTGAGTCAAGCCACTGACAATTCGCAGGGCAATCAGAATCTGTCCGAGTTCCTGGAAATTGGCCAGTTCCTTCTTATTCCCGCGACGAAGCCGTTCGTAGCTCTGAACCTCTTCGTGCAACTGCTCGTGAAACGTCTCTAGCGGCGCCATCCCGCGGCGAATCTCCGACTTCGACAGGTCAAGCTTTTCCAACTCGCCTTGCTGGGCCTTCAAGTGCCGCTCGCCCTCTTTCAGGCGACGCTGAGCTTCCTGGTATTCAGTCTCTGTGCGAATCATGTTTCACCTCACAAGCCTCACGATCCCCTTCGGTTGACCGGTGCGGGACCGGCGAAAGGCCGCCGGGAATTGAAGCTCGTTCCCGAAACGGTCGACAATCCCGTCCCCTGCCCGAAATGCGGGTACAGCTCCACTCGGTATTCAATCCACATCGGCAGCTTTCGCCCGTGACCGGCCACGAGACGGCGGTCAGCATTGTCCCAGGTCCAGCAGGGTTTCGTTGAAACCCGGTTGAGATCCCGTTCCAGACGACCGGAGAGAATCTCCTCCCGATCACAAACAAAGTACCCGTCAATGTCGTTGGGATGGTCTTTCGCTTCGACGAATGAGCCGTTGACATAGACTTCGCCGATCCCGACCTGAGAAAGTTCATTCGCCAAGATTTCCAGATTCCCGACGAGAAGCGCCCGCCAGTCAGAGTCCCATTCCGGCGGTCGCAGCCGGCCGCGAGGTCTTCGCACAAAGAACCACTTTGCCAACTCGTCCAGCGTCATAGTATAGTCTCCTACGGGCAATACCCCATCCGGAGAAAAGGCCGACAATGGACGATTTGATTTGGCCATACGTGACATTCTAATGGAACATGACAAAAATGTCAAATAGTAGTAACTGGCGGTGCGAAAGAAGCGAACCGGATTCTCGCTGACCGCGAGGACAGCCAGCGGCGGATGTCCTATGATTCGGCCTGGATCAACCGTTCTATTCCTCGACTGCACGCGGGGCTGTTCTGATGGAGATTTTGACCGGCATGGCCGGGAGCGGCAAGACGGCGCGATTGCTGGAGTGCTATCGCGGCGCGCTGGCGGACGCTCAGCGGCGCGGCGAGCCGGGGACAACTCTCTGGCTGACTCCGACGCAACGCTCGCAGCAGGGGGTGCTGGAGCGGTTGTGCGATGGAACGCTGCCGGTGATCTTCAGTCCCAACGTGCTGACGTTCAGCCACTTCGCCGAACGCATCCTCCGGGCTGCCGAACAGCCGATCATGCGACTTTCTCCCGCCATGCAGCGGACGCTGTTGCGGCGGATCGTGGAACGCCGAATCGCCCGGCGCGAGCTCACCTATTTCGCGCCGATCGCTGCGACCAGCGGGTTTCTGGATCTGGTGGGTGCGTTCATCGTCGAACTCAAGCGGAGTGAAACCTGGCCCGAATTGTTCGCGCGGGCCTGTGCCGAGCGGGGCGAGCGGGGCGCCGATCGGGAACTGGCCGCGCTGTATCGGGACTATCAGGAGACACTGCTCCGCGAGGGGCGCTACGATGGCGAAGGAAAATTCTGGTCTGCGCTGCAGCGTCTGAAAGACGGGGCCTGGGGGGAGTTTGGCCGACTGTCGCTGGTGGTGGTTGATGGGTTCACCGATTTCACCTCGACCCAGCATCAGATTTTGCGATTGTTGTCGGGTCAGGCGGGACGCCTGCTGCTGTCGCTACCCTGGGAATCGCCGCTGGTCCGCACTGAATTGTTCGCCAAGCCGCGGCGGGTCCGCGAGCTGCTCCCCGACGGCGCCGACGAGACGCCGGTCCTCCCGCAGCCGTCGGAGGCAGGGGGCGCCGCCTTTCCCGCGCTCGACCACGTGGCGCGGTGGCTGTTTTCCAATCCGCGGGTTGTGCCCCGCGCCACGGCCGCCGAAGGGCTGGAGATCATCGCAGCGGCCGGCGAAGCGGGGGAGGTCAACCTCCTGGCGGCGCGCGTCAAGGAACTGTTGCGTGGGGGAACTCTGCCGGACGAGATCGTCATCGCGGTCCGCGATCTGGCGGATTACTACGACCTGATCGTCGAGCGCTTCGAGGGGGCAGGGATCCCCTTCGCCTGTGACTATGCCCCGCCGCTCGATCGCTTGCCCCTCTGCCGCGCGCTCGTGCAGGCGCTGCAACTGGAACTGGAGGATTGGCCGTTTGACAAACTGCTGGCGGTCCTGGATTCGAGCTATTTCCGACCCAAGTGGCTCCACAACGAAACGGCATCGGAACAGGGACAGAGGCGCCGCGATGTGGCAGAGTCGCTGCGGTGGCTCAAGTTAAGTTCCGGGCGACGGCGGATCCTGGAGCGTCTACAGCGCGTGGCCGCCGAAGAGTCCGCCGCCGTGGAGGGAGTGGCTGGTGCGCCGCCGGAAGCAACGGCGCCCGGATCCGCACGGCGCCGCGCCGCCGCGGGACGTGCCTGGCGGCATCTGGAGCGGCTGTCGCAGGCGCTGGAGGGGCTGCGGCAAACGCATTCTTTGAAGGGTTGGGCGGATGCCGTTTCCATCCTGGTGGATGAACTAGGCTTCACCGATCAGACCTCCTCCGAGGCGGGGGCCGAGGACCAAACAGAGGGGAGCGCTCCCGACGCGGGAGAGTTGCTCAGGGCCTTGCTGTACGACGCCGCGCGGACGGAGGAACTTCTCGATTCTGAATCGCCGCGACGGAATCTGTCGCAGTTTCTCCCCGAGCTGACCGATCTGTTGCATGCCATCACCGTTCCCGTCCGGGGGACTGAGGAGGGGCGCGTGCGGATTCTGTCCGCGGAACAGGTGCGGAATTTGGATATCCCGAATTTGTTTCTGTCAGGGCTGACCGAGCGGAGTTTTCCGAGGCATCGAGCGGACGACTGTCTCTACAGCGAGCGGGATCGGCACGAGCTGAACCGCCATGGACTGTCGTTGACGCATCGCGCGGAACGAGGTGAGGAAGAAATGCTGTTGTTTTACAGCATCGTGACCCGCGCCCGCCGCCGATTGGTGCTGACGTATCCGGTGGTGACCAGCGAGGGGGAACCGCTGGCCCCCAGTCCCTACCTGACCGCCCTTCAGGATTTGTTCGCTAAGGGAGTCTTAGAGCCGCGCCTGGAAGAGCAACTCGACCCGATCCCGCTTCCCGAGCGCATTCTGTCGCCCACCGACGCCCGTGTGCGGGGGATGTTCGACGCGCTGGAGAAGCAGCCTGGTTTGTTGCGGGCCGCCTGCGAATTGCCGGCCCAGCAGGGGATGGCGGCCAACCTCCTGGCGGCGGTTGACATGCACGCGGGCCGATTTCACACCGCCGGTTTCACCTCTTACGAAGGGTGGCTCTCGCTCGCCGCCAATCGGCAATGGGTGGCCGAACGATTTTCCGATGAGCACGAATTCAGCGCCACGCAACTGGAAGCCTATGCGCAGTGTCCCTTCCAGTTCTTTCTATCCCACGTGTTGCAGATTGTCCCGCTGGCGTCGGCTGAACTGGAGACCGACTATGGAAGTCGCGGGACGCTGGTGCATGCCGTGCTGGCCGAGTTGCATCGGCGATTTTTCGCCGCGAAATCCGGATCCGGGGCGCCCGGCTCCCCCACAGGGGAGGAGATTGCCGCGCTGTTTCAGCAACTGATCGAAGAGCAGCTTGGAGCGCGGCCCGAGTTGTCGGAGTTGGAACAGGCGCTCCGCTCGATCGAACTTCGACTGCTGGGGGAATGGGGGGTCGCCTATGGACGGCAATGGGCCGACTATCTGGCGCGTCACGCGGAGGGAGGAGCGCCGCTCCCATCGCACTTCGAACTGGCATTTGGGACACAGCGGCAGCGTGGCGAAACGCCGCCACCGGTTGGAACGCCTCCGCTGGTCGTTGGCGCTCAGCCACAGCAGGTGCGGATCGCGGGACGGATCGATCGGATCGACCTGATCGAAAGCGAGGGCGCGACGCAGTTTACTGTGGTGGATTACAAGACGGGGCGCGGGGAGTCCAATGCGCTGGAGATGATTGCTTCAGGCAGGGCGCTGCAGTTGGCGCTGTACACGCTGGCGGTGTCGCGGCTGCAACTGGCCGGGCCGGAGGTCACTCCAAAACAACTGGCGTACTGGTTCATTCGGCAGGAGGGCTTTACGCCGGGATTGAAACGAAAACCCTCCAAAGAACGTCAGGCCGATTTGGATCAGGCGACCTGGGACTCCCTGACCGGAACGCTGGAGGTCACCATCCCGCGGCTGGTGGCGTCAATGCGCGAGGCGCGGTTTCCGGTCTACAACGCCGACGAACACTGCACCGGGTCTTGCCCATTTCACACCGTTTGCCGCGTGCAACAAATCCGCGCCTTGCCCGAGGCGTTGGGGAAAGAGTGGAGCATCGACATGGATTTGGTCCCGGGCGCTGCGCCCCAGCAGAGGGGAGCTTCGAAGTGAAAACCAGAAGCAGCCAACCTCCAAGACCGGCGGGAAGCGCGGCGGAGACTTCCCCACCGGCGACGATCCCGGAGATCGCTCCGTCGCCGATTCCGCTGACGGCGCAGCAGCGGCAGGCGATTGAAGAACGAGGCGTGTCGATCGCCCTCTCGGCAGGGGCAGGTTGCGGGAAGACGTTTGTGCTGACCCGCCGATTCCTGTCGGACCTGGAGCCGGGCCCTAACGCGATCGATTTCTCGCAACTGGTGGCGATCACCTTCACCGAACGGGCCGCGCGGGAAATGCGCGAACGGATCCGCAAGGAGTGCCGCCGCCGTCTGGACGAGGCCCCTCCCGGAGAGGTCGACGCCTGGCTGACGATCGTGCGGCAACTCGACGCGGCGCGGGTCAGCACGATCCATTCATTTTGCGGCTCGCTGCTCCGGATGCATGCGGTCGAAGCGGGACTCGATCCGCGGTTCAAGCTGCTCGACGAGACGACGAGCGGCTCGCTCCTGCGGCGCGCGGTTCGCGAGGGGTTGCACGCGCTCCTGGCAGGGCAAGACGTCGACAGCCACGACCTGGTGGTCGAATTTGGCATGGAGCGCGTCCGGAGTTTGCTCGAATCGCTCGTTCTGGAACGGTATCGGATCGAGTTCTCCGCATGGCGCGACAAATCGGCGGAAGAATTGAGCGCCGCATGGGAGCGGCTGTGGCGCGATGAGGTCGCGCCGCAGTTGTTGCAGCGTTTCCTGGAATCGGCGACCGTCCAGCGGGTCACGGAGATTCTCCGGGAGCAGGTTCCAGATCATCCCGTCATGCAGGAGCGGCGGCTGGCGCTGCTGGAAGCGCTGGAAGAACTGCCACTAAGTTCCAGCCCCGAAGCGGTGCTGGAGACGATTCTGTCGCAGGCTCGCGTCCAGGGAGGGGGATCGGCCAAGGTGTGGAGCTCCCCCGATGTCTACGACGTGATCAAAACGTCGTTCGAAGCGCTCCGCAAGCAGGTCGATCGGCTGCTGGAACAGTGGCGGTACGCGGCTGAGGATCTGCTTCCGGCGGCGGAGATGGGGATGCGGCTGTTGCGCGTCCTGGAACAGGTGGGGGGAACGTACGATGAACAAAAGCGGGCCTCCGGCTGGCTCGACTTCGACGACCTGTTGTTGGGCGCCCGGAACCTGCTTCGGGACCATGACCATGTCCGCCGCCAGGTCTCCTCGGGAATCCGGCTCCTCCTCGTGGACGAGTTTCAGGACACCGATCCGATCCAGTCGGACCTGGTGAAGCTGCTGTGCGGCAAGGCACTCTTGAACGGCAAGCTGTTTGTCGTGGGAGATGTCAAGCAGTCAATCTACCGCTTCCGCCGGGCCGAACCGCAGGTGTTTCGCAAATTGCGCGAATCAATCCCGCCGGAGGGACGCTTGCCGCTCACAATGAACTTCCGCAGCCAGCCGGCGATCTTGAGTTTTGTCAACGCGCTGTTTGAAGGAGCACTGGGGGACACCTACGAACCGTTGCAGCCAAGTTGCCGACAGATCTCACCGGAACCGTGCATCGAGTTTCTGTGGGCGACCGGCGCGTCCGAGGCGCCAGTGGATTCCGCTGACGAGGGGGACGTTGCGACCGGCCGCGAGTCGGTTGAAATTCGGCGACGGCGCGAAGCCGACTGGATCGCTCGCCGCCTGAAGCAACTTGTGGAGGATCAAGAGCCGCGCGTCCGTTACCGCGATTCGGCGACCGGTGCCGACTCCCTGCGCCGGCTGGAGCTCAAGGACATCGTGATCCTCTTCCGGGCGATGACTGACGTGCGACACTATGAAGCGGCGCTCCGCGAGCGAGGGCTGGATTACTACGTCGTCGGCGGGGGGGCGTTTTTTGCCCAGCAGGAGGTGTTCGACGTGGTGAACCTGTGCCGCACGCTCGATGATCCTGATGATGAAGTCGCTCTGGTCGGCGTGCTGCGATCGCCGTTCTTCTCGCTTTCCGACGACGCCCTGCTGGCGCTGGCGCGGCAGGGGGGCGAGGGGGAGGCGAATTCGCCGGACCGCGCCACTCTCTTCGAAACGCTGGTCCAGTCGGTGGAGGAGGTCGGGAAGGGTCCGCTGTGCGCATTGTCAAATGAACAACGGCAACGGGTTTCATTTGCCGGTCAGGTGCTGGGAGACTTGCACAACCGCAAAGATCGGCTCCCCCTGGCGACGCTGCTCACCCAGGCGATCGAACGGACCGGCTATGACGCCGCGCTCCTCACCGAGTTTCTGGGGGTCCGAAAACTGGCCAACCTTAGAAAACTGATCGACCAGGCGCGGAGTTTCGATCAGACCGGATTGTTCACGCTGGCTGACTTTGTTGACCGGCTCCAGGAATCGGTGGGAGAGGAAATCCGCGAATCGCTGGCGGCGACGCATCCGGAATCGAGCAACGTCATTCGCCTGATGTCGATCCATCAATCGAAGGGGCTGGAGTTTCCCCTCGTGGTGATTGCCGACATGGATCGACAGGGACAGGAGCGGACTCCCGCGGCTCGGCTGGATCCCGTCCTCGGGCCGCTTGTGGCTCTGCCCGAGAAGTTCGGCCAGAAACGGGAGAATCTGGGACTGAAGCTGCTGCGATTGCAGGAACAGGAAGAGAGCCTGGCCGAAACCCGGCGACTCTTGTATGTCGCCACCACCCGCGCCGCCGACCACCTGATCCTATCGGCCAATCTCAAGAATCCGGGGGAGGTGAGCCACCCCTGGATGGCGCTGCTCGCGGAGCGGTTCGACCTCTTGACCGGGCAGCCCCGCCCGGAAACCCTGGCCCGGCACGGCGCGAAGCTGCCGGATGTGCGTGTCCACCACGCTGCACCCGACGTTCCTCCCGAACCACCAGGCGCTCGCCGAGGAGGGCTGCCGCTGTCGCAGTTTCGCGCCCTGTTGGAATCGGCCGACGCGGCCCCCCTTCCCGCCTCGTTGCAGCCGCTCCCCACATTCGTTCCCGTGCACGCGCGCCTCAGCGTCTCAGAAATTCGGCAGCGCGACGCCCAGCGGCATCAACGGACGCCGCTCGTGCTCGATGAGTCCGACGAGGCGCGCTCACCGCTCGACGATCCGGATGAGGAATCGCTAGTGATCAAAGGGAGTGCCGCGCGCCTCCTGGGAGACATCGTCCACCTGGTGCTGGAACGGGTCGAGTTGGCGCGGCCCGGCGATGTCCCCCAACTCGTGGCCCGCGCCAGCGCCGGGTTCGCCAATGTCTCGCCGGAAGTGACGCGCGAGGCGGTCGCCTGCGTCGAGACGTTCTTCGGATCTCCACTGGCTGCGGAAATGGCCGGAGCGCGGCACTGTGCGCGGGAAATCGAATTCTGTCTCCCGTGGACTTTGAAATCAGCCGCGGCGGGAGAGCGGGGAGCGCCCCCGCGCGTCCGAACGATCACCGGCAAGCTCGATGTTCTGTTGCAGGGAGCGGATGGGAACTGGTCCGTCGTCGATTACAAGACAGGGCGGCTTCCGCCGGGAAACGGGCCGCAGGCAATGCTGCTGGATTATGAAATGCAGCTTGCGATCTATGCCCTGGCAGTGGAGCGGCTGACCGGGACATTCCCGGTCCGCGCGGAGCTGGTCTTGCTGCGCGACGAGGCGCGGCGCGTCGGGTTTGATCCGCTCCAGGCCGATTGGACGCTCCTCAAGGATCGCATTGATCGGGCCTTGGAGGAATTTCCGCCGAACGCGGCTTTTTCACCGGCTCGCGGGGCCTGATCAGCCGCGGGGGATCGCGGCGGCCAGCGCCCTTCCCATTTCCTCCCGGCGCGATACACTACGTCTCAATCCACGCTGTCACCGATCCTTTCCACGGACGATTGTTCCAGGAGTCCCGTGTCATGAAGACCGAAGTCAGGACGACGCTCCCCAGTCACAAGTTGACGCTCAAAGACCGCCTTTCCAGGCTCTCCTTCACCGAGGCGTGCAAACTGCTGGGTCCGGAGGGGCGAACCCTCATCCAGCGGCATGCGAACGTCTGGGATTTTGACGTCAAAGAAGATGCCTGGCTGGGGGACGACCTGTTTCGCCTCAGGTTCCCAGGGACGTACGTCAACGGTGAAACGCCGGTGGTGACGATCACCCTGATGGCCGAGGCTCGCCAGCGGCTGCACTACCACTGCACCACATGTCCGGGGGCCTGCGAACACATCGGGGGAGCGTTTTCGCTGATCCTCGAAGAGAAGCTCGCGCTGGGGCTGGCGGCCCCTCCCAAGCCCAAAACGCCGGTTGAAAGTCTGGACGAGGACGCGCTGGTGGCTCAGGCGCTGGCCGATCGGGAGCAGCGCGCCCGGACCGAAAAGATGCAGGTCAAGTCGGTGGACGCCGCGCGCCCCTGGACCGACTACACCGTCACAAACAAGCTCAGCGGCAAGACGTATCGCGTGGCGCTCCGCGGGTTGGAGCGCGGGGACTCTTATTGCTCGTGCCCGGACTTTCGGACCAACACTCTGGGAACCTGCAAACACATTCTGCACGTCCTGGGCAAAGTGCAGCGCCGCTTCACCAAAAAGGAGTTGCAGCGTCCCTATCGCCGATCGCGACTGGCGCTGCACCTGCGCTACGACCACGACGTCTCATTGCGGCTGCTCGTCCCGGACAAGCTGGACGACGAAGCTGTCAAAATCGTCGCGCCGCTGCGCGACCGGGCGATCGAAGATTTACATGACCTGATGAAGCGGCTGGGACGCCTGGCCCGGTTGGGGATGGAAGTCAAGGTCTTCCCCGATGCCGAGGAATTCATCCAGCAGCGGCTGGTGGAAGAGCAGATGCAGGAGCGAACCGCCGCGATTCGCCGCGATCCACACAATCACCCGCTGCGCAAGACACTGCTCAAAATTCCGCTGCTTCCCTATCAGTTGGACGGCATCGCCTTCGCCGCCGGCGCGGGACGGGCGGTGTTGGCCGATGACATGGGGCTGGGCAAGACGATCCAGGGGGTTGGCACGGCGGAGTATCTGGCGCGTGAGGCGGCGATCCGCAAGGTGCTGGTGGTCTGTCCGGCGTCGCTCAAGTCGCAGTGGCGGGCGGAGATTCACCGGTTCTGCGACCGCGACGTGCAACTCGTCGGCGGCGCCGCAGCCGGTCGCGGTTCGCAATATGCCAGCGACTGCTTCTTCACCGTCTGCAACTACGAGCAGGTGCTCAAGGACATTCTGGCCATTGAGAAGATACCCTGGGATTTGATCATTCTGGACGAAGGGCAGCGGATCAAGAATTGGGAGGCGAAGACCTCGAACGTAATCAAGAGCCTCAAGTCGCGGTTCGCGCTGGTGCTCTCGGGAACTCCCTTGGAGAACCGACTGGATGAATTGTACTCAGTCGTGCAGTTCATCGACGCCCGGCGGCTGGGGCCCGGATTCCGGTTTTTCAATAAGCACCGCATCGTCGACGAGAACGGCCGGGTTCTGGGATACAAAAACCTTACGGAGCTGCGCGAAACGCTCAAGCCGATCCTCCTCCGCCGAACGCGCGACAGCGTCAAACTGGAGCTTCCGCCGCGGACGATCGACATCGTCCGGATCGCTCCCACCGACGAGCAGTTCGCCCTGCACGTCGCGCACATGCACACCGTGGCGCAGATCGTCGCCAAAAAGTACATCACCGAGATGGACCTGCTGCGGCTGCAACGGGCGCTGCTCATGTGTCGCATGTCGGCTGACAGCACGTATCTGGTCAATAAGGACAAAGAGAAGAAGCCTGGTTATTCCACGAAGCTCGAGCGGCTCAATGAATTGTTCGAGCAGCTTTTCGAAGAGGACGGGTGCAAGGTGGTCCTGTTTTCCGAATGGACCACGATGCTTGATCTGATCGAACCGATGCTGCAAAAGCGGAAGTTGGAATTCGTGCGGCTGGATGGAAGCGTTCCCCAGCGGCAGCGGCAGGAACTGGTTCATCGATTTCAGACCGATCCCAACTGCCGGTTGTTTCTGACGACCAACGCCGGCTCGACGGGGCTCAACCTGCAAGCGGCCAATACGGTGATCAATGTCGATCTCCCCTGGAACCCGGCGATCCTGGAACAGCGGATCGCCCGCGCCCATCGGATGGGACAGACGCAGCCGGTGCAGGTGTATGTCCTGGTGACCGAGCAGACGATCGAAGAGAATCTGCTCGCCACGCTGTCGGCGAAGAAGGAACTGGCGCTGGCAGCGCTCGACACCGAATCGGATGTGGATCAGGTGGATCTGGTGGGAGGGATGGAAGAGCTCAAGAGCCGCCTGGAGGTGCTGCTGGGAGCCAAACCGGAAGCCCCGGTCGACGAGACGGTCCGCCAGACGACCACCACGGAAACCAAGACGCTGAACGTGGAACATCGTGAGCGGGTCGCCTCCGCCGGAGGAGAGTTGCTGGGGGCGGCGTTCAAATTCCTGGGTGAACTGGTCTCGCAGCAAACCGCCCCTCCCCCGCAGGAAGCGCTGGTCGCCAACCTCCGGGCGGGACTGGAGGCATGCGTCGAGGAAGACCCCGCCGGCAAACCGCGCCTCACCGTCACGCTCCCCGACCGCACCGCCCTGGACAGCCTGGCGCAAACCCTGGCCAAACTGCTGGCGGTGGGGGAAACGCCGTAGCGCAGGTTGGTGGACCAGCCCGTGATCCGGGAAGTGGTCAGGTGTCTATGATTGAGAAATTGCGGGAAAATGGAGACCGCAGACCTTGTTTTTCAGGATACCCAAGCCGTAGGCTTGAGGTAGAATAGTGAGTGCATTGCTGTTCGCTAAATAGGGGAACAAGAGATGAATCTCGACCGACTGAAGAAAGAACTCGAAACTTTTGAGGCGCACCGAGAAGAGTTGGTCGGGAGGTCGGAGGGAAAATTCGTCCTGATTCAGGACGTGAATGTGGTCGGAGAATGGGACACCTACGAAGACGCATTAAAAACCGGCTATGAGAAATTCGGGTTGAATACTCCTTTTCTGGTCAAGCAGATCACCAGCTTTGAGCGAGCGTTGTTCTTTACAAGAAGTCTTGCTCCATGCCAATCCTGACACTTCCAATCACAGCCGATGGGCCGATCGTTCAGGTGTTGGTCGGCATCAGTTGGCCCAGACGGAAAGCGATGAAAGCGGCCAATTTGGCCGTCCCGAATCCAGAAGTCGGCAGGTTCCTCATAGACACTGGCGCGACCTCCACTTGTATCGACCCAAGGATCATTCAATCACTTGGCATCCCTCCGAGCGGATCGATATCGATCCAGACGCCATCGACAAATTCCACGCCTCATCAGTGCAGTCTGTTCGATGTGTCGCTTGGAATGGCCATGCCCGGAAACGCGATTCACGTCTTTGCAACGACACTTCCTGTTGTTGAATGCCAACTGACCAGCCAGGGGATTGACGGTCTACTCGGACGCGACATTCTCGATAAATGCTTGCTCACCTACAATGGTGCAGGGAAGTTGTTCATTTTGGCGACGTAGAATAAAAGTCCAGAATTCCCCGGACCCGCGGTGTGCCATCGCGCAAGCGAAATGCGCTACTGCCGGGCTCCCAGGGAAAATGATTTCTCCCTGCTTCGCCCTGTATAATGGCGTTGACGGTCGTCGGCCACGGTCTTTTAGTATCTACTGGAGTCAAAATGAGCATACTGGAGCCCTCTTTAACTGACCCGCGGCTTTCCCGTCGGCAGTTTGTCCAGGCGGGGGGGATCGGATTGTTGGGGCTTTCGCTGTCCGAGCTGCTTTCCTCCAGGGGACTGGCACAGGGAACCCGCGATGAGCCGCGCGCCGGGGCGTGCCTGTTCATTGACCAGTATGGCGGGGCCAGCCAGATTGACACCTGGGATCTGAAGCCGCACGCGGCAGCCGAGATTCGCGGTCCATATCAGCCGATCCCGACTCCTGTCCCTGGCACTCAGGTATGCGAACTGCTCCCTCGATTGGCGCTCCTGGCCGACCGGTATGCGCTCATTCGTTCGATGACGCATAGCGACCCCAATCATGATGGGGGGACGCACGTGGCGCTCACCGGCCGCTCGCGCCCGGCGGCGGACACCCCTTATTTTGGATCGCTCGTCGCCCGTTACCGTCCGGCAGAGGCCAATATTCCATCCTATGTCTGGCTTCAAAACCTGGACGTCGACGTCATCCCGCGATTTCGTACCGGCGGCGTCCTGGGAAACGCCTGTGCCCCGCTGTGCGTCGGCGAGTACGATGACAATCCCTCCGCCGAGAGTTTTCGGATGACGGCGTTTGATCCCCCCGGCGAGGTTTCTTCCGCGCGACTCACGGATCGGCAGCATCTGCTGGGCCGACTGGAGTCGCAGGGGACGACACACGAAACGGCCATGCTGAGCGGCTTTCAGCGATTTCAGGAGCGGGCGTTCGATCTGGTGACCGGTCCCCGGGCGCGCCGCGCCTTCGACCTCTCCGCGGAGCCGGCGGCAGTCCGTGACCGTTATGGCCGGATGCCGCTGGGACAGAACCTGCTCCTGGCGCGGAGGCTGATCGAAGCCGGAACGCGGCTCGTCACGGTCAATGCCTGGCCCGGCTATCCCCAGGAAGGGAAATATCCGCACTTCACCGAAGGCTGGGACATGCACGGCGCGGCGGTCCAGAAGTGCGGAATTTTCAGCACGGGTCAGTTCGGACTCGGCTTTGCGCTGCCGGTGTTCGACCAGGCGCTGTCGGCGCTGCTGGAAGACCTGGAACAGCGCGGGCTGCTGGAGACGACGCTCGTGGTGGTCGTGGGAGAATTTGGCCGCACACCAAAAATCGTCCACAGCCCGTACCCCGGCCGCGACCACTGGCCGCTATGCTACTCGGCGCTGGTCGCCGGCGCCGGCATCCGTGGGGGAGCGGTGTATGGCGAGTCGGACAACATCGGCGCCTATGTGAAAGACCGCCCCGTCAGTCCGGAAGATTTCGGCGCCACGCTCCTGGACGCGCTGGGCGTTCCCCTGGAAGCCCGCTTCGGCCGCGACGGCTTCTCGGAAAAAGTCAGTACCGGGCAGCCGATCCAGGAACTGTTCGGGTGATCGTGAGTTCCGGGGAAAAGTCCCAACGGGACGGCTCTATGAAAGCCCAGGCAGTTGGCCTGGGCTGGCATAGGAATGCC
>JBJXGA010000276.1:0-10514 GCA_046152955.1 Planctomycetales bacterium | reverse complement strand
ATGCCGGCGCAGATTCCAGCGTGCATGAATCCAAAGGCGGAGAGGACTGAGGCACGGAATGATAAGATGTCACATACCACGTACAGCACTATGGTCACAATAAAAACTGTGAAACCCCACTTGCTGGCCAATGGGAAGGAGTTCGTTTTCAAATGCGGGATTAATGGATATAGCCCGACCAACAGCACGATGTACGCCGGCGTCCACGCATTCCCGATAAACACCGTGGTCGGAATGCTTCCTTGAATCAGAGACCAGACGGCGAGCTTCGAATAGTAGCTTCGAGTGTAAATCCAGCCGGAAAAGTAAATGGCAGCGAGGGCGACGCCAAACAGTCCGGCAAGTTGGACGGTGTTATCAAGGCTGGCACTCCTGCGACTTTCTTCCATTTTCCCCTCCCGAAACATCATGTGGGCGGATCGGCAAACTGTCAAACGAAGTAATGATCGTCGCGGATCATTACTTTTTCCAGACAGAGCCTGGAATTTTTGGTTCACTGATTGGTGTCGCCCTGTCCCGATGGCATTCGCCCCATTGCCTCATACGGCAGTGATGGTCATGACCGACACGCGTCACGACTGCATACAACCATACATGAGGGCATGTCCTGAGCGCGGAATCGAGTGCCCCAAGTTGCTTCGGTCCCGACCAACCGACGCGGGTTAGTCAGTCGTCGTTGAACCCTTCCAAATCAAACCACTCTCGTCGCGACTCAGTGACTCCGGCTGTCGCCCTTTGAATTTCCCATCATGTATCGAACTCGACCACACGTATAACACCGGCCCGTACTCGGCCAGCAGCGGTAGCGACTGCCGTGCTCCGTTCTCGCCTTCGCTGTCCAAGTCGAACATTACGCCCACGGGCACGCCGATTTCACGAGCTTTCCCCGAGGCTTTCTCCGCTTGCTCGCGCGTGATGATGTTGCCGCAGATGGCAAACGCTGTTATGCCGAGTGATTTCAAAGCGATTCGGTCATTGGGGCCTTCGACAACAACCAATGCACCGAGTTCGCGAATTTGTTCCTGCACATCTTCCCGATTCCATTCGTGTTGGCCGTAGATTTCGAGACCCCGGTGAAAACCTTTGACGAAGTGAAACTTCGCCGGTTCCTTTCCTTGTCGGCCGCCGCTGGTCCACTGTTGCTGCTGCTGTTCGTAACGCAGATTCCGCCCAAACCAGGTGAGCGGCTCACCGGTTTCATCGGCGTAGCCGTAGACCCACATCCCCTGGAGCGTTCCACCCCGACGATCACTGCTTCCTCCAGGGCGGGGGAGATAGCCGCAGCGTGCCTGACGGCAGACCTCGGGAGTCAGAAACGAATGGTTGCGAATGTATGCCGCCGCATCGCGGTTCATGGATTGATCGGGGATGACGAGGAACCGCTCATCGAGTGTTGTCAGCTCCCGTGCCCGTGCGTTCGGTGACACGGCCAGTGGCACATTCACCTGTGGTTCCTCCTCGACCGGCTTTCGCTCCGCAGCGTTCGTCGATTGTTGTAGCGGCGTTTCGGAGTCACCCAGCATCCGCCGCAGGTCGTCGCGAATCTCCTTGAAGCGAGTTCCGCGCGGTTGTTGTCCCGCGCCATTGGTCCCCGGCTTCATCAGATCGCAGAGCGTCACGAGGTTGCCTCCCTTACCGCAGCCGTACTGGTGACACCGCCAGCGTTTCACGGGACTTTCGCCGTCGAGGGCGATGGCCCGGTCGCCGGTTGCGGAAGGCTTACCACAATTGAGGAAGCACCGCGTACGGATTTCCTGACCGATGCTATGGAGTTCACCGGGATCGACGCCGTAGTAGCGGCAGGCGGTCTCCAGATCGATCTGCGCCTGGAGTTCGTCAATGTTCACGAAACGGGGATTTTCAGCGTTCATCAAGGGGAGTTGGCAGCCAAATGAGGAGGCGGATGCTACGCTGACTGTCAACCGATGGCAAGCACGTATCAGGGCTGGCAACCGACGTCGCGCGATACCGAGATCCTGCGCGTTCTCGACGTGCTCCCCTTGACGGCGGAGCAACTGCTCAAATGGAGCCAGCGTTTCCCGCAGCCCTTTCCTGAAATCGGCGTTCTGAGAAGACGCCTGCGCAAACTTTCTGCCGCCGGTCTCCTCAAACGCTTTCCGCTCATCGTTGCAAGCCGGGGGAGCACGCCATACTACTATAAGTTAACTCCCACTGGTTTTCGTTTTCTGCAACAGAGCGACGAGGCGTTACCCGCTCGCAAACGGGCCTTCTCGCCGATCGGTCCGGGATTGCATTATCACGCGCGGGCCCTGAGTGACTTCCTCGTCCAGACCGCCGTCGCCGCAGACCACAGCGGAGTCGAATTCCGCCAGACCCATCCGGAGAACGCCTATCGGATCACCGTCGGGGACGAGACGCTCCAACTCGATGGGCGATTTACGTTGACCTTTGCGCAACTGCACCGCACGTATAACGTCGAACTCGACAATAGCACCGAGACTCTGCTTTCGACCCGCGACGGTGACAGCATCGGTCGCAAGATTCGCCTGCTCGACGCCTACGAAGCGCAATTCGACCGGCACGATCCCCGGCGATCAGTGACACTGTTTATCACGACCAGGAGCCGCCGGCGGATGCAGCATATTCTGGAAACGGCGGCGAGGCTGGTCCGAAATCCCGAACGTGCGCTCTTGTATGGCGTGTATCTCCCGGAGTATTTGTCGCTCTCGGAGCCGCTCTCGACCGCCTGTTTTCTCGATCAGCGTGGGAAGTCCCTTTCGCTGTTACCATCTCTGCTGATGTCGCAGAAGTCAGCAGGGGAATTGCCACTCGCCGTGGCCGCGGCGGTGTGTTAGGCTGACCATACCTGATGGCAGGCTCTTTCCGGTGTGAGCTACGCGAATGGGTGAGCTCCCCCCTCCGTCGCCACACACAATCGAGTACGTCAGCGGCAGCGTTTGTGGTGAACACCGCCCTGGCACGTCCACGGACGGGGCCAAACACCACGGGATCGCGGCCACGTCAGGCCCCGCCCCGGCATTTCCGGAACGACGCACCTTCGGACCGGGGCGGGTCAACCCGCGTTTTTCCCAAGTGGGACTCCCTGACATAGAACCTGACTTCCACGCATTTCCTTCATCAGCCCTTTCCCCTACCATGCCCGCGTGCTGATGGCTCTCCGCGTCCCGGCGACCAATGCCAGAGGCCCGCTCTACATCGAGCAGGTGTTGGATGCCCTGCATCAGCGAGGATCCTGTCTGCGGCAATTCCGTCTGGAGATCGCCCCATACCAGGGGGAGGTCCGGCTCTTTTGCCGATTTGCTCAGGCGCTCCAACCGACCCTCATGCGGGAACTGCACGCTGCCTATCCCGATGCGCGGATCGAGGAACTCCCCGACGCGGCGCTCACGCCACCGGCAGGTACTCGACAACGCCGACTCTGCCTGGCGCTCCAGCCGAAATTCGGCGCGATTCGCACGTGGCAGGAATTTCGCGACCCCGATGAGGGGGGCTTTGCCGATCCGCTGGCAGGGCTGCTCAATGCATTGGCCGATCCCCAGAGCCAGGTTCGCGTCGTCATCGCCGTGCGTCCGCTGCCTGGGTGCTGGCTGCGACTGCGTCATCCCCGTAGCACGCGTCAACCGTCGTTAGAAAAATTCAGCCGCAAGCTGTTTTCGGTCACGCTCACCCTGTTTGCCGTGACGTCGGCCGCAGAGTCGCGGATCACCCGCCGCAAACTCCGCGATGTGGCGGCCACCTTTGCCCGTTACACGGGGACCGCTGCCTTGTTTCGCCGGTGCCTGTTCCCCCGTCGGTTCTATCTCTCGACCCCCGAACTGGCCGGACTGTGGCATCCCCCGACTCGCCAGGTCCGTACCGAACAACTGGCGACTGTCGGGAGTCGGCAACTGGAGCCGCCAGCCGGGCTCCCCGCAGGAGCGGGGGAGCGGGGACTGGCCGTGCTGGGGCGGGTGGCGTTTCGCGGACGCCGGGAAATCTGCGGCATGCGTGGGGACGATCGGCTACGGCATCTGTATCTCATCGGCAAAACCGGCATGGGGAAAACGACGCTACTGGAAAGTCAGGCGCGCTCTGACATCGAAGCGGGACAGGGGCTGTTGTATCTCGACCCGCACGGTGACTCCGCCGAGCGGCTGGCGGATGCAATTCCCCCGCGCAGAACCAATGACGTCATCTATTTCGATCCCGCCGACTATGGCCATCCCATCGGACTTAATCTGCTGGCCTGTCCGAATCCCGCTGACCGGCCGAAACTCGCCTCCGAGATCGTCTCCATCCTGCAGCATCTCTATGGCCTCGATCCCTCGAATGCGCCGCGGCTGCTCGATATCACGAGAAATGCCTTGCTGGCCCTCATGGAAGTGCCGGGGACGACGCTGCTCTCCGTAGTGCGGATGCTTGGAGATCGTCCGTTTCGTCAGGCCATCGTGGCCCGCGTGAGCGATCCCATCGTCAGGCAATACTGGGAGCAGGAGTTTGGACGTTGGAAACCGGCGGAACAGACTCTGGCGGTCGCCGCCGTCCAGAATAAACTCCGCCCCTTCATCATCGACTATCGCCTGCGGTACATCCTCGGTCAGGAGCAAAATCGACTCGATCTGCGCCAGATCATGGACGAGGGGAAAATCCTGATTGCGAATCTGAGCAAAGGGAAACTTGGCGAAAGCACGGCGGCGCTCATCGGTTCGGTCCTCGTCACCAAACTGCAACTGGCCGCCATGAGTCGCGCGGATGTTGCGGAAGAGAAACGGCGACCGTTTTTTGCCTACGTCGACGAGTTCCAGAACTTCGCCACGGAGAGTTTTGCCACGATTTTGAGTGAAGCCCGCAAGTACAAACTGGCGCTCACCGTCTCCCATCAGTATCTGGCTCAATTGGACCGCGCGCAGCGAGACCTCGGGAACGACCTCAAAGCGTCGATCTTCGGCAACGTGGGGAGCATCGTCGCCTTTCAGGTCGGACCGGACGATGCCGCTTGTCTCGCCGAACAATTCGGCGGGGGACTGCTCCCCGAGGATTTCATGAGTCTCCCCAAGTACATGGCGTATGCGCGGCTGCTCATCGACGGTCTGCCGTCGCGACCGTTCTCGATCGAGACGCTCCAGCCGGGGACGCGACACTGGCAGCACCGACTCCCCGTCATTCGCCGGACGACGCAGCGGCGGTACGGCCAGCCGCTGGAGAAAGTGCAGGCCGCTGTTTCCAAAGCGATGCAAGTGATTTTGAATGTGGTGGTATTCCAAACGCCTTGGCACGTGTACTGTAACTGACGATGGATACCGGGGTTTCCCCACCGCAGGGCCTGTCTGCCTCCGCTCCCGGCCAGCCGGGAAAGGCCGTTTTGGTCCCAAGCCTCCACGCCCTCCGAGAACATGTCACGCGCAGAATCGATGCCCTGGAAGTCCTGCATGCCAACCGGCTGGACCGCCTGGAGCGGTTCCTGGAGAGACTCGCCGAGGAGCACCGTCTGCTCCAGCGCCGGCTCGATACGCTGGAGCGAGAACTACTGCCGCGTTGCGTACGCCGCATCGAAGAACTGATCGGCGGTAGTCGATCGGAGTGAACCCAAGAATGCGCGAGGATCGCTTGCGCGGCCCGGTCAACTCTGCCACCCTCTCCCCATTGTCTCGTGTCGAGGCAATGATCGCTGAGAATCGATCTTTTCACATCATCGCACACTGAATAAGGGGACTGCTATGACAAACTTGAAACGCGCCCACCAAGAACTTTTTCGTCGGTCCGACGACGAACGCTTCGCATCACTCGACTTGCTTCTGTTGCACTGCTTGGAAGAAAACCAGCGATCTCAGGACCGCTGGCATCTGCCGGGAAAATTGCTCCCCAAAGTCGAAGAAGGTCACTTGGTGCTGCAAGCCGGCACCGACGGTTCGTTTCTCATGAACGACTGGTCGTTCAGCCAACTCTGCGGACTTGCTGGTGTGAGCAAAGACACCCTCAACCGTCTGTCCCTCCCGACAGCAGCGCAAGCGTTTCGCGAAACGATTCCGATCCGCGACAAACCGCTGCAACTTTTGACCGATGGCCAGCAGTTGCGGTCGATCCACGGCACCCAATATAGCCGGTTGTGGAACTCGGACTTGCTCACGATGCTCCGCGAGTACGCCACCGACTTCGAACCACCTCCCCAGGGGTTCAATGGAGGAACGGGGCTTTACTGCGGAGAACAGGACATGTTCTGTTTCCTCATCGATCCGACCGGTTGGACCGAGATCAACGGGCAGAATTTTGCCCCTGGATTCTTTGTCTGGAACAGCGAAGTGGGAAGACGCAGTCTGGGCATAGAAACCTTCTGGTTTCAATCGGTCTGCCAAAACCACATCGTCTGGGATGCCTGTGAAGTGATCGAATTCACCCGCAAGCATACCGGCAACGTAGCCGAATCTCTGGACGACATCCGTCGGATCATCGAGCAATTGGTCCAGAAACGCGATGCCCGCCAGGAGTCCTTTGCTAAGGTGGTGAGTAAGGCCATGAGCGAGCGCGTGGCATCCGACGACGAGGAAGCCGAAAAGTTTCTCTTCAAGTACGGGATTCCGCGTCAGTTCGTCAAGGCGGCGATCGTCAAGATTTCCGAGCAGGGGAAAATGTTCACCCTCTGGAACTTGATTGATGAGCTCACCCAACTCAACGGTGAAATTCGCTTCGCCGGCAGTCGCACTGAAGCCGATAGCAAGGTCTCGGAACTACTGGCGCTCGCCCTGTGAAGGAGAGTGGCTTGAGTTGATTATTTGATTTCATGATTTCTCTACGATTCTCAGCACCGCCCCGTATCACTATTCGTGATGCGGGGCTTTTCGGAATGGCCGTTGGGGCGGGCGATTCGCAGGGCTTTCGGTTGCCAGTTCCTCGCCGCCGGAGGTAGCGGACAGATCACGTCCGTGATTCCCACTGGCGAACCTCACCCGCCAGGAAGGCAACTTCGATTGTTCTGATTTGGTTGCGCGAAGCCCCTCGTCTCTGGCAGTCTGCTTGCGCTCTGTCGAACGTCAACAGAGTTTTCCCTGAGCGAATTGCTCATTGTCATCTCAGGCACACAGGAGACACGTCATGTTAGTCGAACTCTCGGATGGAAAATGTCGCAGTTGCGGAGGCCAGTTGAAGATCACCGGCGCGGACGATGCCACACTCGACGTCGAATGCACAAATCCGGAATGCGGCGATGGGTATACGGTGGAGACTGATGCCTTCCATGACGGAGGGATCGTGTACTGGCCGCAGGCGATGGCGGAATTGGAAGCAGGGGATTGAACGATGGACCCCGAAACCACACTCCACGATTTACTCTCCGCCGTCGAAGGAGGCGATATCAAACGAGTCGATGAATTGTCAGAGGCTCTGCTCCAAGGGATCAACGGCCTCGAGTACCCACCCAAAATAATCGGCCCGTGGAAGCTCGGATTGATCTGGCACGTCTTCGTCACGCACAGCATCTGTGAACTCGCGAAAGCCCATGTCCGTCGAATCCATGCGGCAATGGAAGGAGATCGTGACGTTACATCATAAATGGATTAGTTTCCCCGCCGAACATGGCGGTTGTCCCCCTTGTGCCTGAATCGTTCAGGCCGCCCCGTGTCCGAAAGGATACGGGGCTTTTGTTTACAATGCCTATACGGCTGCCGCCGACAATGGCAGACTACAGCGTACACCCCCTCTCCGCTGGAGCATGGCGTCGCCCGACCAAAACCAACTCGTTCCCGCCGAGCAGGCACAACCGGCGAGCGAGGCGCAGCCGGCCCATGCTGCGTCGCCGGTGATGGCTCGGCTCAGCGCGACACATGCAGCATTCGGAAACGTGCTGACGTCCGGCAGCGCGGACAATGCTCCTCACATACCGCGAAATGCACCGCGTCGTTGGAAACAAGGCGTCTTCGATTTCTCATCCCAGGCGCCAGCGTCCGACGACCAAGGCGTTGAGACGCCCGACGCAGCACCCGTGCCATCAGTCGATCAGTCATCGAGACTCCCCACGTCACATGGACAGGTAGCGGGGGCATCTGAGGGACCCCTGAAGTTCAACTCGTTATATCGAAGCAGCAGGCGAGGAGGGATACTGCCACGATCGAACGCGCCGAAATACGCACGAGGTCTCTTCGACTCAGTTCCCGACGATTCAGAACGGGCACAGCCCGAATCGCTCGCTCCCCCGGTTGGTACCGAATGGACTCGATCGCTGGCCGATCGCAGGCTCCCCAATGAGCTTCCCGCGAGTGTCGGCATCGCCAGTGGCGAAATGGCGAAAGCACGGGACATCCTCGCCGCGGTCCGCGCCCTCCAGCACATCGAGCGGCAACAACGAACGGCCACGCCCGATGAGCAAGCGGCGCTCGCCCGCTTCGCCGGCTTCGGGCCGGTCGCATTGTCGATCTTTCCTGATCCTGTCACCGGGCGATTCAAGGATCCGAGCTGGCAGTCCGTCGGCGAGGATTTGAAATCGCTGCTTTCACCGGACGAGTACGACAGCGCCAGGCGAACCACGTTTAACGCCTTCTACACGTCCGCGACGGTCATTACCGCCATGCATGCTGCCCTCGCACGCTTGGGCGTGCCGGGTAACGCGACAATTCTTGAACCCGGCTGCGGGATTGGGAATTTCGTGCGGTATGGCCGGACGGGACATCGATTTATCGGCGTCGAGCTGGACCAAATCTCAGGTCGGATCGCCAGGGCACTGCACCCTCACCACGACATCCGCATCGAGAACTTTCGTGACACGCGGCTGTCCGCAGGCAGCGTGGACGCTGTCATCGGCAATGTCCCGTTCGCCGACATGAAGCTCGAATACCTCGGGCAAAAGTGGTCATTGCACGATTTCTTTTTTGCGAAATCCATCGACGTCCTCAAGCCGGGCGGCGCGCTCGCGCTGGTCACCACGCACTTCACGCTCGACAAGCAGAACGCGGCGATCCGTCAGCACCTGGCGTCCCAGGCCAATTTCATCGGAGCCATCCGCCTGCCATCCAACGCGTTCAAACGTGAGGGGACGGCGGTGGTGGCGGACATCATCTTCCTGCGTAAGCGGTCGCTCGACGAGCCACCAAACCATTGTGACCCCGATTGGCTGGAGGTGGGACCCCTGACCGTCGAGGGGATGGAAGTCCTGATCAACGGCTACTTCCTCAATCATCCCGAGATGGTCCTGGGCCATTGGAGCCGCAAGCACACGCTCTACGGTGAGGGCTACAGCGTCGAAGGCAGCGGTGAATTGGCCCGACAACTACAAGACGCGATTCAGCGGCTGCCGGAATTCGCTCCGTTGCCACCATCCCCGAACCTGGCGCGATCCTCCCCGACGCTGCCACTCCCGCCGCCGGAGCGCCACGTCACCGAGGGGAGTTTTTTCATCGACCATAACCGCCTTGTGTGCCAGCTTCTGGACGGGGACGTCGTGCCCGTTGTGTACGGAGGGACGAAGCTGCGGGCGGGCGGCTCCTTGACGGGCCGGCGCCTGGTCGCCTTGATCGGTCTACGCGACCTCGCCCGCCGCGTCCTGCAAAGCCAGAACGAGGGATGGCCCGAGGCGGAACGCAACGAATCACGCCGCGAACTCAACGGGGCCTATGACAGATTCGTTTGGGCTTACGGCCCCATCAACAAGACGACGACCAGTGGAACAGCCGGTGGCGGCACGATCCGGCGGATGCCCAACCTGGTGAAATTCCGGGAAGACCCGGACGCGATGCTGGTCATGTCGCTGGAGAATTACGACGAGGCATCGGGAACCGCCGCCAAGGCCCCCATCATGTACAAGGACGTGGTGGGCAAGACCCCTCCCGTCACGTCCGTCCGCAGCGCGGAAGAAGGTTTGCTGGTGTCCCTCGACCGGCGAGGCACAGTCGATCTGCCATTCATCGCCGCGCTGTACGGGAAGCCGGAAGAACAAGTCATCGTGGAACTGGGCGACCTGATCTTTCCAGACCCCGAATCCAAAACCTGGCAGACCGCCGATGCCTATCTCTCCGGCAACGTCCGGGCCAAGCTCGCCGCCGCGCTCCAGGCGGGATCGGCCTATGTCCGCAATGCCGAGAGGCTGCAACTCGTGCAACCGGAGGACGTGCTTCCCGGCGACATCGATGCCAATCTCGGAGCGCCGTGGATTCCTGAAGGCGATATTCAGACGTTCGCCGCGGCCCTGTTCAACGTCGAATCGACGGCGATCCGCGTCGGGCATCTTGTGAAGGACGCCGTGTGGAGCATTGACGCAGACGCTGAGGCTCAGCGATCGGTGGCGGCGACTTCCGGTTATGGCACGCCCCGCAGCAACGGCACATCTCTCCTGGAACTCGCACTCAACATGAAGACGCCTGTGATTTACGACACGATCGACCACGGTGACCGCGAAGAACGCATCGTCAACCAGGAGGCGACGGTCGCCGCCCGGGAGAAGTTGAAACTAATCAAGGAAGCATTCCGAACCTGGCTCTTCACCGATGCCGACCGTACCGAGCGGCTCGTGCGGCTGTACAACGACACGTACAACAACCTCCGTCCCCGTTTGTTCGACGGCTCGCACC
>JBJXGA010000258.1:0-10108 GCA_046152955.1 Planctomycetales bacterium | reverse complement strand
CTGTGGTTGGTTCCATGTGGAAACTCAGATCGGTAGGATGAAGGCCAGAGTCTCCCTAGACCAGAATCGGTCACATCGCGATCGTATCGCCGTCAACCGATTGCCGAAAGTGCTTCGCCTCATTCCCTGGTTGTCATCGTGACGGTATCGAAGTCTCGCGAACTGTCACTCGATGACACCGCCAGAGCCTGGTCTGTGCTGGCGGGGCAAGTTGAGCGCTTCGCCACCGCCTGGGAGGACGGCGGTGATCCTCCCGAGATCGCCCGTTTTCTTCCTACAGAACCGGCCGCTCTGCGACGGATGACACTGGTGGAACTCATCAAGGTGGACCTGGAGTTCCGGTGGCAAGGGGGCAGGGCGCCGCTCCCGCTGGAGCAGTATCTTGCGCAATTTCCGGAACTCGCGGACGACCTTCCCGCCGATTTGATCTACGAAGAATTTCACATCCGCCAGCAGGCGGGTGATGCGGTCGACGTGGTGGACTGCCTGAAAAGGTTTCCCTCCCGCGCCATAGAGCTGGAGCGGTTGTTCGTCTGGCGAAAACCGGCCTCTGTCTCCACGATGTTGTGCGGCCGCAGTGCGGGAGTCCCCGGAGCCAATTTGTCTCCCGGCGAGCGGATCGACGATTTCGAGCTCTTGGCCAGGCTCGGCCAAGGGGCCTTCGCCAGCGTCTTTCTCGCCCGGCAAAACTCGATGCAGCGGCTGGTGGCGCTCAAGATTTCGGCCGACCGCGGCGACGAACCTCAGACTCTGGCTCAACTCGATCACGACCAGATCGTGCGCGTCTACGACCAGCGCTTGCTGCCGGAGCGCGGAGTCCGACTGCTCTACATGCAGTACCTCGCCGGTGGGACGTTGCAGCAAGTCGCGGAACTGGTCCGCAACACCGTGGAACAGGAACGAACCGGCGCGCTGTTGTTTGCCGCGATTGACCAGTCGCTCGACTCGCGAGGGGAACCGCGCCCCGCAGACGCTCCCCTGCGTGAGCGGTTTGAGGCTGCCTCCTGGGCGGAAGTGGTCTGCTGGATCGGGGCTCGACTGGCACGGGGACTGGCCTACGCTCATCAACAGGGGATCCTGCATCGCGACATCAAGCCGGCCAATGTCCTGCTCGCCTCCGATGGTTCCCCCAAGCTGGCCGATTTCAACATCAGTTTCAGTTCCAAGCTGGCCGGGGCGACCCCGGCCGCGTTTTTCGGGGGGAGCCTGGCGTACCTGTCCCCCGAACAACTCGAAGCGTGCAACCCGGCGCACGACCGCGAACCCGCCAGTCTCGATGGGCGCAGCGATCTCTACTCGCTGGGGGTGACATTGTGGGAACTGCTCACCGGTTCTCGCCCCTTCGGCGACGAACACATCGGAACCGACTGGTCGACGGCACTCGCAGACATGGCGGCACGACGGCGGGCTGGATTGTCGGCGACACAACTGGAAGCGGCCGCTAAGCGCTGGTCCTCCGGACTTGAACAGGTTCTTGCACGCTGCCTCGATCCCGATGTCGAACGTCGATTCGCCACAGGGAACGAATTGGCCAGGAGTCTCGAATTGTGTCTCCAGCCGGAAGCCCAGCGGCTGCTGAGTCAAACCGGAAGTCGCTGGCGTGGTTTCTTGCGCCGCTGGGGCATCGCGGCCATTGTCTTCGCCGCGCTTGCGCCCAACCTTCTCGCGGCCCTCTTCAACCTGGCGTACAACAAACGGGAGATCATCAATCATCTCCAGAGCGCCGAGCCGATATTCTGGCGAACGCAGGCGATCATCAACTCGATCGCCTTTCCACTGGGGCTGGGACTGGCAGCGCTCTTGAGCTGGCCCGTAGTCCGCGCGGCGGCTGACCGGACCCGCTTTGATCGACTGTCGGGCACGGAGCGGGAGAAAATGCGGCGCGAATGTCTGCGCCTGGGGCACTACGCGGCTCTCATCAGTCTGGCGTTGTGGCTGGCAGCGGCGCCGGCCTATCCCCTGGCGATTCACTGGGGGGTGGGCAACGTGCCGGGCGCGGTCTATGTTCACTTCCTGGCTTCACTGAGCCTATGCGGGCTGATTGCGATGGCGTATCCATTTTTTGGCGTGACCTTCCTGGCGGTCTGCAGTTTCTATCCGGCGCTGGTGCAGCCCGAAGCGATGACACGCGACGACCGCAGGTCGTTGAAGAGACTGAGCCGCTCGTGCTGGATCTACCTTTCGCTGGCGGCCGTTGTCCCCATGCTGGCGGTGGCGATCCTGGTCCTGGTCGGTTCCCAGGCGCGGTTTGCCCTGGGGTTGCTGGCAGTCTGTGGCGTTGCCGGATTGGGGACGGCGTTTTTGTTTTTCAAGAGCATTCAGGCCGATTTAGCGACGCTGCTGGTGATTGCCGCGCCCCACGGCGACGGGCAGTCTGGAACGGAGGAAGCGAGGCTGAGATGAAAGAATTGAGCATTGAAGAGAGCGGCCCGTTGCTGAGGGTGCATTCGCGCAACGCATCGTGGCTGTTTGGTATGGCCTGACTGTCGAAGGCTCTGCCGACGACGGGGGATATTACACGTTGCTCATCGAGGGGGCCTCGGGGAAACAGCGAATGTTCACGATGTCCCAGAGCGACGAGATCAAGCACCTTGTGGCGCTCTTGAAGAGACACCGAGACCTTCGGAACGCCTGAATTGAGTGGCCTGAAGAGGAGGCCGGTTCGGATTCGACCGACCACAGCGCGACCAATGGCCGCAACCAAAATGGGAAGAACTGAACAGGAGGGCGCAGAGGACGCAGAGAAGTAGGGGTGATGGTCGGCACAGCGATCGCTTGTCAACTGCAAATGAGAGAAGCCAATTCCACGCGGCCAGAGGCAGTTTCGCTCTCCGCGCTCTCCGCGGCTCCGCGTGAGTCCTCTTTTTTTTCAACGCCTCATCGAAAGACAAAACGTCTTCTCCATTTGCCACGGAGTGCGACTTCGATTTCTCACGCGGAGACGCGGAGACGCGGAGTATAGCGGGCCTTGGTCATTTCATCAGACCCTAGCAGTCGGTTTCCTTTCGTGTGTTTCGTGCTACTAACGATTCAAAGTTTGTCGGTTTGCGCAGATTTTCAGGTGGCAAGTCCTGTCAACTTTCAGCGCGAAAGACAATGGAACAGGAGGGCGCAGAGGTCGCAGAGACAGGCACGGCCTTCGGACGCATGGATTCCAATTGAGACCCCGCGCCAGTGAACGACACGGGATCGTTTGGCCAACCACGGCCAGATTTTCTCTGCGTCCTCTGCGCCCTCCTGTTCAGTTCTTCGATCGGTTGCGGTTCATGGCCGCGCTGGGTATTTCGTGGTTCCATCCTCTTTTTGTTTTGGGCAAGCAAGCGAAACGGGTCAGGAAATTGATTCCCCGCTCGACTGAGCCTCTCAAAATGCGATTTTGGGTTGGATTTGGCAAAACGATGGGGGCAGGATGATGCGGAGAAATTGTTTGTGTGACGGGGCATGCTCCTCTTGTTCTACCCAGATCATCCTGCCGCCATCGTCCTGCCCTTTTGAGACCCCGCGTCAGTGATCGACACAGGATCGTTTGGCCAACCACGGCCAGATTTTCTCTGCGTCCTCTGCGCCCTCCTGTTCAGTTCTTCGATCGGTTGCGGCTCATGGCCGCGCTGGGTATTTCGTGGTTCTTCCTTTTCCCACCTGCCCCCTGACGCTGGTTGGCCCTGAACGAACAGGATTGAACCACGAAATACGCGAAGAGCACGAATACAGACCAGTCGGGCAAAGTCCAGTTTTGAAGGCCCGATGTTGCCGGGCGTCCCCTTTGGATTCGCAGGCGATGCGCTCCGATCGCGAGGCTTCGGACGGGAGGGGACGGAGAAGGCAGAACAATGTCTGGCAGAATGATCGCGGTGTTGTGGGGCATCAGCGATCGTGTGCGGGAGGGGGAGTCGCCTTTCGAATTTGATTTTCAAGGCGCGGCGTGCCGAGGCGAGGATCGCGACAGTGCCGGCCCTACCGCCATTGGTTTGCCGCAGATGGTTTTGCCAAAACCCGATTCTGATGGATTGCGGTGCAGTAGAAATGGAGAAATGCGAAAACCCCGGCGACCTCCAATGGTCGCCGGGGTTGCACACTTTCAGCCGGATTCGATTTCGGAACGACGATCGCCTGGCGCCATCCGCATTACTGCTGTTCAACAGTCGCCGCAACCAGTTCGCAGTCGAGCTCCTGGGCCACCTGTCCATCGGCTCGCAGGAACATCAGTTTCACCGCTACCGCTTCTTTCAAGGCGACCGCGGGAACGACGAACGTGACTTTGTCGTCCGCCCAGTTCTGAACCTCGGCCTGGAGCGCCACCGAACCATACTGCATCAAGACCCGGCCCGCGTCGCTACCGGCATTCAGCAGCGTCGCTTCGACAACGGTTCCGGGGACGATCTGCGGCACGCTCTTCATCGAAACCACTTCAGTCACAGGAAGTTCAACCACGACCGTCTGCGTGGTCACGACGGGCAACGTCACACCGCCGCAATAGCCGTAGCACGAGCCGAATCCGGGGAACCAGCACCAGTTGAAGAAGTAGTTCGGGCAGGGGTGGCAATGCACAGGATGGCTGGGGAAACAGTACGGGGGGCAAATGGGAATCTTCGGAGGATGGTTGCCGGGGTTCACGGGGACGATCGGATGTTTGAATTTCCCGCCGCCCAGGATGGGACTGACCGGTCCCTGGCCGTTGCCCAGCCCCAGGTCGATCGGCTTCTTGATTCCCTGGCCGTTGCCGATGCCGGGATCAATGACCGGCGGCTTGCCATTGCCAAGCCCCAGATCGATCGGTTTCTTGAACGGGTTCCCATTCCCCAGCCCCGGATCAATCGGTTTGCCCGGCGCGGCGATGATGGGGGTCTTGGGATTGACGTTGACATGCGTGTTGAGCGGGAACTTCGGAAAATTGCCGGGGAGCGGATTCTCGCGGGTGATTCCTTTGGACTGGACGGTTCCCGCGGGTAGTTTTACATGGCTTCCCGCAGGATTGTTTCCAACCTGTTTCTGGAATTGCGTGCCGGAGGACTGCATCCCCCCCTGGCTCCGCGACTGTCCGCCTGCGAGTCCACCCTGCGACAGACTGCCGTGCGACAGGTTGCCGTGAGACGCGCCCCCGTGCGAACCGCCCGAACCACCCTGCCCACGTCCTCCTGCCAGGACGTCCAAGGTTGTCATCGACTGGCTCACCGCGAGCAGAACCAAAGTTGCGAATGCTGTTCTCTTCATGATCGACTCCACTGTGCTCAAAACGGAAATCTGCAAGGCGGTGGCATTGAGCGTCGTCTCGCAGTTGGGCGAACTGTTTCGTCCACACTCTCCGCAGCGCAGGGAGATCGAAAATGTTACATGGGAAATCGTTTTAGTATCATAACTCCTTTGGCTGCATGTTATTGCGACATTTTAGAGCGTGGTTTTCAGCGACGGTGGTTCCCCCCTGGGAAACGGAAATCACAGGCCATTGACCGCGTCGAGAATTGGCCTTTTTGCCTGGTGCCGAACCATTGGTATCTGGTTCTCTGGCCCCTACACGACGGGGAGTTTTTGATCGTCACCGAACCGGGCGCAGCACGTCAACGCGCTGCAGACGGAAACGGAACTGACTGCGATTCGGCACTCAATATCCAGCGCCGGCGACCGTATGGAGACGAAGTCTGTACGAAGCAAATTGCAAAACGGTCATTTCTTCCAGAAAAACGAATTCCGCGAATCGTGTGATTGACGAATACGCAAGGAACTGTAATCATCGCGGCCCATTGGGGCATGGAGCAATCGACACCACCTGCGACGAGGACTCGAGTTTGATGAAAAACGTGCGACTGTTGATACAAGGTGCCGCGGTGCTTTACTGGGGTATCGGCTTTTGCATGCCAGTTCAGGCCAGTGTGATCTTTTACACGGTGACCCAATCCCAAACTGGCTACGATCCCTATAGTCCGGACGATCCCATCGGACAATACGGCTCCGCAGACGGAACCGACGCGGCCTCGCTGGAGTATTCGGCTTCCGGCCCATTGGGCGGGTCTTTCCAGTTCTCCGGCGCAGCGAACGCAGGTCTGGGAGCTTTGAAAGTGCGGGCCGCAACGACTCTGACCGATTACGGAATCGGCTCGTACAAACAGGTGCAATGGACGGACGGGTCACTGATTCCCATTTCCGGTTGGGCCTATGCCAAGTCCACCGATGACGTCATTCTCTCCGGTCCGGACGCGAGTTACACCGCGCAATTCACCTATCGCTTGACCGGCGAAGCGGTCGCGGGCGATCCCGGTTTCATTCCCTATCTGGTGGCTGCCGTCTGGTTCCGACAGGGGACCACTCCCTTTATCGGCTACCAACAGTACACTCCCGCGACGGGAAGCTTCGATTACGAGGTGACGATCAACGTCGACAATGTTCCTTCCAACGTGACGTTGCAGTTGGATCAGATTCTGGAAGTCGACCTGTTCGCAGGCGACAGTTACTACCTGACCGATGAAGACCCGTACTTGAACGATTTCGATCCCAGCCACATCACGGGTCAGGGGACATACATCGCGGATTCGCCCTACTCGCAGTCGTATGGAATTGACGCGAGCCACACGCTGACGTTGCAGAACGTGGCGTTGCTGAACAGCACCGGAGGAATTGCCACCGGAGCGTCGCTGCAATCGCTCAATGGCGTGCAGTACCCGGGCCAGACGTCGGTCCCCGAACCGTCTTCCTGGCTGCTGCTGGGAATCGGGTTGCTGAGTTCAGGCGTTGCCGTCCGTCGTCGCCGGAAAAGTTCCTGACGCCGCGTTCTCATTCGAACGAAGCAGGTCAGGTGGCCAGCCGTAACTTCGAGACCGATTTTGGTGGTACAGCGTCCAACGTTTCCGATGGCAGGAACACAACCAAATGGATTGGTTCTGCAACATGCAGGGCGTCGGAATCAAACGCTGCTCGTCCGGTTGTTCAATCCAGTTGGACGGTACTTCAATTGGCCGAACTCATTGATCGCCTGACGCACCTCAGCGAGTGCGTACCGCCTCCGCTCAGCTTGCCTGAGCGGGGCGCCGCCTGACTGCTACCAAACACGAATGGGATGTGGACAGCTCTCCGTCGAGCTGGCCTCGACGGGAGCACGCCTGGCGCAGAGTCGGCGCTGCCGCTCGGCACAGCGTGGGACGGGGAATTCTCCCGACGAACAAGACCCCAAGAAGGAGGGGGCACTGCGACTTGATGGCACACTTTCAGAGTCGAAATCGGGCACATCTTGGCTGCCACGCGCCTGTGACCCCTCCGGGGTCGGGGCACCTCGGAATCTAAACCGGGGGTATCGCTGCGCTCAACCCCCGGCTAATTGCTCCGACCCCTCTGGGGTCACCCCCGTGCTGGCGAGTGTGGACGGTGGGCCCAGGCAGAGCTGTAACGAGCCCGCACTGGGGAGGTGCCTCGCACGGCGGAACCACACGGCGGGTTCATCCTTTGCCAGCCTTCTCCAGCGTTTCGATAAGAAAGAGGATTTCGGCGGCCATCGTGCAGTCCAATTCCGGGGCGTCGGCGAGGGTGCGGTCGCGGCGGCCGGCGGCGATGGCCTGGAGGGCGCGGATGAAACCACCGAAACCAGCGGCCTCGAAACGCGGAAGCTGTTGTTGGAGGAGGGTCGCGGCCTCGGCCGCGTCGCCGGCGCGCAGGGACTGACTCACGGTGAGGCTGACGCGGCCAGCGTCGGAGTGGTTCTCGCCGCCGTCGCGGCGGTAGGCGAGGTAGCAGGCGATGGCCTTCCCCTTCGCCTCCGCGGCGGCGGCGGGGTGGCCGGCGTCCGTCTCGATATTGGCGAGGATGAACCAGGTCTTCCATGGCTCTGCTGCATGGCCGAACTGACCTTTGCACTCGATCGCGCGCCGGATTTCCTGCCGCGCTTTGTCAAAGCGGTGGAGCCTGCGCAGCGTGTCGGCGAGGTTGCTTCTGGCCGCGACTTCTTTCGCCACGTCCTGAATTTCGACATACTTGTCCGTCGCTTGCCTGTAAAACGCGGCGGCTTCCTCAGTGCGGTCGAGGGCCTGAAGATATAAGTTCCCCAACTGCAAGAGAGTGTTCGCCTGCCCGACGACATCTCTAAGACGCACCTTGATCGCGAGCGATTTCCGGTAGGCATCCTCCGCCGCTTCCGGCTGGCCCGCCTCCTGATACACCATGCCGGTCTGATGCCAACTCACGGCGACGGTGCCCGGTTCGTCCAACTGCGTGAATCGCTCGCGCGCTTCGGCATACGCGGCCAGCGCCTCCAGGTAGCGGCGCTGATTCCTTCGGACGCTCCCGAGCTGGGCTTTGCCCACGGCGACCTGCCGGGCGTCATCGAGTTGCTCGGCGCAGCGGATGTTCTCCTCGTAGGCCGCCGCCGCTTCGTCGAGCCGTCCCAAGTTGCGAAGACAGTCCCCTTTTTCCGCAAGGCACGCAGACGCCATCCATTCCGCGGCTTGGTTGGCCCGCACCCTGGTCACGGCCTCGAAGCGCTGGCGCGCCTCGTCCAGCAGCGGCAGGGCCTGTTCCGAGCCGCCGGCAGTCTGCACTACACGAGCCAGGAGGAAGCAAGCCGCCGCCAGATCGTAATCGGCACCAGGATACGCCTGCCCACCCACCCCCCGGGCGCGCTGCAGCAACTGCTGCGCCCCCTCGAATGCCTCGCGCATCCGCCCGCCGTCAAGCTGCTGCTCGATGCGAGTTCCGGCCGCAGTAAACTGCGCGTGAGTCCAGGCGTCCCCCAGAGTTCTTTCCATTTCCTTGGCCGCGACGTCGCGCACCTGCCCCACGCGCTCCATCAGCCGCGGCTTGCCGTGGTCTCGCATCAGGCTGTAGACCAAAGTGGCCAGACCAGTCGTCCCCTCCACATCCCCCGCGCGCTGCACGAGGTCGAGCAGCGCAAAGAGGTTCGGCAGCTCTAAACCTGTCAGCGTCGCCGCGAGTTCGGCGTTCTGGTGCTGCTGCTGCACGAGGAACTCGACATACCTGCGCATCGCCTCGACCCAGCGGGCCGTCAGTGCCTCGCGCTCCGTGCTTTCCATCCCCCCGCGCAGGTAGGGGCAGAGCGCGGGATTGAGCGTGAGATGGTTGTAGCGGTTCGGCGTCGCCAGCCCCGTCCCGATCAACTCGAATGCCAGCGCGCCCACGTCCGCCTCTTCCCACTCCATCATCGCGCGGAGCATGTCCAAATCGACCCCGCCGTGAAACACCCCGAGGACACGCGCCCGGTCCCGGTTCACAGGGGAGAGGCGGCGGAGGGACAGCTCGACGCTGGCGAAGACCGACTTCTCGCGGCTTCCCGGCGTGCCGACCGGATACCGCTGGTTCATTTCCTCCATCAGCTTCACGAGATCCAACCGGGTCTGCTCCACGCCGTCGCGCTGCAGGGCCGGCGCCAGCAGGGCCAGCGTGCGGGCGTGGCCGTGGACCGCCTCCACGAGCGCCTCGATCACTTCGCGCGCGGCATCGAGCGCCGCCCCCGACCCCGCGCCGCCGTTCACATCCAGAGCGCGCTCGACGAGCTTCACGGCGTCCTCGCGGTCGAGCCGGTGCAGTTCCCGCCGGTGGCGGTCCGCGTCGAAGGGGGCGGGGAGCGCCTCGCGGCTGGTGAAGACGAGCCGCGTCTCCCCCACTTTCAGCAGGCGTGCGCACAGGGCGAGGATGCCGTGCAGCTCGCGCCCCGCCTCCTCCGTGAGCGCCTCGGGGGTCTCGAGAAAGGGGGGCAGGAGGATGCTCTCCATGTTGTCCATCACGAGCAATGTCGGCTGCTCGCGCAGCGCCCGCTCGATGGGGAGGATCGCCTGTTCCCGATCGTCGAAGGCCGCGGCGGAGTAATCCTTCCCGACGAGCTGCCTCCCGACGACATCCAGCACCGCCGCGACGTGGCCGTGCGTCTCCACGGAAACAAACGCCCCCCGGCGCATCTGCTGCGACCGGACCATCCACCGCGCAAACTCCGCCGCCAGCGCCGTCTTCCCCTCCCCCCCCTGCCCGCGCACCACGGCGTAGCGTTCGTGCCGCAGCAACCGCTGGAGCGCGAGCAACTCCCGGCTGCGCCCGACAAAGCCGGTCGCCGGCTCGGGCGGCACGTCGCCGAGGCGGGCGCCGAGCCGGGCCTTGTCATCCTCCACGGTCTGCC
>JBJXGA010000253.1:0-25992 GCA_046152955.1 Planctomycetales bacterium | reverse complement strand
ACCACTGCTTCAGGCACTCGCCCCAAGCCATCCTGAACTTCCTGTTGACGATCTTCGTGGTCTACGTGCTCCTGCAGACCTTTTACCAACGCAATCTGAAGCCGGCCTACCGCGTCGGCATGACTCTGATCGCCTTGGCGACGCAACTGCATGCCGCGTGGGTCAATACCGGCCGAATCCTGACGTGGCTGGAACCTCAACCCCACGATACCTCATAAACACGCTTTTTGCACCGACGCAGTAACGGCCGCTGGACGGCCTGGGACGGCGTCCGCGCACCGGCTGAAATCCCAGCCCAAAACACGTCTGCGAACCTGCCTCCCCTCGCGTTCCGCACCTCACCACTCCTTATCTCCAGCCCCACACACCCGTTGAAGCAGGTGCGCCAGGCGCCAAAAGGCCGCGATGCGGAATTCCTGGGATGGAATCGCCGGTTCTTCTGATCGTCCCCCTCATTTGGTACAATTATAGGCCGCTTGATGGGCGATGCGTAAAGGGCGAATTGATGGGCTTGGAAGATCTGGACCGTTGGGAGTGCTGCGAATGAGATGTTTGCGTGCCTTGTGGTCGCTGCTGGCGCTGGCCCCAATTGTGGCTGCCGCGGCGGATGTGGAACCGGTCGATTTCACCCGCACGATCCGTCCCATTCTGTCCGATGCCTGTTTTCTCTGTCACGGGCCGGATGCCGACGGGAGGAAAGCGGACTTGCGGCTGGACACGAAGGACGGGGCGCTGGGAGCTGCGGGCGCACCTGGGGTGTTTGTTCCGGGAAAACCGGACGAGAGCGAGGCGCTGCGGCGGATGCTTTCCGACGATCCGGAGGAACGAATGCCACCTCCCGCGTCGGGCAAGTCGCTGACGCCGGCTCAGATCGAAGTGGTCCGCCGCTGGGTGGCTCAGGGGGCGAAGTGGTCGACTCACTGGGCGTTTCAGACGCCGCAGCGGCCGGCCGTGCCGGCGCTGTCGGGATCGGGACCGGCCCGAAATGCGATCGATCATTTCATTCGGGCGCGGCTGGCGACCGAGGGGCTTTCGCCTTCGCCTGACGCGGACCGGGAGACCCTCATTCGGCGGCTGAGCCTCGATCTGGTGGGGCTCCCCCCCACGGTGGCGGAAGTCGACGCGTTTCTGGCGGATGCCGATCCGCGAGCGTACGAAAACCTCGTCGATCGGCTGCTCGCCTCGCCGCACTATGGGGAGCGCTGGGGGCGATTGTGGCTGGATGCGGCCCGATATGCCGACTCGGACGGGTATGAAAAAGACAAACCGCGGTTCACCTGGGCGTATCGCGACTGGGTTGTCAACGCTTTCAATCGCGATTTGCCGTACGATCAATTCGTGATTGAGCAGATCGCCGGGGACCAGCTTCCCCAACCGACGCAGGATCAGCTTGTGGCGACCGGTTTCCTGCGGAATTCGATGCTCAATGAAGAGGGGGGAGTGGATCCCGAACAGTTTCGAATGGAAGCGATGTTCGACCGCATGGATGCCATCGGCAAAAGCATGCTCGGTCTGACGATTCAATGCGCCCAGTGCCACTCGCACAAGTACGATCCGATCACGCAGGAAGACTACTACCGGATGTTCGCCTTCATCAACAACTCGCACGAGGCGAATGTGGCGGTCTACGCGCCCGATGAATTGAGCCTCCGCGCTGAACTCTTCCGGAAGATGCAGGAGATCGAATCCGACTTGCAGCATCGCCATCCCGACTGGCCGGCGCGCCTGGCTGCCTGGGAAGACTCGGTGCGGGACAATCAGCCGCAGTGGAAGATCATTCAGGCGGCGGAGGATGACACGTCGGGGGGACAGAAAATGTACCGGCTTCCGGATGGCTCCTACCTCTGCCAGGGATATGCCCCCACCAAGCATACGGTGACCGTCAGCGCCCAGACCGACCTCCAGAACATCACCGCCATTCGCCTGGAACAGCTCAACGATCCCAACCTGCCGCTGGGGGGACCGGGGCGCTCGATCAAGGGGACCAGCGCTTTGACCGAATTCAGGGCCAAGGCTTATCCGGTCGGCAAGCCTGACCAGTCGGTGGCGATCACTTTCGTTCGGGCCACCGCGGACGCCAATCCGCCGGAGCGGCCGCTGGAGGCGATCTACGCCGACAAGACCGACAAGAAACGAGTGACCGGGCCGGTCGAGATGGCAATCGACGGCAAGGACGAAACGGCCTGGAGCATCGACCTGGGACCGGGGCGGCGAAACGTTCCCCGTAAAGCGGTCTTCGTCGCCGACAAACCGTTCTCATTCCCGGAGGGGACCGTCGTCGAAGTCCAATTGGCGCAAAACCACGGGGGCTGGAACAGCGACGACAATCAGAACCACAATCTGGGCCGCTTCCGCCTGTCGGTGACCAGTGCCGCGGACCCCATGGCGGATCCGCTCCCGGCGGAGGTGCGGAGAATCCTGGCGATTCCCCGAGCCGAACGAACTCCGCCGCAGGTCGCGGCCCTGTTCAGCTTCTGGCGAACGACCGTTCCGGAATGGCTCGACGCCAACGCGCAGATGGAAGAGTTGTGGCGGCGGCATCCGGAGGGCTCGTCGCAGCTCGTGTTGAGCGAACGGCAGGAGGCGCGCACGACCCACATGCTCAGCCGCGGCGATTTTCTCAAGCCGACCACTCCGGTCACACCCGGCGTCCCGGCTGTATTGCATCCGTTTCCCAAGGACGCTCCGCCGACCCGTCTGGGATTTGCGAAATGGCTGGTCGATCCACAATCGCCGACCGCCGCCAGATCGATCGTCAATCGAGTCTGGCAAACCTATTTTGGCTCCGGGCTGGTCGCCACGAGCGAAGACCTGGGGTCACAGAGCGACGCCCCGTCGCATCCGGAGTTGCTGGATTGGCTGGCGGTGGAGTTCACCGATCCGAAAGACCCGGCGGGAGATGCCCCTTCCGGAAAGTCATCCCCCCCCTGGAGCCTCAAGCGGCTGCATCGGCTGATCGTGACCTCGTCGACGTATCGTCAGTCGTCGCGGGTTTCTCCCGATTTGCACGCTCGCGATCCTCAAAATCGACTGTTGGCTCGCGGCGCCCGCTTGCGCGTTGATGCTGAAGTGGTGCGTGACATCGCGTTGGCGGCCTCCGGATTGCTCGATCGCACGCTGGGAGGACCGAGCGTCCATCCTCCCGCGCCGGCGTTCTTGTTCCTCCCCCCTGCCAGTTATGGCCCCAAGACCTGGACCGAAGAGACCGGCAGCAATCGCTATCGACGGGCGTTGTACACGTTTCGATACCGCTCGGTGCCGTATCCTCCGCTGCAGAACTTCGACGCCCCCAACGGCGATTTCTCGTGCGTGCGGCGCACGCGGTCGAACACGCCGCTGCAAGCGCTCACCACGCTCAATGAACCGGTATTTCTGGAATGCGCCCGCGGCCTGGCCCAGCGCGCCTGGCGCGCAGGGGGAGAAACCGATGAACAGCGGATCGCCTTTGCCTTCCGCTGCTGCGTCGCGCGGCAGCCGACGGCGCAGGAGTCGGCGGCGCTGTTGCGGCTGCTCCATCGACAGACGCTGCGGTTTGGCGATGGGAAGGAGAATCCCTGGGACTTGGCGGCCGCCGACCCGCAGCAGCCACCGCCGCTCCCCTCCGGCGCCACACCGGCCCAATTGGCCGCCTGGACCGCCGTGTCGCGCGTGTTGCTGAATCTGGATGAAACGATTACGAAAGAATGATTGCGTCGCCGTTCGTCGGAGAAGTGTCCTTGTCGATTGCCAGCCTGAAATTGGCTGATCACCGGCCAGCTTACGCTGGGCCGTTCGCCGGAGGAATGTCCATGTCGATTGCCAACTCCCTGCTTGAGGTCGAGCCGATGGGTCGAGTGATCACCGAGGCCACGGTTGTCAACCTGAAAGATGAGTGGGACGCCGAGCGGAATCTGCGTCCGCCGGGAGAAGTCCGCCGGTTGGTCTTGGACGAGGCGCTGGTGGACACCGGGGCGACGACGCTGGCCTTGCCGACGCGATTCATCCGGCAGCTCGGCTTGACCAAGACCCGCGACCGGATGGCAATTTCCAGTCACGGGAGACAGTCGATCGGGATTTACGAAGCGGTCCGGTTGACGATTTTGGGACGCGATTGCGTCGTGGAAGTGATGGAAGTTCCGGATGACGTGCCGGCGCTCATCGGACAGATCCCGCTGGAAATGTTGGATTTGGTCGTCGATCTGCAAGGGAGGCGTCTCGTCGGCAACCCGGCGCACGGCGGCGAACACGTTTTGGAATTGTTATGACAGAAGAATTGAAACTTGCGGCGACTTGCCGCACGGTGGATTGATCACGTGGTGCCCACATGAATTGTCAGGATCGTTTGTATCAGCAGGTTCCCGCCGACGTTCGCAATCGTCGCTGGTTTTTGCGCGACTGCGGCATTGGTTTGGGTGGGATGGCGCTGGCACAATGGATGGGGCGGCCCGCCACGGCGGCGCCGGCCACTGCCTCCTTCAATCCGCTGGCCCCGCGGCAGGCGCACTTTACCGGCCGGGCGAAGCGCGTGATCTATTTGTTCATGGCCGGGGCGCCGAGTCATCTGGAACTGTTTGACAACAAGCCCGAACTGGCGAAGTTCGATGGCACGCTCCCTCCGCCGGAATTGCTCAAGGGTTATCGGGCGGCGTTTATCAATCCGAATTCCAAGCTGCTGGGTCCGAAATTCAAATTTGCGCGGCATGGCAGTTCGGGGGCGGAACTGTCGGAATTGTTGCCGGAGCTGGCCCAGGTGGCGGACGACATCTCCATCGTCAAGTCGATGGCGACCGACGCCTTCAACCACGCGCCGGGACAGATCCTGATGAGCACCGGCTCGCAGCAATTTGGCCGCCCCAGTCTGGGGGCCTGGACGACTTACGGACTGGGGAGCGAGGCGGAGGATTTGCCGGGGTTCATCGTCTTCAGTTCGGGCAAAAAGGGGCCCAGCGGAGGGAACTCCAATTGGGGGAGCGGGTTCCTCCCCACGATCCATCAGGGGGTGCAATTCCGCGGAGGGAGCGAGCCGGTGTTGTATCTTTCCAGTCCGCGGGGGATCGACGAGCGGCTGCAACGGGAGTCGCTGGATACGCTGCGCGAACTGAACCAGTCGCGGCTGGAAGTCACCGGTGATCCCGAAATCGCCACGCGGATCAGCGCCTATGAAATGGCGTTTCGGATGCAGTCCAGCGCCCCCGAGCTGATGGACATCTCCCGCGAACCGGAGCATATTCTCAAACTCTACGGTGCCGAACCGGGGAAGAGCAGCTTTGCCAACAACTGCCTCCTGGCGCGGCGGCTGGTCGAGCGGGGCGTGCGGTTCGTGCAATTGTTCCATGAGGCGTGGGACCAGCATGGCAATCTGGTCGCCGATCTCAAGGTCAACTGCAAAGACACCGATCAGCCCTGCGCGGCGCTGATCAAAGACCTGAAGCAGCGGGGCATGCTGGATGACACGCTGGTGATCTGGGGGGGAGAATTCGGCCGCACGCCGATGGTCCAGGGAGGAAGCGACGGCCGCGACCATCACCCCAATGCGTTCACGATGTGGCTGGCCGGGGGAGGGATCAAGCCCGGCATCACGCTCGGCGAGAGCGACGACCTGGGGTTCAACGCCGTGAAAGACCGAGTCCACGTCCACGACCTGCACGCCACGATCCTGCACCTCTTGGGCTTTGACCACACCAAACTGACCTACCGCTTCCAAGGCCGCGACTTCCGGCTCACCGATGTCCACGGCAACCTGGTACGGCAGATTATTGCCTGAATGGCAGGGGGGTGCTTGAGTCCTGAGTCCTGATTCCTGAGTCCTGAAATTTGAAACCTCCGGCATGAACTCTCAAATCCCATACACCCTCAACAATCGACTATCCACCATCTACTAACCACCACCTACGATCCAATATCCCCTAGCGCCTAACCCCTAATCCCTAGCGCCTCCCCCCCCTCCCCCCATGTCCACCTCCCCCGCTCCCTCTCCCCCGTTACAGCGGCTCGATTCGCTCGACGCCTATCGCGGGTTTGTCATGCTGCTGATGATGGCCGAGGTGTTGCGGCTGCGCCAGGTGGCCTTGGCTCTTCCCGAGAGCAAACTTTGGGAGTTTCTCAGCTTTCATCAAACGCACGTGGCCTGGTCGGGATGTTCGCTGCACGACTTGATTCAGCCGTCGTTTTCGTTCCTGGTGGGGGTGGCACTCCCCTTTTCCATTCTCAGCCGTCAGGCCAAAGGGCAGTCGTTTACGCGGATGCTGTTGCATGCCATCTGGCGGGCTGTGCTGCTGACGTTCCTGGGGGTGTTCCTGCGCTCCGCCGGATTGCCGCACACGAATTTCACGTTTATCGACACGCTCAGCCAGATCGGCATGGGGTATGTCTTTTTGTTTCTGCTGGGATTCGTGAAGGTTCGCTGGCAGGTTCTGGCGGCGGCGGTGATTGTGGTGGGATACTGGGGGGCGTTCGCGCTGTATCCCGTGCCGGGGGAGGACTTCGATTACGCGGCGGTCGGGGTGGGGGCCGATTGGAAGCATCACTACACCGGCTTTGCGGCGCACTGGAACAAGAACAGCAATCTGGGCTGGAAGGTTGACACCTGGTTCTTGAACCTGTTCCCGCGGGTCGATGGCAAGCCCTACACGCATATGGACGGGTACGCCACGCTCAATTTCATTCCCACGCTGGCGACGATGATCCTGGGGCTGCTTGCCGGAGGTTGGTTACGGCTGGAGACGACGAAACCCCGCAAACTGCTGTATCTGGTATTGGCTGGCGGGGCCAGCCTGGGGGCGGGGTGGGCGCTGGATCACTTTGGGATTTGTCCCAGCGTGAAACGGATTTGGACGCCTGCCTGGGTATTGTTCAGCGGAGGCTGGTGCTTTTTCCTGCTGGCTGGATTTTATGCGCTGGCGGATGGCCTGGGGTGGCGGGCGCTGTTCTATCCGCTGATCGTGATCGGTGCCAATTCGATTGCCGCGTATTGCATGGCGCATTGGTGGTCGGAAAGCATTGCCCGAGGGTTTCAGACCCATCTGGCGCTCTGGCTGGGGGTCGATTGTTTCAAATTGGCGGGAGAGGCGTACGAGCCGCTGGTCCGTGGCAGCGCGATCCTGCTGGTGTACTGGCTGATTCTGCTGTGGATGTACCGCCGCCGAATTTTTGTACGCATCTGACTTATACGCATCTGAAGTAGAATGCCGCCGGGCGAAGTGGGACGTCCTGCGTGTCGATTCCGACATTTCACTCCGTAGAAACCTCATCATGCCCTCCATTGAAGAAAAACTCGTGACCCTGGGTTTGCCCCTCCCCGCCGCTCCCGCGCCGGTCGGGTCCTATATTCCGGTGATCCGCACCGGAGATTTGGTCGTTACCAGTGGACAGTTGCCGCTGGTCGGGAAGCAACTCGCGTTTGAAGGGGCGATCGGGAGCCACTTGACCGAACAGGACGGGCGGAACGCGGCACGCATTTGTGCGGTCAACGCCCTGGCCCAGATCAAGGCCTGTCTGGGAACCCTGGAGCAAGTGAAACGGATCATCCGGGTGGAAGGGTATGTCAATTCGGCGGCTGGGTTTCACGGGCAGCCGCAGGTGGTGAACGGCGCTTCGGAACTGCTCGCGGAATTGTTCGGCGAAGCGGGACGGCATACCCGCATCGCCGTGGGGGTGTCTGAATTGCCGATGAACGCCGCGGTGGAACTGGCGGTGTGGGTTGAGGCCCAGAGGAACGAACGCGGATGAATGCAGCACCAGCCATTGAAGTTCAAGACTTGCGGAAGACGTACCGCGATGGACTGTTCATTCGCCGAAGCGTGGCGGCGCTGCGGGGAGTGTCGTTCTCCGTCGAGCGCGGGACGATCTTTGGTTTGCTCGGCCCCAATGGCGCGGGCAAAACCACGCTGATCAAGATTCTGTTGGGAATTGTCCGCAAATCGAGCGGATCGGCGACCCTCCTGGGGCGTCCGGCAGGTGATCGATCGGGCCGAGGGAGCGTCGGCTATCTGCCGGAGCATCATCGCATTCCCCGCCATCATACCGGCCAGAGCGCGCTGGAGTATTATGGAGCGCTCAGCAACATGCCGATGAGCGAGATGCGACAGCGGATCCCCGAATTGCTGGGACTGGTCGGTCTGGCCGACTGGGGGACAACGTCGGTCAAGAAATATTCCAAGGGGATGTTGCAGCGATTGGGACTGGCCCAGGCGATGCTGCACAATCCGGACCTGCTGATCCTCGACGAACCGACCGACGGGGTCGATCCGGTGGGGCGGACGGAAATGCGCGCCATTCTGCAGAAGCTCAAGCAGGAAGGCAAAACGATCTTCATCAACAGTCATCTGTTGCAGGAGATCGAACTGGTCTGCGACCGCGTGGCGATTCTTGTTCAGGGGGAATTGCGTCGCGAGGGATTGATCGCCGAACTGACGAAACGCCGCAATGCGGAAATTGAATTCACGCTTTCGGGTTCTCCCAAGGCCATCGACCAGGCGCTCGATGGGTATCCCTTTGCCCGCCGCACGTCGGCAGCCGCCGGGGACTGTCGCGTGCAACTGGAGGCGGCGGGGCAAGCCGAGATGGATCGCCTGATCGACGCCTTTCGTCGCGCCAACGTCAGCATCATCTCCTGCGGCCGGCGGCGCGACACGCTGGAAGAGGCGTTTCTGGAGATCGTCGGAGAGGGGAAGTGAGACGGCGCCCCGACTGCGGTCCTGGAAACGGGCCGTCTGCCTGGCGCCCACAGTGTTTGAACTGGATCTGATTGTGTTTCGTCCTGATGCCGCCCATTCCCTTCGCTGAACCCATTCCATGCGTCCTTATCTTGCCGTTCTCAAAGACTCCTTTCGCGAAGCGATCGCTTCGCGCGTCCTGCTGATCGTGCTGATCGTGGCGACATTGGGGCTGATGTTGCTGGCCCCGTTTGGGATGCGGGAGCAGCGGGCCACGAAAATCCGCCGCGGCGGTTTGACCAATCCCGCCGGATTGATCGCCAAGGTGGACGAGCAGCGGAATGGCGAGACTCCCTCTCCCGGCGGCCGGATTTGGGAGCGCTGGGGAGACGCCCTGAAAGCCAAGCTCAAGGAACGGGAGGAACAGGGAACGCCCGACGTGTCGGGAGATCTGGCGGAGTCACTTGTCTCTGAGCTCAATCGGCTGCTCGACGATCGCACGTTGTATGATGCCCAGGCCTGGAAGGGAGTCGCTCTGAACGAGGAAGGAACCGCGTTGCAGGAGCGGGCCGCCGCGGGACTTACGGGGGAGGAACTCCCCCGGTTCAACCGTCTGCTGCTTGAGGGGGCTTTTCCCAAAGAGATCGCCCGCGGGGGAGGAAGCGAATTGTTCGTGACCTACCTGGGAATCTCTTTGGGGGATTCCTGGCCGATGACCCGAAAAGAAGCCCTGCCTATGGTCAAGTCGATCCTGGCGGGAATCATGGATTTCTTTGTCGGTACGCTCGGGGTACTGGCGGCAGTGTTGGTGACGGCCTCGATCATCCCGCAGACCTTCGAAGCGGGGGCGATCGATCTATTGCTCAGCAAGCCGGTCTCTCGATCGCTGCTGTTTCTCACGAAGTTTTTGGGAGGCTGTGCATTCATTCTGGTGTCAGCCAGCTATTTCATCGTCGGATTGTGGCTGATTGCCGGACTGCGCTTCGACCTGTGGAGCGGACGAGTGCTGTTGTGCATTCCGTTGTTCCTATTCCTGTTCGCCGTGTACTACAGCGTTTCGTCGCTGGCCGGGGTGCTGTGGCGCAACGCCATTGTGTCGGTCGTGGTGACGATAGTCTTCTGGGCGGCCTGTTTCCTCGTGGGGGCCACCAAAGCGTTCGTCGAAGCGATTTGGATCAATCCCGAGATGCTGGTGAAACTCGTTCCAGCAGGAGATTCTCTGTTGGGGGTCACAGAAACCGGGGAAGTCCGCGAATGGCGCAACGACAACTCCTGGGAACAGGTGTTCCACCCGGATCAACCCCCCATGCGAGCCGGGCCGGTCGTCGTCCCGCAGCCCCTGATCGGCCCGGCGTATGATCACCGCGCAGATCGAATCGTGGCGGTTCCGAGTCCTCCACGCGGCGGTTTTCCAATGTTCGGCACGCCGACGACAACGCTGGCGGTCGGGAAACGCTCGGATGGCTGGACCCGCAAAAAATCCCTGGCGATGCCCGCCGGGACCACGGCGCTGCTGGTTGGACCACAGGAGGACATCCTTGTCATCGGTGGCGACGGGGTGTCGCGGCTGGTGTCAGGCGATCGGACCGAAGCCAATCCCGACGCGCCGCAGGAACGATTTGTTGCCTCCGGGCCGGAACCCCGCTTGCCGATCGATCAGCCGTTTGCTGCGGCGATTCATCCCGACGACGGCCGGATCGCTGTCTGGAACCACGGCCTGGTGACGCTGCTGGCGCCCGATGCGAAAGGACAATATCAACGGCAGCAGGAAGGGACGATCGCCGCGGCTACAGAGGCCACGAGTGCTGTTCTGGCGTATGGAGGATCGACGCTGCTCGTGGCGCTGGCAGATGGCCGGACGCTGATTGTCGATCCCTCCGACCTGTCCGTGCGAAAGGAGGTTCAGCCCTCTGGTGGCAATCCTCCTCGATTTGCCTTCGCCTCTCCCGGCGGACGATGGTTCGCCGTGCTGTTTCACAACCGCCAACTGTGGCTCTACGATGAACAAAGCCAGGCGCCGGTGACTGTGCGCGTTTCCGGACAGGGAAACGTCACGGCGGCAGCGTTCGACGGACCCGGTACGCTGCTGGTGACCGATCGGGGGCAGCGCGTCACGCGGTATCGACTCGACCCGTTCCAGCAGGAAAGCGTCCGAACTCCCACGCAGAGCGGCCTGCAGCGGGCTTTCTACTACGGCCTAGTTCCCCTCCATACGGTCTTTCCGCGTCCGGGAGAGCTGAAAAGCGTGTCTTCGTACCTGCTCACGGAACAAGAGACCGTGGCGACAGGCCCGAATGCGGACGACCTGACGCAAAATCGGGTGAAGATCGACATTGCCGGGCCGATCTGGAACAGCCTGGCGTTCCTGACCGTGATGCTGACGCTGACCTGTCTTTATGTCTGGCGCACCGATTTTTGAGCGTCGGGCGGACTCATCGGGAGGTCAAGTTTCGGCTCGATGAGTGCGCAGAAAGGCGTTGAGGACACCGATGAGCCACAGTGCCTCGTCATCGACGACGAGCACATAGGAGCCTTTCTCGTAGACGAATTCCGCTCCGTGGATTGATATCCGCCGCCAACACCAACTCCCGGCAATCCGGACAATGCACTTTCATCACGCCACCTGCTTTCCATTCGGATACCAGAAGGAATATGGAACAGGAGCACGCAGAGATCGCGGAGATGGACGCGGCTTGGGGCCGCATTGATTCCAATGGACGCCCCTCGCCAGCGATCGAGTCGGAATCATTTGGCCAACCACGGTCGGATTTTCTCTGCGTCTTCTGCACCGCAATCCAGCAGAATCTTGTTTCGGCGAGAAGATTTTCGAGATGCGAGAACTCCATTCAACGCAAAAGAAAATGGAACAGGAGCACGCAGAGGTCGCAATGATTGACGCAGCCTTTGGCCGAATGGAATCGGCATCAACCAACTGCAATTGACAATCGATCGTTTTGCCAAACACCACCGCATTTTCTCTGCGTCCTCTGCGCCCTCCTGTTCAATCTGCCCATTTTGGTTGCGGCTAACGGCCGCACTGTAAACTCGTCGAATAGAAACGTTACTTGTCCGCGGGAGAACCGTCTCCCAACGGCACGGCTCCATCCAAATACCGCCAGTTTTTGATGTACGAGATCAGATCGGCCATTTGCTCCAGGCTGATGTTCTTTTCCAATCCCTCCGGCATCAGCGAGACGCCATTGGACCGCAGTTCTTCGATGTCTTGCCGCAGCAGGCGCAACGTCTTTCCTTCCGGCTGGCGGAGCGTGATCGAGGAAGGGGTTTCGGCAGACAGCACTCCGGTTTCAGATTTGCCATCGGCAGTCACGACGGTGTAGCTGACATAGTTGTTGTCGATCGCCTGGTTGGGGCTGAGGATATCCGTCAGGAGCTGCGCCGGCGTCTTGGTCCGCGAGTCGGCGATGTCGGGGGCCACGTCCACCCCCGCCTTGTCGATCTTGTGGCAGGCGGTGCAGTGCTTTTCAAAAATCGCTTTGCCGCGCCGCGCGTCCGCCTTGAGCGCCAACGCCGACTGATATTGTGCCAGAACCTGGCTGCGCTCCGCTGGCACCAGTGAGGCCAGCAGCGTCTGCGCCTGGTCCCGCGTCCCCTGATCGGCGTGCTTGAGCAGGGCTTGAACGGTCAAGGGGTCCAGGTCGGTGGCAGCCATCCGCCCGGCAGCGATCTCGGCCAGCAGCCGCTTCGTCCGTTCGCCATGACGCAACAGCGCCTGCAGGAGGGCGCGGCGGACGGTCGGAGTCGCAGCGGCGAAACTCCCCAGCAGCGTGTCGGCGATCCGTGGATCGCCGTACGACGCCAGCACGTCGATCACCCGCAGCCGAATCACCTGGTCCGGATCGGTGGTGGCCAGTTTGAGCAGCGCCTCCCCCGCGAGATCAAATTCGATGAACTGCAGCGCGGCAATCGCCTCCAGACGGAGTTCCGCCGGGGCCGCTTCGCTTTGCGCGAGCAAGACCGCATCCTGAAACAGGGGCTTGAGTCCCTCGCGAACCCCCTCCTCCCGCTCGTTGAGCCGAGCGAGCATGGCGGGAAGCGAATCTCCCCGACGCGCCAGTCCCTGCCCCAGCCCGTTCCATCCCGCCAGCATCAGCCGCTGCGCCGGCTGTTTCACCCGCCGTCGATCCTGCTCACGGAACGTGACGAGCGCCGCGAGCGCCGGCCCAACCTCATGAACCTCTCGGCGGGCGCCGATGACCTCCGCCAGATCCCGCACCAGCAAGGCGTGATCGTCCGTGCTATTGAGTTGACCGAAAAGCAACTGACTGATGATCTCGCCAAACAGCGCCGCTGGCTGATCCCCGGCCGACGTGAGCAGGGCGCGTCGCATCCATTCATCTCCTCCGCTCAGCAGTCCCGCGCGGGCCAGGAATCGCAGTTTTGGTTCCGAATCGGGCGCTTCACCCACCGTCAGGATGTGTTGCATGGAGACGGCGGTGAGCCCTTGTTGCCCCGCGAACAACAACCCCTGTGTCCGCTCCACAGTGCTGGCATCCGCCAGAAGCCGCTTCAACCGCGGCTCAGCCCACAGCCAGGCGGACGAATCAAATCCCCCCATCCGATCCAGGACCATCTCGTCCGACAGTGTACCCAACCCTTCCAACACCCAAACGTTCCGAGACTGGGAGTCTCCTTTCTCTTTTGCCAGCCGCTGTAACTCCGGCACAATGGATTTGTCCTGCCGCTCGTACAGCAGCCGCGACGCCGTGTCGCGCTGCCAGAGGTAGCCTTGCGTCAGGAGTGGAATCAAATCGGCAGAGGCCAGACCACCCAAGGGAGGAGAGGGCTCAATGGCCAGCCGATTCGCATGCGTGGCGACAATCCGATAGATCCGTCCACGGTCATTCCCCAGCCAGGTGTCGGGGCGATTCTTCAGTTCCACTGGCACCCATTCCGGATGCTCAATCACCGCCCGATACATGTCAACGACGTACAGCGCGCCGTCGGGGCCATCGGCCAGGTCCACGGGTCGGAACCAGGTGTCGGGAGTCGCCAGAAACTCACGTTCAGTGTCGACCGGACGGCCCACGAAAGCGGTCGCAGAACTTGCCTTGGTGTTTGTGCCCCCAAAATAGGTCACTTCGCGATGCACCAGGTTTCCCGTCGGCTCGCAGACCAGAATCGTTCGACCCCGTTCGGGGAACGAGAATACCCCGCTCTGATCGAGTTGCACCCCACAAGCGGCGGTGAACTGTCCGGCATGCAGCGTGGAGGTGGTCCAGGCCTGGCTGAGAGGATACACCCGCGAAAACTCCGCCGCCGCGCACACATCCTGCACCACGTCGCGGACCGCCAGGAACGGATTCCTTCGGGTGTAGCGGTCTTCGAGCATGACTTGCTTGCAGGGATGGCGGTTGTCGCAAATGAACCGTCGCCCTTGATCGTCGATCGCCATGCCGAACTGCCCATTGCCGGCCACCGCTTCGCAGGCTCCCGTCAGCGGATCAAACCGAAAGTCCTTGCCGCTGATTGGAACCGGAGGAAATTCCTGCCCCCACTTTTGGGAGTTGGCCTGAACCGTCCCCCCTTTGAGGCCATTGGAAACGTAGATGTGGTTGTCGATGGCGAACGTCGGATGATTGGCCCGAAGCTGCGGATTGTCCTGGGCAAATCCGCGGAACCAGGTCTCGCGCAGGTCGGCCCGGTGGTCTCCGTCGGTGTCCTTGAAATACGCGATCTCCCCCGCCAGTGTGACGATCACCCCTCCGTTCCACGGCTGAACTCCCGTGGCAAACAGCAGTTGCTCGGCGAACAGATGCGCCGTCTCAAACCGGCCGTCGCGATCCAGGTCTTCGAGCAGCTTGATCCGCGACAACGGGGGCTCTCCCGGTTGCGGGCCGTTGGGATAATCCCGCATCTCCACGACATACATCCGCCCATCGGCGTCAAACGCCATCGACACCGGATCGATCACCTCCGGCTCAGCCGCCGCGATTTCGATCCGGAAGCCGGCCGCCAACTGGAGATGAATCAGCGACTCTTCTGGGGAAAGCGGGCTTTTGAAAGTGGCCGGTGGTTCTGCCGCTGGCGATTGGGCTGACACGGTTCCAGGCAAGAACGCCAATCCAGTCAGAAACACCCCCGCGACGCGGAGCCAGGTGCGGGACACGAACTGATCGTTCAAAATCATTCCTGGACGAAAAGCCTGCTGCTCGCCGATAATCCGTCTGATTCCACCCATTTTGATCTCTCGCAGCCGGGACCGGTTTCCGAAGCGCTTGGTTATTCTCCAAGAGTTTACCAAAGTCATCCGAGCACGACAGCACACAATCGCGCGCGGCTTGTTCGGGAAGATCGAAGGTGATCGAATTGCCGTGGCATGTTGACTCCCCGCCCAGGGGCAGCACGCGGAAAAGGCTCACTCTGCGCCAGGCGTGCTTCCGCCGAGACAGGCTCGACGGAGAGCTGCCGGTCCATGGTTCCCGATCCGGTAGCTTCCAGGCGGCGCCCGCACTCAGACAAGCTGAGTGGAGGCTGCCAAATGCGACGATTTCTATCTGCAGTCGTCCCCTTCGCCCCTGGAATTGATCTCGGGAGACTCGGGCGGTAATGTTCGATCATGGAATGTTAGGTGTTCTTGATGCATTTGCGACTCATTTTCGTTGACCATCCCACTCAGGCTTTCAACCTTGAAAATCAAGCGTCTTCCCGAGGATTTCCAGGTTGCTGAGCTCAGCGACATGACCCCCACGGGAGGGCCGTTCGCCCTCTACAGGATGAGCAAGCGCTCGCTGGGAACCCCGGAGGCGATCGATGAAATCATTCGCCGCTGGCATATCCCTCGGTCGCAGGTCTCCTACGGCGGACTGAAAGACCGGCACGCCATCACGCAGCAGTACATCACGGTCCGGAATGGTCCGCCGCGCGGCCTCAGCGAGAAAAACCTCGAATTGTGCTATTTGGGCCGCTGCCCGCTCCCCTTCACCCCCAAGGACTTTACCGGGAACCGATTCACGATCGTGATGCGCGATATGTCGGAGCGTGAGCTGAACGACGCGCTCCGGGCGATCCCCCGCGTGGCGGTCGACGGGCTTCCCAACTACTTCGATGATCAGCGGTTTGGCTCGGTGGGGGAGTCGGGGGAGTTCATCGGGCGCGCCTGGTGCCGGGGGGACTATGAACGGGCATTGTGGCTGGCGCTGGCGGACTTTCATCCCGACGACCCCCACGACGAACGGATCCAAAAACAGCTTCTGAAGGACCACTGGGGACGTTGGCCGGAATGCAAGGGAGCGCTGTCTCGATCAAATCGCCGGAGCATTGTCACGTATCTGGCCGATAAACCGCCGGACCGCCCCGACTACCGTGGGGCATTTGCATTGCTCAAGATCGACCTGCGCGGACTCTACCTGTCAGCATTTCAGAGCTTCGTCTGGAATCGAATGCTGGCCCGGCATCTGCGTCGCCAGGTGGCGGCGGAACGCCTGACGGATGTCCAACTCAAGCTCGAGCCACAGCCCTTCTTCACGCAACTGGAAGACTCCGAACGGGAATCTCTGGAAGTGACTCCTCTTCCGCTCCCCTCCGCACGCCTGCATCTGGATGAAGGGCCGATGCTGACCCTGATCCAGGAGGTGCTGGGAGAACTGGAATTGGAACTGCGGGAGATGCGGGTCAAGTACCCCCGCGATAGCTTTTTTTCCAAAGGGGAGCGTGCCGCGATGGTCGCCGTCCAAAACCTGACGCATGAAACGGGGGAAGATGAACTGTATCCAGGGCGACACCGCTTGACGCTGGGTTTTGACCTCCCTCGCGGGTCGTACGCGACGATTCTGGTAAAGCGGCTCACCGAGTGCGGGGGGTTAGGCGCTAGGGATTAGGGGTTAGAGGTTAGAGGTTTGGGGGGTGGTCGAGAGTGGATGGTGGATGGTGGATCGAGCTAAGGATCTCAGATCTGAGATTTCAGATTTCAAGCCCCAAGCCCCAGGACTCAGGACTCAGGACTCAGCGTTGGGAGGCGATACTGTTGCACGACTTGGACGTCCTGTTCGAAGACAATCATTGTCTGGCGGTGCTGAAACCGGCGCGGGTGCTGGTGGCGCCGGACCGGACTGGGGACGTATCGCTGTTGGATTTGGGCCGGCAGTATCTCAAGCAAAAGTACAACAAGCCGGGAGACGTTTTTCTGGGGCTGCTCCACAGGCTCGACCGGCCGGTTTCCGGAGTGGTGCTATTCGCCCGCACGAGCAAGGCTGCCGCCAGACTCTCGGAACAGTTTCGAACCGGCGCGATCGGCAAGGTGTACCATGCGCTGGTGGAGGGGGCAGTCTCCCCGCGGGAGGGGGAGTTGTCCCACTGGTTGTCCAAGGACCAGATCACCAACGTCGTGACATCAGTCGCTCCCGAAACTCCCGGCGCCAAGCCCTGCACGTTGCGCTACCGGCAATTGCATGCGGGGGGGCAACTGACGCTTTTGGAGGTGACTCCTCTGAGCGGGCGGAGTCATCAGATCCGGGTACAACTGGCCTGTGCCGGGCACCCGATTTATGGCGACGGCAAATATGGATCGCCTCACGGGTTTGACGGTCGCATCGCGCTGCACGCCGCGCGGCTGCATTTCGAACATCCCGTGCGGCACGAACCGGTGACGATCACAGCGCCGACGCCAGCGGATTGGCCAGAACCATAGTCGGCGGATACCACTCATCGAGCACACCTCGCCAATCGGCGAGGGTTCGCGCCAGAGCGAACGCCGATCGGACGCTTGCCGCTTCGGGGTGCAGCCGCGAGTATTTGATTCCGAACAACCGCATCGTTGGGAGCGTCCCCGCGAACCCGCGCGCCTCGACGCTCAACGCACAGTGCATTTCCAGGACGCGCCGCTGTTCCGACAGGTCCGGCTGAAGGGGGGTCAATCCCGCGGCCAGAGCGCGGACCTGGGTGAAAATCCAGGGATTGCCAATGGCGCCACGGGCGACTGACACGCCATCCACCCCCGTGTAATGGAGCATCTCCAGGCACGCCACGGGGGTAAACAGATCGCCGCTTCCCAGAATAGTCCTGGTTCCCACATGCCTTTTGACGGCACGAAGAAAGTCCCAGTTGCTGGGACCGTTGTATTTCTGCGCAACGGTCCGGCCATGCACTGTGACGGCGGCGAGGCCTCGCTCAAAGGCCCCGTCGAGGATGCGAAAGAAGTTATCGTGGCTTTCCGAGGAATCGTCGATTCCTCGGCGCATCTTGAGTGTGACCGGAACCTCCTGAGGAACCGCCTCGCGAGTGCGGCTGATGATTTCCAGCGCCCGATCCGGCTGGCCCAGGTGATACCCGCCGCGGCAACCCTCAGCGGCCGACTTGACCGGGCAGCCAAAATTGATATCGATCACATCGAACCCCGCCGCGACCAGTTTTTTCGCCGCCGGCCCGAAGTCTTCCGGGCTGGCTCCCATGAGTTGGCCTCCGATCGGATGATCTTCCTCCGCGAGGGCGAGGTGCCGCCGCGTTTTGTGCCGATCCTTCAGATCGAGAACAAACCGCTCCAGCATGACTTCCGCCAGAGTGTAGGAAGCCCCCAATCGTCGGGCCACGAGGCGCATCGCCTGATCGCTGTAGCCACTGAGCGCGGCTTGCACTACGGGAAATCCGATGGAAACGGCGCCGATCGACAGCGGACGCAACTCGCGGCTGTTTGGCGGCAAATGCAGCTCGGTCCCCCTCCAACCAGTGCGAATCGGAGCAGGGGCATCGTCAATCCGCGAGGCCAGATTGGTCATCGGCGGTTCCCTGGTTCGTCAGCGACCGATTCCGATTCAGAGGCTTGCCATTCCTGCCAGCGCTGAAGCACCTGGGGCCACAAGTTGTCGACAAATGCCTCACAGCCCTTCCGAGTCAAGTGGCACGGGTCGACGAAATGGGCTCCCGAACCTTCGATCAATCGGGCCTGATCCACCAGCCGCACTGTGGGATGCTCCACGACCAGTCGGCGGAGTTCCTCATTATGAGCCGCCAGCGTGGCCCGGACGTTTTCCGGACGCCCCCACATCTCGACTCCGCAACTGCGCCCGTCCGGACGGTAGGAATAATCGAGTTCCATTGCGTCGAACCGTTCGCGCGAGTAATCATCGGGAATGTGGCTCGCATACGTGTTGAAGAGCACCGCATCGCCCCGAGCCTCCGCCAGACGCAAAATCCCCAGCAGGTTCTTGCGAAACGCGACCGGCGTCTTGATTTCTTTCCCGTAGTCGGCTTGCTCGTCGGTGCGCGGCCCCCCCAGGCCGATCGTTTCCCCCAGCGTCTGGAACTGCTGACGCACTGCCGCCGGGAGCGAGACGCGGCCCAGTTCCAGGCATTTTTCGACGCTGCGATACCAGCCGCAGTGAGAATAGTCGTCGCGAAATAACTCCGGCGGCACATTGTTCATCCGCACGTCATTGATGCCGTCGTAAACGATCACCAGGTCCAGGGACTTCTCTTCCAAATGGGAATACTTGAGATAACTGTCTCGCGAAGTGTGGGCCACGCAGGCCAAATTGAACAGCCGGAACCGGTCTGGGGCCACGCCGGAAAGCCTCTGTCGAAGCCGGTGTTCAATGTCTCCCCAGGCCGGTTCCAACACCGATCCCCCCAGCAGCAACACGTCAAACGTATCGTCGTGACGAGTGAGAACCGCCTTGGTCAATCCGGTCCGACGGAGTTCGGGGTAATAGAACTCCCAGGGATTGTCGGGATTGCCACGCACTCGCCAAAACCAGCGGACCGTGCCGGACACCAGTCCCACACAAAACAGCGCATAGACCGCCAGAAACAACGCCCGTCGTGCTCGACGGCGCGGCAGCCGCGGCCGCCAACCGCCCGATCGACGCGGGGGGTGCGCTGCGGACGAACCGGAGGAGGGAAGCGGATGCGGCATCCGCACAATATACCATATCCGCCGCGAGGCCATCCAAGGCTCGCTCCGGCAGAATTCGCGGCGATTTTCGCGGCGAAATTCGTCTGGACACATTCGGACGAATCGTCTGTAATGCCCCCCGTCATCACTCTCGTTGTTTTCCCCGAAAACACTCATCAAAAGAACCGGCAGGGGACGTTGCCGAAAGGCGATCCACTGCGCGGTCGGTGCGCGATTTTCCATTCGGGAAGGATCCCGGTGAACGATTCAAAAAACACTCGGCCGACGGCCAGTCGGCACAGCGCGGCATACCACAAGGCGCTTTCCCATCAGGCGGCGGGCGATCTGCCGCAGGCGCAGCGCATCCTGAAACGGATGGTCCGCATCGATCCACAGCACGCCGAGGCCTGGCATCGCCTGGGGATTGTCGAACGACAGGGAGGGGACACGGAGCGGGCCGCGCACTGCCTGGCTCAGGCGGTGTCGCTCGATGCCCAACGGTCGGAATTTCTGCGTGATCTGGGTTCCATCTATTTGGAACTGGGGCGGATCGACGACGCCGTGGACAGCCTGCAGCAGGCGATCCAAACTGACCCGGAGAATGCCGAGTTGCATCTCTCCCTGGGGGTGGTTCTGTTGCAACAGGGGAACCAAATCGGCGCGAAATTTCAGTTTCAAAAAACGATCCGGCTGCGTCCGGACAATCTGCTCGCCTGGCATCAACTGGGAAATCTCTTCGAAGCGCAAGGGAATCTGGAGGAAGCCGCCGAGTGCTTCCGCCGCGTGCGGGGAGGTTGATCTCCGACCCGAGCACGCGGCGCAACTGTCAGTTTCCCTGCGGAAACGGTCGCGATCGCCTGGCAGAGCGGCTATAATCGGCCCAGAACAAAATTGGCGTTTGATCCCGGAATGTGGTCTGCGTTCCAGGAACCCTGGGCGTCCCGACTTGTCCGCATTCCATCCAGCCGGTTTCGTGCCTGCTGGATGGAACACCCTCACGTGGCCTATGTTTCAGCACTTCGACGCTCCTGCCTCACGCCGTGAATGGTTGACGCGCGCCGGCGGCGGATTTGGCGCGTTGGCCCTGTATGGACTTCTGTCCGAATCGGGAGAGTGGCCTTCCGTGGCGCGGGGACAGGAGTCAGGCCCCGAAGGCCGAACAGGTGCCGATGCGGCGCGCGGGATCAGCCCGCTGCGGCCGCGCCAGGGGCATTTCACCGGCTCCGCCAAGAGTGTGATCTTCCTGTTCATGGATGGCGGGCCCAGTCATCTCGACACGTTTGATCACAAGCCGCGCGTCAATGAGTTGGCGGGACAGCCTTTGCCGCAGTCGGTCGAACGGGTGATTACGCCGATGGGGGTCTCCAACAACCCGTTGCTGGCCAGTCAGCGGCAATGGACCCGGTACGGAGACAGCGGGCTGGAAGTTTCCGATTGGTATCCGCACGTCGGCCAATGCGCGGACGACCTGTGCGTGGTCCGTTCCTGCTGGGCCGACGGATTGAATCACGTCGGAAGCGTTTGCCAGATGAACACCGGCAGCATTCTGGCAGGGCGTCCGAGCCTGGGGGCCTGGGTCAATTACGGACTGGGAAGCGTGAATCGAAATCTTCCCGGCTTCGTCGTGTTGCTGGACAATGACCGCGAGCCTCCCGGGGGGAATCGCGTGTGGGGAACTGGATTCATGCCGGCGACGTTTCAAGGAACGCGGTTCCGCAATGGTCAAACTCCGATCCTGCACTTGGCCCCACCCGATGAAATCGGCGCACAACAGCAGCGCTCGAAGCTCGATTTCATTCAGCGACTCAATCAGCGGCACCTGGCCACGCGGGGGGGCGATCTCGATCTGGAGGCGCGGATCGAGTCGTATGAATTGGCCTATCGCATGCAGTCCGAGGCCCCCGAAGCGGTCGATCTCCGCCAGGAAACGGCTGAAACCCAGGCGCTCTACGGACTGGACGACAAGTCCACGGCCCCGTTCGGGCGGAATTGCCTGTTGGCGCGGCGGCTCGTGGAACGGGGGGTCCGGTTTGTGCAACTCTACTCCGGCTCCGGCAGCCAATGGGACGCGCATTCCAAGATCGAAGACAACCATTCCCGTTTGTGCCGCTCGACGGACAAACCGATTGCCGGTTTGCTCCAGGATCTCAAGCGCCGCGGATTGCTCCAGGAAACGCTGGTGGTCTGGGGAGGGGAATTCGGTCGCACCCCGATGTCGGAAAAAGGGGATGGCCGCGACCACAATCCGTATGGCTTCAGCATGTGGTTTGCCGGCGGAGGAGTCCCCGGCGGGAAAACGGTGGGGGCCACCGATGAGTTTGGACTGAAGGCCGTCGAACGCCGATCGCATGTCCGCGATCTGCATGCCACGATCCTGGAGCTGATGGGGCTGGACCACACGCAACTCATCTACCTGCACCAGGGGCGCCCCGAGCGACCGACGGTCAATGAGGGACGGGTCATCGACGACGTCGTGTCGTGACCTTCGCCATTACTTCTGTTGCAACGTGAGAATCGACAACATCTCAAACACCAGATTGGCGGCCAGGAGAGCCGTAATCTGTGCGGGATCATACGGCGGGGCGACTTCCACCACATCCCCTCCAATCACCTTCAGCCCGGCAAGACCCCGCACCAGTTGCAGGATCTGATGGCTGGTGAATCCACCCACCTCGGGTGTTCCGGTGCCCGGCGCAAAGGCGGGATCGACGGCGTCGATATCCAGTGAAACATACACCTGCCGCTCGCCAGTCCGGGCGGTGACTTCTTCCAGAACCGCAGCGATCCCCCGGTGCAGCGTCTCGTCGAGAGTATACATCCGCGCTCCCAGTCGCAGGGCGTCAGCATAATCGTTGGGGCCGGTGGTTGGACCTCGAATCCCGATCTGAAAATAGGCCGCCGGATCGATCAACCCCTCTTCGAGCGCCCGGCGAAACGATGTTCCGTGGCTGTAGCGGTGTGTCCCGAACTCCACGTCCCAGGTGTCGGGGTGCGCATCCAGGTGAACCACCGCCAGGGGGCCGTGCCGCCGCGCGTGCGCACGGAGCAGCGGCAGGCTGATCGAATGGTCCCCTCCCAGCGCGACCACCTGCACCCCCTGGTCGAGAAGCGCATGCACCTCTCTTTCGATCACCGCCTGCGTGGCCAGAACGTCGACAGGAATGACTTCGGTGTCGCCATAGTCGAAGACGCGCAGCCGCTCAAACGGGGCCACCTGCAAGACGTTGTTGTATCCCCACAGCAGCGACGACTGTTCGCGGATCGCCCGCGGGCCAAATCGCGCGCCGCTCCGATTGGAGGTCGCGCCGTCATACGGAATCCCCACGATGGCCACGTCGGCGTCGGCCGGGTCGCGGCGATGCGGTTGCCCCCCAAATGTCGTGATTCCCTGAAACGGCTGTCGGACAAACGAGGATTGAGACATGAGGTACTGGATTCACGTGGGGCCGGGAGAAACTGCTGAAATGGAAGCCGGCCGGACGCGGAGTCCCGACCATTGCGCAGGGCGAGGTCACTCCAAGTACGTCTGATCGCCAACGGCCGCCGTATAGGCCGCGGCCAGCCATTGCGCGGTCTCCGGCAGAAGACTCCCCTGATTGACCTTCGCCGCCAGTTGCCGTTGAAACTTCTCCTGGAGCTGCGCCGGATCATACCGGGCGAACTCCAGCATGTCCCGAATCCGGCTGCCGGGGACGATCTTGGTGACATGGAATCGGCCGTCGTTGTCGATCACGATCTGCGCCTCGTTGGTCTGGCCAAACAGGTTGTGGTAGCTCCCCATCACCTCCTGATACGCCCCGATCAGAAACATCCCCAGGTAATAGGGTTCCTGTTCCCGATACGCATGCAGCTCGAGCACGTCCTTGACATCCTTCAAGTCGACGAAGCGGTCGATCTTGCCGTCGGAATCGCAGGTCACATCGACGAGCGTGGCGAAATCGGTGGGGATTTCATTCAACCGATGGATTGGCATAACCGGAAACAACTGTCCGATCGCCCAGCTATCGGGGGCGGAACGAAAGACAGAGAAATTGCAGAGGTACTTCGAAGCCAGGATCCGCCGCAGTCCTTCGAATTCCTCTTCGGGAACCTTTGCCGTCAGCGATTGGCGGTAGGCCCGCGCGCAGGTTTCCCAGAACAACACCTCGCCTTTGGCGCGATCTTCCAGGCTGACCAGCCCCAGGTTGAACTGGGTGTGCAGTTCGTCTTTGTGCTCCAGCGCGTCGTGGTAATACTCCCGATAGTTCTTGTTGTTGATGTTGTCGCACAATTCCTTCAATTCGGTGATCACCTGGGGATCGTCCAGATCGACAGTCACCTGCGGCAGATCGTCGGCAAACGTCTCGATTTCGTCCCGAATCGACATCACGCAGACCGCATGATAGGCGGTCATCACCCGTCCGCTTTCGGTCACCAGATTCGGGTGCGGCACCTGTTCCTCGTCGCACACCGTGCGAATCATGTAGACGGCGCCGTTGGCGAATTCCTGCATGCTGTAGTTGATCGATGCCTCGAACATCGTCTTGGAGCCGTCGTAATCAACCCCCATTCCTCCGCCGATGTCGAGATACTCCACCTCTCCTCCGAGTTGGCGGATCTTGCAATAGACGCGGGCCGCTTCCTTCATGGCGTTTTTAACCCGCTTGATGTCGGTGATCTGCGAACCGATGTGGAAATGCAACAGCTTGAGATCGGCGGCCATTCCCGCCTCCGCCAGCCGTCGCAGGCACTCCAGGATCTCCGAGGTCGTCAATCCGAATTTGGCGGCCTCCCCCCCGGAGGAGGCCCATTTTCCCGAGCCGCGCGAATACAACTTGGCCCGCAGTCCGATCCAGGGGCGGGCGCCGGTCTCCTGCGCGCGGCGAATGACCGTTTCCAGTTCGTTCAGCTTTTCGACGACAATCACGACACGCTGCCCCCCCTGCGCTCCCAGCAGGGCCAGGTTGACGAATGGTTCATCCTTGAAACCGTTGCAGATCAAGAGCGACTCGGCCGGACGCTCCAGTGCCAGCGCGGCATACAACTCGGCTTTCGACCCGCATTCCAGCCCGCACGGAATCGCCTGGCCCGATCGCAGAAATTCTTCGACCACTTCGCGTCGCGGATTGACCTTCATGGGAAAGACGGGAAAGTGCCGTCCCTGATAGCCAAACTCGCGAGCCGCGTCTTCATAAGCCGTGTGCAACCGGCGCAACTGGTTTTCCAGCAACTGCGGAAACCGCAGCAGAAACGGCGGCTTCAGCTTTCTTTGGACGATCAGATGCTCCACGATCTCGCGCAGATCGGCATACCGCGCGTCGTCCCGCTTGGGGCGCACAAGCAGGTTGCCGCGCGGGCCAATCTCGAAGTATCCCGCCCCCCAGGCGGCGACGTCATAGATGTCGCCGATGTCCTCGTGCAAATGGTCGTTCATTCCCAGTGTCAGTCCAATGAAAAAAGGGGGCGCTGTGGCGGGGGATTTCCGCGGGAACCGGTCGGATCGTGGTTCCCATAATAGACAAGTGCCTAGCGTGGGGGAAACATCCACCGCGGACTGACCGCTGTCGCTGCGGCCAATTGATCGGCCAAGTTATGCCCCTGATCCAAACAGGTCGGGTCGATAACAAACCACGATTGGTTGGAGAGTGCCACGACGTACCGCACGATCTCTCCCCGCCGATTCGTCCTGGCCCGCACTCCCAGACGGGCCAGTCGGTCGCAGGTTTGCGGAGCCGGATCACACCGCCGCTGGTATTCCAGTGTTTTCCCGTCGAAGCGATACCAGACCAGAGCGCGCCGCGGAATGGCCCACTTTTGTTGAACAATCCGCGCCAACCCCCAGCACAAGATCAGTGTGCCCAGCAGAGCCGCGGCGATCTACATCTGATCGTGGAAAGGCATGACGCGCGTCCTCTCACCGGACGTACAAGAACTCACTCGCATTGAGCAAGGCCCAGGCGAGGCTCTCCAGGCCATGCTCGACCGCCAGCGTTGTCGCGGCGGACTGTTCGTCCACTTGCGGATCGCGTCCCAGCGTCAGGCGAAAGGCGAGCCGCACGTCGTCGGCCGCCGTCCCACCGGGCTGCCGCTCCGTCTGGACCCGCGCCGCCAAGCGTTCCGCCTGTCGCTGGACGAACGCATCGTTCATCAGCGCCAGGGCCTGCAGGGTGGTCATTGTGCTGCGGCGTTTGGGAGCTGCCAGGGACGGGGCCGGGCAATCCAGCGCATCCAAAAAGGGGCTTTTGGCCGTGTTGACGTTGATACGATACACGGTCCGTCGATTGAAATCGGGGCGGCCATCGTCGATCAGATGATAGAACTGCGTCAGAATCGACGTCACCGTGAAGGGGCGGAAGCTGGGTCCACCGACTTGCCGATTGAGTTCGCCGCTGGACGCCAGCATCGCGTCGCGGACACTTTCGGCTTCCAGGCGTCGTGGCGCAAACCGCCACAGCAGCCGGTTGTCGGAATCCACCGCAGCCGCCTCCGGATTGAACTGCGCAGACTGGCGATACGTGGCGGAGAGCAGGATCA
>JBJXGA010000242.1:0-4295 GCA_046152955.1 Planctomycetales bacterium | reverse complement strand
GAAGCCGCCAAAAACCACCGCCACGATTCCCAACGCGATGGCCGCGCGCTTCAGCCAGGAGCGACTCCCGGCGCCTCGGACAGGTCGGCTTGGCGGATCAGTGATCGAAGGTTCGGACATGGGGACCAGCGAGCTCTATCTCGACGCGCGCGGATTGACCAACCGCCCCAGGAACAGAATGCTCCCGGTCTGCCGGTCGCGGATCAGAAACACGAACGGGTGATCGGCCCGAAACACGGGTCGGGTGTCGGGCTTCCCAAAGACCCCGGTCCCGGCGGTCGCCGCCATGGCGCGGGTTCCCTGCTCGTCGACCTCCACAGACGCCTTGTGGATGACTTCGGACAAGGCCAGGTTCCCTGTTCCGATCATTCCCGAGAAATCAGCGTCATGCAGGTGAAACGCCGATCGCATTCCGCGTGATTCGAGCAGCGTTCGCAAACTAAAACTCGATTCCACGTTGAACCGCGGCAAGAAAATCTCGGGACGCGCGTCATCGAGCGCGGCCAGCCAGCGCGTGACGTTGTTTTCTGTGAGTGCCGCTTCAAGTTCCGCAACGGAAGTGGCGTTTCTCTCCGGCAGCAGGATGACCATTGACACGCCTCTGTTGTCGCCGTACTCCTTTTCCAGAACTTGCAGGCCGTCAATTTCCGCATATCGACACGCTTCGGAGTCCAGGTGCATCAAGGGGACTTCCGTGCGTGCGTCCCTGGAATAAAACAGGGCCGGCCTCGTCGCCTGACGAGCGAAGGGAACCGACCACTTGCCGTTGAAGCTGATGGCGTTCGTCAGGACCAGGTCCGTCGCATCACTTAGATCGTCTGCCGTGACGATCTGGGGGATCAATCCATCGGTTTCCGATTTGATCCAGTCATTGATGGCCTTGGCAGCGGCCTCGGCATCAGCAAAATCGACCGTCTCAAGATGAGCATGGAATTCACGAGCGAGCGTGTCGCTAAACGATTCCAGAAACTCGATCCCCTTGTTCCCCCAGATCCTGTTCCCCAGACGCAAGTCGATCCCGTCGGGAAAACTCCCCATTAAGGCGCCCCCCACCTTGAGCATTCGCTGAAAAACTGGCCTTCGCGACCATGTCTCAGGCAAATCCTCCTGTCGCACCAGGAAGTGCAGCGCAGCGGCCATTTCCCGCGCCGTTTCGCCGCGCGCTCCGGCATAGACCATAGCCATCGTCAGCGAAATACTGAAAGGCGAAACGAACAGGTTGTCCCGCGACTCGCCTGCCAGTTGTGCGTAGAGCTCGAGGGCAAACTGGTTGTTCCCCCGCACCAATGCGTCGGTACGCAAATCATCGAATTGATAGATCGCGGGCGTAGCGGGTGGGCGTTTTCGTGCGCGCGGACTCGCCGGTGTTTGGACCGGAATCACCGTGTCGGCCTGCCGCGGTTGTTTCCGCAAGTCGGCGAGCAACTCCGCCACCCATTCGTGATTCCGGTAGGTTTGGAGCACGGAGAGCGCCCGGATCCCCCCGGAATGAAACTCATGGACGCTTCCTGGTCCTCCCATCTCTTCCCACGAGTCCGGTGCGACTGTCCAAGTGAGCACGTCAATCAATGACGTGAAATCGTGCGACGAGAGACCATTCGAATCCCGCACCGCAATGAGGTCGGCGACCTCGTAAAGCCGCGTTTCGACGAACGTCGCCGCCTGGAAGGCAGTCATAATCAGCAACACCTCGTTCCGCACAGCCCAATCCAGCACAAGTGGTTCCAGGATCAGTTCCAGCGCCGACCGGGCCGTGACGTCTGCGAATTGCGCCGTGATCGGCTGATTCAGGGAGACTCCCTCGTCGATGAGCGACTGGCGGTCGAATTCCAGGGGAACCTCGATTTGCCCGGCGAGATCCCGGACAAGCTCGTCCAGCGGTTGGCGGTCGGCGACGACCGTCACGGTCTTCTCCAGAGCCCGATAGATGGCCGCTTCGCGGCGCTTGGCGGCAGAATGCGCTGACGATCGGGAGCGCGCCGGTCCGAGCGATGGCACTATCCCTCCAGTGGCTTTGCTGGAAGATCGGTTGACCGGGCTCGCGTCGATCTCATCCTGGCCGCCGGTCTGGCTGGCCGAGCGCGAGCGAAACAACACGGCACCGACAAGAACCAGCATGATCAGGACGAGCCAGAACGCCGGTTGTCCCTGGGGGCGCGTCACAACGGGCGGAGTTTGCATGCTCGCTTCTATTGAAGGGCCGGGCACGGCGACTTACAGACGGGTTGATCCACGTATCATGCCTCAAGGAACAACAGTACGCAAGATGCCTGTCATTGGACTTCCATCGGTATTCCGGATTTCTGTGGTGAAACCTGCCTTCAGTGTATTGGTCGGCGGACCGGATCCAGGTGCGGTTCCTCCCACGGTGACGGAGAGTGGCGGAGCAGGCACAGTCTTCGGAAGAAACCTAGTGTGCCGTTGACCCGGCGCGCGATCGTGGAGGCTGCTCCGGCTCTCGAGCGACGCCAGCCCCGTCCCGGGAGGACGCTGTGCTGCAACCGATGGATTGTCGAACTGGAAGGGGGATTCCCTTGAGTTCTCAGCGATGAACGCTAGAATCATGGCCGACAGTCAAAGTCGGGTGTTTGAAATCACCATGCCTTGATGTCATCGGAAGACTAGAAATAGTGCATTTCGGCCCGAGCCGGGAGGCACGATTACGAGTAAGCCGACGTGCTGGAACGCCAAACTGCGTGCCGGCACGTCGGCTTTTTTTTTGCCTTGTCCGAACTGAATCATTTTCTGTGTCTGGTTTGTCGTGCCATGTTGGCTGACTGTTCCAAGGGGCGTTGATGCTTGGCATGTCGGTCCCTGGTACGGCCAGCACCTTCCAAGCATTGCGAAACCCAAAAATGTGCAACGGTTGCGCATTTGAGATTCTGGACATCGCGGGTGATCCGCAGGTTTGCCTGCGCGTTCCATTGAGAAATTCAGAAAGGATAAACCATGCAATCGCCAGATGTTCCCGCCCTCCTCGCCCGCGCGATCCAATCCCTGATGGCGCATCCCGGAACCGATGTTTGTACGGTTCATCAACGGCAAGACTTTTGCTCTACCGACCGCCGGGACGCTCGCAGCGGCGCTGAGGCATGTGCTTGTGAACGGGGGGACATGAAACTGATGTTGGCGCTCATTCCACGAAGTCGTCGCGCCAAGGCACGACAGGCGTTTCAAGCTGGCGATGCGGTGGGGTTCCTGACCTGCGCAAGCAATACAGACCACATGGCGATTGTGTCCGACAACCTTGTACAGCTCAAGGAACGCGGGATTTTTGAACAGGCATTGTCCCATACATTCACCCGAACAAGAGTCAATCATTTCAACTGGGACTTTACCGTTCTGGACAATATGTTCGAGCTCGCGGACCCGGCGAAGCTCCGAGCCTGCGGCGACGAACTTCCCGGCGACGGGCCGTTTACCCTCTATCGAGGCGTCTGTGGAACCAAGCGATATCGGCGCCGACGCGGGTATTCCTGGACGTTTTCACTCGATTCCGCATGCTGGTACGCGTGCCGATTGCCACGCCTTGATCATCCGGAAGTGGTGACCGCGACGGTGAGCAGCGACAACGTTCTTGTCTTCATGAACAACCGTTTTGGGGAAGAAGCGATTGTGCGCCCCTGGCGTTGCGCAACTGTGGAGATGCCGACGGACGAGATGCGCGAACGTGCTGAGGCTAAAGCGCGGGCATTTACGCGCCAGCACGAAAAGAGGATGGCGGAACTCATGACCAATTCGAACCTAATCCTCAGTCGGACGATCCCCGAGGTTTTTGCTCAGGATCTACGGTGAGAATACAGCGGACTTGGGCACGCCTCCCCGTGGAAGGCGTGTCGTTCTTTTCTCTCCCGAAAAACGTGCCCTATCCCCGGACATGTTCACTCGATTCCGCCTGCTGGCTCGCGTGCTGCTTGCCACGCCTTGATCATCCGGAAGTGGCGACCGCGACGGTGGGCAGCGACAACGTTTTCGTCTTCATGAACGCCCGTTTTGGGGAAGAAGTGATCGTCCGCACCTGGTGTTGCGGAACGCTGGAGATGGCGACGGAAGAGATACGCAGACGAGCCGCGGTTCGAGCGCAGAAAGTCAAGCGCCAAAACGAAGATAGAAATGTTGATCAACAACATCCCGTGAGTGATCGAATTTGCGAGCAGGCCTCGTTTTGTGTCAGCGGGCGCTCAAAAGCGAGCCGACATGATACACCTTTTCAAGAGTTTGTTACGTCGTAAAGACTTAGCTGTTTTGGATCATGGGATAGCGGGCGATTGTGCGAGCGTTTCAACGCGCGCACG
>JBJXGA010000211.1:0-20496 GCA_046152955.1 Planctomycetales bacterium | reverse complement strand
CGCAGATTGACCAGATTGGCCGCGTCGCAACGGGTCGTGAGGGTGACCGGAGCCGCCTCGTGGACTCCTGCCGACATCCGCGCCGCGATCGTCTTGCGGATCGTGGAAATCGCCAGCCAGGGGGCGGCTGACTCACCGGCGACGCGCTGGGTGGCGTGGGCCGTTCCCGCCGCGGCGCGGGGCGATACGTGTGACAGACGCTCGGCAGCGCTCCGCACGTCGCGCTCGCGGATGCGGCCGGTTCGGCCGCTCCCCGGCAGCGTGTGGCTGTCGATTCCCAACTGGTTCGCCAGTCGTCGGGCGCGCGGGCTAATCGCCGCGTGCCTTGGCTGTGCAGCGGGCGCGGGGGAACCGGCTGCGGCGACCGGCGCGGGGACCGGCGCGGGGGCCGGCACAGCAGCGGCCTGCGGCTGTTGGACGGCGGGCGACGGCGGACTCGAATCCGTGAGGGGCTCTCCCTCGGCAACGAGGTAGCCCAGCACCTGCCCGACGCGGACGGTGTCGCCTGGACGCGGGGCGTCGGCGGGGATTCGGAGAATGCCCCCATCGATCGCTTCGATGTCCTGCGCCGATTTCTCCCCTTCAAGGACAAACAGCGGTTCACCCGGCTGGACCGAATCGCCATCGCGTTTCAGCCATTCGCCGAACGTCCCTTCTTCCATGGACCAGCCGAGACGAGGAACGATGATTTCGTGAGGCATGTGGGAACTGAACCGCCAGGATGTCGTGAGAGTTGTCTGAATCGCGGTTGGCCCCATCCTCGGTCACGGATGCGCCCGGAGTGAGCCGCCTGCCGCGCGATGGTCATTCGGCCAGGAGATCGCGGATCGCCTGGGCCACGGTTTCAACCTGCGGGACGACCGCGGCCTCCAGCGGGGGACTGTAGGGAGTCGGAGTGTGCAGGCCGTTGACGCGGCGAATGGGGGCGTCCAGTTCGTCAAATCCACGATCCGCAATCACCGCGGCGATTTCCGCGCCGATTCCGTACGGGGCAAACGCCTCGTCTACGATGAGCAGCCGCCCCGTCCGGGACACCGATTCAAGAATCGTCTGCGTGTCCAAGGGGGCGACCGTTCGAGGATCAATCACCTCCACGGAAATTCCCGGATCGCTGAGCAGTTTGGCGGCGGCCAGCACCTGCGGGACCATCCGGCCCACCGCCACCACCGTCAGATCGCGACCCGACTGAACGATCGACGCCTGGCCAAACGGAATCTCGTAGTCTTCGTTTGGCACCGGCCCCTTGAGGCTCAGCAATTCGCGCGGCTCAAGGAACATCACCGGATCGTCGCAGCGCAGCGCGTGTTTCATCAGCCCTTTGGCGTCGTACGGATTCGATGGGACAACCACCCGCAGGCCAGGAATGTTGGCATACAGCGGATAATAGTTACCCGAGTGGTGCGTGGCGGCGGAGTGCCCGATTCCCACGCAGCCGCGCAACAGGATCGGCATTTTCAGTCTCCCGCTGCTCATGTACTGCATCTTGGCGATCTGGTTCAGGATTTCGCCGACAGAGTCGAGAATGAAGTCGGCAAACATGAAGTCGATGACCGGCCGAGTGCCGGTCATTGCGGCCCCCCCTCCCAGCCCGACGAAGCCGCGCTCGCAGATGGGGGTGTCGCACAGTCGCTCGGTCCCATACAGATCGAACAGCCCCGTCGTCGTGTTAAAATTCCCCCCCCGTTTGCCGATCCCCTCACCCATCACGAAAATCTTGTCGTTGACCGCCATTTCCTCAGCGAGCGCTTCATGCGTCGCTTTCATGAACGTGATTTCGCGGGTTCCGGCCGGAGGCGGGGAGGCCGGGCGCGCGACGACCCGCGGGGGAGCATAAATGTGCTCGGCGGCAGTCGCCGGGGCGGGCCAGGGACTGCTTTCGGCGAACTGTTGCGCTTCGGCGACCAGCGCTTCGACTTCGCGCTCAATCTGCTGGAGATCGTCGGCGGTCGCCAGACCTTCCTTCAGCATCCGCTCGCGGAGTCGCAGAATCGGACAGCGTTTTTTCCACTGCTCCACCTCGTCACGGGTTCGATACGTGAAATCTCCCATTCCTTCGGCATGGGCGCGGGTGCGATAGGTGCGGCATTCGATCAGCGTCGCCCCGCCGCCACTACGCGCCCGCTCGACCGCCTCTCCCGCCGCCTGGAACACGGCGATCACGTCATTCCCATCCACGGCGATGCCGGGCAATCCATACGCCTGGGCGCGGCTGGCCACGTCGGGGTTGCCCGCGGCATAACTCAGTGGCACTTCGGTCGCGAATTGATTGTTCTCGCAGATAAACAGCGCGGGGAGGTTCCAGATCGAGGCCATATTGAGCCCCTCGTGAAATGCCCCGTTGTTCGCCGCGCCATCGCCAAAAAACGCCACCCCCACCTGATCCGACCCGAGCAGTTTGAAGCTGTAGCCGGCCCCTGCCGCCTGCAAAATGCACGGGCCGACGATTCCGCTCGGTCCCATCATCCCCGTCTCCGGTGAGAACAGATGCATGCTCCCGCCGCGGCCATGCGAGCAACCGGTCTCGCGGCCAAACAACTCGGCGACGAGTTGCCGCGGGGGAACCCCTTTGGCCAGCGCATGTCCGTGCCCCCGATGCGTGCTGAAGACCACGTCGTCACGTCGCAGATGGGCGCAGACTCCCACGGCAATCGCCTCTTCGCCGACGTAGGTATGGCAGGCGCCGTGAATCAGTCCCCGCTGGTGAGCCCGAGCCAATTGTTCCTCGCATTGGCGAATCACCTGCATCTGCCGATACAGGGACAGCAGCGTCGTCTTGGGAATCGATGGCAGGGATGCTGCTGGAGCGGAAGTCATTGTCGTTGACATGGCAGCGGGGCTTTCGGTCTAGGTGGTGAGTTCGTAGGAGTGTTCGACAGTGCGGGAGCCCAGCGTCAGGAAGTCGCGGCGGGGGACGCCACGGGACCGGGCGTCCCTCCGGAGTTCATCGCCAGATTGCCCCCATCCATCGGAATCAGGCAACCAGTGATCCAGCTTGAGGCATCCGAGGCGAGCAAAACCGCCAAGCCGCGAATGTCGTCGGGACGTCCCAGTCGGCCGGTCGGAATGCCGTTGAGCCACCTCCCTTTGATCTGCGGATCACCTGCCATCCGCTGCTCCAATCCGGGATTGAGCACCTGAGCGGGGAGGATGGCATTCACCCGAACTCCCCGTCCGGCCCATTCCGTGCTGAGTTCACGAGTCATCTGCACCACAGCCCCCATGGCCATGCTGTAGGCGATGTGGCCCCGTCCCAATGCAGAGATGCTGGCCAGCGAACCGATGTTCACGATGCTTCCCCGGCCGGCCGCCAGCATCCGCCGTCCCGCTTCCTGGCAGCAGCAAAAGCGCCCGACGACAAGGTTTTGCAGGACGCGCTGCACGTCCTCCAGCGAGACCTCTTCCGGCTTGGCGAGCACGCCGTCTCCCGCCACATTCCCCAGGAAATCGATGCGGCCAAATTCGGCGTCAAGCCGCGCGAACAATTGCCGAATTTCCTCCGGCTCCGAGACATTGCACACGACTGGAACCGCACGACGGCCCATTTTCTCAATGGCCGCGGCGGTCTGCCGCAGCCCCTCGTCGTTCCGGTCCGCCAGCAACAGGTCCGCTCCCGCCTCGGCCAGAGCGAGCGACATCGCCCGCCCCATCCCGGCCGCGGCGCCGGAAACCACCGCCACCCGACCGGACAAATCAAACATCGGTAGAGTCATCGAAATTGTTTTCCTGAAGATTCAAGGGGCAACCGTCGAAAGAACAGACCCCATCCGGCTGGACCGGATGGTGAATGAGATCGGCAGCTAGAAGAGGGGATCGTTAAGCGCTCGACCCCATCCGCTCAAACCGCCTCCGCAACCACCGGGTTGGTCAGCTCGCCGATCTGGTCGATGGCGATGGTGACGGTATCGCCCGGCTGCATAAAGACAGGGGGTTTGCGAGCTCCTCCCACTCCGTGGGGAGTTCCCGTCAGAATCACCGTGCCGGGGGCCAGCAGCGTACTTCCTGAGAGGAATTCGATCAGCGTAGGAACGTCGAAGATCATGTCGTTCGTATTCCAGTCCTGCATCGTCTGGCCATTGAGAATCGTCTTGATCCCCAATGCGTTCGGATTGGGAATTTCATCGCGCGTGACCAGGCAGGGACCAAGCGGCGCAAACGTGGCGAATGTTTTTCCGCGGCACCACTGGCTTCCCCCCCGTTTCAATTGCCAGTCCCGCGCGCTGACGTCGTTGGCGCAGGTATAGCCCAACACGTAATCCAGCGCCTGGGCCTTGGAGACATTCAGGCACGGCTTGCCGATCACGACCGCCAGTTCGCATTCGTAATCGACCGCATCGCTGGCCAGTTTTCGCGGGAGCACGATCGGATCGCCCGGGTTCTGCACGGCGCTGGAGGTCTTCATGAAGACGACCGGCCACTCCGGGATCGGCTGGTGCCCCTCCTCGGCATGCCGGCGGTAGTTGAGGCCAATGCAAACGATGTCTGCTGGATAGAGCGGGGCGAGCAGTTTTCGAACGTCCGCGGGCTGGACCGTATCGCGGTGGCTGCCAAACAGATCCCCCTCGATCCGCGTGACGGATCCGTCGGCATGCTGCGAGCCATAATGGATTGTTCCAGAACCGTCCTGGTAGCGAATGATCTTCATCAGCGTCTTTCTGCGGATTCGAGGTATTGAATATTTCGGGCCATGTGCCCGCGGATCTGCCGCCAAGCCAGAGGCCGCGCCAGCAGGTGGTCCCAGTATAATCGGGACGATTCAAAAAAACCGCTCACAGAGTGGACCTGATGTCGGTCCGCCAGATCTCGAATCGATTCCGCTCGACACCAACATGTCCGCAGACGGCCACCCCGGCAACGCTGATTGTGCCTGACGAATCCCCTCTTTTCACAAACGTAAAGCGGCGAGGAAGTCGCCGCACTCCCTGGACTGCGGGAAATCTTTCCCGCTTTTCGTTCCTCCGAATTCGACCTCACCGTCAAACTCCGCTCCGAGGGCTTCAACACCGAGGCCGCAGGCTCGCGCCCCACCCAAATCCGGCCGCATCCACCATCCCCATTGACGCACCACAACCGGCCACATAGACTGACCGTCCACGATGCGGGGCGTAGCTCAGCTTGGCTAGAGCGTGTGGTTTGGGACCACAAGGTCGCAGGTTCAAATCCTGTCGCCCCGACTATTGCACTGGCATAGCTTCGTGTCGCGGTGGTGCTGAGTTCTGTATTGAAGCAGGAGCAGATCGCTGCACGGTCTGAGACCGCGATTGCGACGGTTGGCAATTCGGCGTTCTCGACCGGCGGATGCCAGGCTCGCACGTGGCCTTCGTGCGGCATCCCTGTTCATGGTGCCGTTTTTCTTCGGATGCCACAAGAGGTGGGGAATCCCAAGTGTTTCTTGGCGCAGCTCTCACGAAAACGCATCCTGATCCGCATCGAACCTTTACGGCGATGCCTCTATCCCTTGTAGAACACTCCAGAAGGTAAGCATGGATCTCAGTCAAGCGGCAGGTGAAGGCGATCTGGTGACGATCCGTGCTCTCCTCGACGCTGGCGCCGACATACGGTACGTGAGGCCCCGTGGCTACACCGTGATGATCGACGTGATGTACGGTCGGCCGATCCTCGAAGACAAGCAACTCATCCCCGTACTCCGCCACCTCATCGAAAGAGGTGCCGATCTCAACGCCGTCAGTGACTACGGCGAGTCAGCCCTCAGCGTTGCGTCCCGAATTGGTCGGTTCGACGCGGTTGGCCTTCTGCTGGAGGCTGGCGCTGACCCCGCTCCTTTGAAATGGTCACTGCTTCACAGGGCCGTGGCGATCGGATCTCCTGAAGACGTTCGGGAGCGGATCGAACTCGGCGACGACCTGACAGCACGCGACCGCTGGAATCGAACCCCATGGCTCTTGAGCCTCCAGACGCGTGACATAGTTAAGGCTCAACTTCTGTTGAGCGCTGGGGCTGACCTGAACGATCGAGGAAAATGCGGGAAAACGCCGCTCATGCTTGCGATTGAGGGAAACGATTCTGCAATGCTACGCTGGCTCCTCGATCAGGGGCTCGACCCCAACGCGACAGATGAATTCAGCGGGACGGCTTTGATCGAGGCAGCCGGGAAAGGCGATGCGAAGTGCGTCCGGTTGCTCCTCGATGCCGAGGCCAATGCACTACAGGCAAGCGACACGAGCACGCCGATCAGTTCTGCCGGAAACCTTGAGGTCGCGAGGATGCTCGTTCGCGCCGGGGCGGATATCGCCGACGTGAATGAGAGCGTTCGGGACGAGTTGACGAAGCGTACGAGGAAGGATTCGATCGACTGTTCGCCCGAGGACTACCATGCGGCCAAGCATCGGATCTTCGGCATCGCCAACCCTCAACTCATGAATCTCCCGTTCTGGCAGGCGATGGTCGCTTGCGGGAAGGGAGCGTACAGCGCCCGCTCGCAGTTTGAATCCGAAGACTTCCACGGCCCTGCGATCTGGTGCTTCGACCGGTTCGGGAAGTCGTTCACCGAACTGCCGGACGGGCGGGTCATCGAGATCGGCGGGGAACACGAAGATTACTACGACCAGGACTTCTGCATCTACAACGACGTGGTCGTCCACCACGGCGACGGCACATTCGACATCTACGGCTACCCCAAGGAACTGTTTCCTCCAACCGACTTCCACACGGCCACGCTCGTTGGGAACGCGATCTACATCATCGGGAGCATCGGGTATCTCGGCGAGCGACGGTTTGGTGTAACGCAAGTTTTCCGCTTGGACACCGAAACCCTGACGATGGAAGCCGTTGAGACAACTGGCTCATGTCCAGGGTGGATTCACCGCCACCATGCAAAACTGGTTAGGAACTTTATTGAGGTGACAGGCGGAAAGGTCTGCCGGGTGATCGATGGGAAGGAGTCTTTTGAAGACAACGACCGACGGTTCGTGCTCGACCTGGGGAGTCTGATGTGGTCTAAGGAGTGAGTCGAGATGGATGACGCCCGGTCGCTGTGGACTTCCAGGTTTCAGTGCATCGGGGCAGCGTCTGGTCAGTCCTGCGGTCATCGTCGTCGCGAACTTAACGTATGAATTACGATTTTCCTAATGACGATGACGGAGACGCGCTGCGCCGGTTGTTAACCGGGGGCAGCGACCTTTCGCGACTGATGTACGTCAATTTTCAGGTGGCGGTTCCTGACGAGGCTGCTGCGAAAGGACTCGCGGAGGTGGCTTGGAAACTGGGCTATCGGGTGGAGATCTACTCCAGTCCGGAGTGTTCCCTGCCGTGGACGTGTGAATGCTCAACGCGGACTTTGGCGAGCTACGAAGCCATCATTGAGATTCAGATGGAGTTGCGTCGAATATCCACACCATTTGGTGGATTTCCCGATGGATGGGGGAGTTTTGGAAACGCGACCGATGAAACACACACCACGGACTGACCAACCCAAGCCAGGCAAGGGGATCTTGACACGAAAACTGCTCGATCATCATGAAAACACGCCCCTACATTGGAACATTGTGCCGCACTCGGTCTGCATCAACGACAGCTCCCCATCCAATCCAAGAATTGATCAGCATGAAAAACAGACTCCTGTTCCTGGCACTCACCGTCGTTTTTGCGGCGCATGGGTCAGGCTACGCCGCCAGCCCGAAACACGACTGGAATCTCGGTGCCACCGGCCTGCGGGGCTGGATTCGTTGTGACAAGTTGGTCACATCCGATGCCCGTCAGATCACGGTCACCAAAGTGGAGAAGGGGTCTCCCGCTGACGGGGTTCTCGCCGTCGGCGATGTGATACTGGGCGTCAGCGGCCAGCCGTTTTCTTATGACCCGCGCACCGAAATGGGCAAGGCCCTGACCGTTGCCGAATCGGAAGCGGGCCAAGGCAATCTCAGCCTGACCCGGTTGCGGGCAGACAGCGAAGCGGAAGTCGTGGTGAAGCTTCCGGTGCTCGGAAGTTATTGCGCTACGGCTCCTTTTGACTGCCCGAAGTCCAAACGCATTCTCGAACAAGGGTGCAGAGTTCTCGCCAGGCGGATGGCGGATCCTTCCTACGCCAAGCACCTGGACTCGATTCCTCGTTCGCTCAATGCCCTCGCCCTGTTGGCCAGCGGCGATCAGAGCTACCTCCCGCTGATCAAGAAGGAGGCCGAGTGGGCCTCGAACTACAGCAACAAAGAGATGGCCACATGGTATTACGGCTACGTCATGATGTTTCTGGCCGAATACAAGATGGCGACGGGCGATGATTCGGTCATGCCGGGTTTAACGCGGCTCGCACTCGAAGCAGCTCATGGTCAAAGCGCGGTCGGCTCGTGGGGACACGGGTTCGCGAAGGCCGACGGCCGACTAGGCGGCTACGGCATGATGAACTCGCCCGGTTTGCCTCTGACGATCTCGCTGGTGATGGCCCATGAGGCGGGCGTGAGGGATCTCGCCCTGGATCGGGCGATCGAGCGCAGCGCCAAGCTGCTGCGCTTCTACATCGGCAAAGGAGCGATTCCCTACGGCGATCATCATCCCTGGATTGAGAACCATGAAGACAACGGTAAGTGCGGAATGGCCGCCGTGTTGTTCAACCTGCTCGGTGAATCAAATGGCGCGGAGTTCTTCTCGCGCATGAGCGTCGCCTCTCACGGGTCAGAACGGGACACGGGACACACCGGCAATTTCTTCAACATTCTTTGGGCGATGCCAGGTGTTGCCGCGTCGGGACCACAGGCGACCGGAGCCTGGAGGAGTGAGTTTGGGAGTTGGTACTTTGACCTCGCGCGGCGTTGGGATCACAGCTACTTACATCAGGGCCCGCCGGAACCTGAAGAAGATAGCTACGCAGGCTGGGATTCCACCGGCGGCTATCTGCTGGCCTACGCCACGCCGCTGAAGAAGCTCTATCTCACCGGCAAAAAGCCTGACGCAGTACCGCAACTCGATGCCGCCGCCGCCCAATCACTCATAGACGACGGGCGTGGCTGGAACAACAAGGACCGCAACAGCTTTTACGATGCGCTGAGTGACGAACCACTCCTCGAGCGCCTTCGCAGTTGGTCGCCCGTCGTGCGCGAAAGAGCGGCGATGGCTCTGGGGCGCCGCAAGGAAGCTCCCGTGACACCTTTGATCGAGATGCTCGATTCTCCGAGTCTCGACGCTCGTTACGGAGCCTGCCAGGGTTTGATCTTCCTTCGCGGACGTGGATCGCCTGCGGTGGATGCCCTGCAGCAGACTTTGTCGCATGAAGACCTCTGGCTCCGCATCAAAGCCGCAGAGGCACTCGCTGCCATCGGTGCGCCGGCCACGAAGGCGGTGCCACAGATGCTGGCGCTGTTGGCTCAGGTGGATGTGAAGAATGACCCGCGCGGCATGCAGCAGCGCTATCTGTCCTTCGCTCTGTTTGATCAAAATGGAATGCTTGGCCGCTCGCTGGAAGGTGTGGATCGCCCCGCGCTCTACAAGGCCGTGCGGGCGGGGTTGAAGAACGAGGACGGTCGTGCTCGCGGCAGCATTGGTTCCGTCTATCGCCGTCTCTCGCTCGAAGAGATCAAGCCTCTGCTGCCTGCCATCCACGAGGCGATCGTCGAGCCCGCACCGAGCGGCGAGATGTTCGCCGACGGGATTCGCGTGGAGGGGTTGCGCGTCCTGTCGCAGCACCACATCGAGGAAGGCATCAATGCGCTCGTGATCTATACCCGCGATCAGAATCCTTGGGAAAGCCAAATTCGCACTCCCGAGCTGATGAAGATCCTCCTCACCTACGGCACGCATGCGAAGTCGGTCATCCCCGAACTGAAAAAACTCGCCGACTATTTCGAGAAGGACGAAAAGGATTTCCCCAAGAATCTGATGCTGATGAAAGCCAAAGCGGTTCGCAAGACGATCACTGCGATTGAAGCCTCGACGGACTCCCCGAAACTGATTCGGATCAAATGAGTCCGCCTTCACGAATCGACACCACGGCTCCGCGCCGGCTTCGACGGCCAGGACTGCGTCCGCGAAAGGAAGCAGGTCGGCCCGCGAGGAGAGATGTCAAAGCGTGAAGACACCTACCTTGAGAACCGCGACCTTCAAGACGATCCTTCGGTGTATGGGAATGGGCAAATGGTGAATGTTGAACTGCTCTTGCTGGATGGCGCAACCGGCACGGAGTTGAACCGGCGCGGGGTCGATACCGGCTTGCCATTGTGGTCGGCGAACGCGCTCACGTCTGATACCGGGCTGAATGTGTTGCGCCAGATTCATCTGGACTATTTGGAAGCGGGCGCGGACATCCTCACCACCAACACCTTTCGCACCCATGGTCGCGTGCTGGCTGGCAAGGGGCACGCCGCGCGCGAATTGACCAGGCGCGCGGTGGCGACCGCCCAACAGGCTGTCGCCAAATTTGGTCGGCCTGCGCAAGTCGCCGGCTCGGTGGCCCCACTGGAAGATTGTTATCGCCCTGACTTGGTGCCGCCCGATGACGAATGCCACGCCGAGCACGCCGAACGCATCGAGCATCTCGTGGAAGCGGGAGTTGACCTGCTTTTGATCGAGACGATGAATTCCATTCGGGAAGCTGTCATCGCAGCCCAATTGGCGACGGTCACCGGCTGGCCCACCTGGGTCAGTTTTGCGTGCAACCGCGAAGGCCGAATTCTGTCTGGCGAGTCGGTGGCGGTTGCCGCCGGGTTGTTGTTGCCGCTGGGAGTGAAGGCCCTGGGCGTGAACTGCGGTCCGGCTCAGACACTGGCGAAACCACTGGCCGAGTTGCGGGCGCTCTGCGGCCCGGATTTTCCGCTCATTGCCTATGGTAACATTGGCTACGCCGACGAGGCGCAAGGTTGGATCAACACGGACGCCGAAAGCCCGGAGAATTACTGGCAATACGCTCAAACCTGGCCGGCGCAAATTGTGGGCGGCTGTTGTGGCACCACGCCAGAGCATATTCGCAAACTCAGAGTTGAAAAAGACAATATGAGTTAAATCAGAACCACGAGACGCGAAGAGCTTTTCTTCGATTCACCATTGCCCGCATACCAGCCCTGCTGCTTTTACGCTTGGCGACATCGTCCGCAGAGGACCAGCCCGAGGCCAATCCCACGCCAGCCATCTTGCTTGGCTCGCCATTCACCGACCACGCGGTCATCTTACGCGAAATGCCCGTCTCCCCTCAGATGAAAAAGGTTGATTATGAGAAACACACTGCTCTCCATGTTTGCGTTGTTGTTGCTGTCCCATGTGGCGATGGCGGAAGGCGCCAACGCAGGCAACCCCCAGAAGCAGTTCAAAGGGCCTGTCAAGGTCTTCATCCTCGCCGGGCAGTCCAACATGGAAGGGCAGGGCTCAGTGGATCATGATGATGAGCGGGACTCCAACGGCGGCAAGGGCAATTTGGCCTGGTCGATGAAACACTCGAAGAGTGCCGAGAAGATGAAGAAGTTGAAGAACGAGAAGGGCGAATGGGTTGTGCGGGACGATGTGCGAATCTCATTCAAGGTTGGCGACAAGGTCCTGAAGGGTGGCCTCACGGTGGGCTACACCGGTTATGCCGCAGACGGATCGAGAAGGCACATCGGACCCGAGTTGGGGTTCGGGTTTGTTCTGGGAGATCATTTCGAGGAACCGGTGCTGCTGATCAAAACGGCTTGGGGTGGAAAGAGCCTGTTCGTGGATTTCAGGCCGCCAAGTTCTGGGGGCCAGGTCGGGCCCTCTTACACGAAAATGGTTGAAGAAATCCGCGCTGCCTTGGCTGAGCTTGGCGGTCAGGAATATGAAGTAGCGGGTTTTTACTGGCAGCAGGGCTGGAACGACATGCTTACCCCAGCGGCCATTCCCGAATATGCACAGAATCTCGTCAACCTGGTCAGCGATCTCCGCAAGGAATTCAATGTGCCGAATATGGCGGTGGTGATGGGCGAGCTAGGTAATGGCGGACCCGTGACCCAGGGTGACATGTTTGAATTCAGAAAGGCGCAGGAAGCTGGAACAAAGCAGATCAAGACTGCGTTATTCATCAAGACCACCGATTTTGCCCGGCCGCCGGAACTCTCGCCATGTCCCACGCACGGCCATCACTGGTTCGCCAATGCGGAGAGTTATTTTCTTATAGGCGAAGCGGCCGGCGAGGGCATGAAGAGCCTTTTGAAGTAATCCTTTTCCGCTTGCCCTGAGTCCTCCCAACGGCGGGTTCTGACGTTCTCGAAAGCACATCGGCGGCTCGACGGGAGCCTCGCCCTCCCGGTCCGGATTTGTTTTCGCCGCACGTCGAGGAACGCGACTGAGATTGCTGCGCCCGATCAGCGTCTCGAGCCACTTGGTTCGACGTGAGGTTGCATTACAGAACGGTTTGTTCAGCCACAATTGTCCATCTGCCGAACCAGGATTGCCATACCACGGAACAACTGGGTAGCATTCAGTTCGCCAGGTACAGTCCCTCAACAACATTGAGCCCATGATGCAGCCCTTTGACCACCGTTCGTTCTTATTTGCATCCACTGGTGCGGCCGCGGGAACCCTGCTGGTTTCCGGCTTGGCCGACGCCGAAGAACCTGGAGCCGTCGACTTTTCTCACAGTGGACTTGTGACCGGTCAGCCGAAAATCCTCAAACACAAGGAATTTCCCGGCTTTTTGAGCGCTTCCCAGATCGCCCCGCATCACACCGCTCATTATGGCGGCGCACTCAAGGCGGTCGTCGCGGCGGATGCCAAATTGGAAGAGTCCACCAAGTCAGGCGCCGCCATCGATCCGGCAGCTTTCGCCCATCTCAAGCGGCTGATCAACAGCCGGGGCAACAGTGTGATCTTGCACGAATTCTACTTCGATGGCATGTCACCACAGACGATTGCTCCATCGCGGACACTCCGCACTGCCATCGAACAACGATTTGGTTCGATTGAGAAATGGTCCGCCGATTTCACCGCTTCGGCCAAGGAGGCCGCAGGCTGGACGATGCTTGTGAAACACCCGGTCAATGGCAAGCTCTACAATGTCGTCAGCGACGAACACGCGATGGGTATCCTCTGGATGGCCAAGCCGCTCATCGTCATCGATACCTACGAACACGCGTTTTACGTTGACTACCAGAACCGCAAACCGGAATACGTGGAGAAGTTCCTGGACCACATCGACTGGACGGAATCTGAAGCCCGTTTCAATTCCGCCTGAAACCGATGGAAACGAGTGTGCCTTCGTATTGATCCGCAGGGAATGAAGGCACCCCGGGAATTCTCAAGGAATTTCGCGTTCCTCGATTGCTGTCAGACCCAAAGCGCAGCGCGGAACCCGCGGGCGGCGTAATATGATTGCGCGCCATTGTGATACACGAACACATGGCCGAAGCGGCGGTCGCAAAACAGGGCGCCGCCGAGCTCTCGGATATCGGCCGGCGTCTGAACCCAGCTCGACGTCTTCGTGTCGAACTGGCCGAGTTGTTGCAGCTCTCGATATTGGGCTTCGGTCAGAAGATCCACCCCCATCGACGCCGCCATTTCCGCCGCGCTGGTCTTCGGCTTGTATTCTTTCCGGGACTCGAGTCCCTCCCGGTCGAAACAGACACTCGTGCGGCCTTTGGGGGTTTCGGACGAACAATCGAAAAAGAGGAATGCGCCGGTCTTCTTGTCACGGCCGACAACATCCGGTTCCCCCCCGGTCCGTTCCATTTCGTACAGCGACCAGAGCTTCTCCCGGTGGGACTCCAACCGGGCCTGGACCTCGGCCCATTGCAGCCCTTTGTGGCGCTGCGGATGGTCTTCAAAGCGGGCCTGTAAAGTTCCCAGGAGCGTTTCCCGCTGTTTGGCAGTCAGGTCAATTCTTGGCTTAGTGGTTGGCATGAGGGCTTCTCCGAAATGCCATTTCGAGTGAATCGGCAAATAAGGTGAGTGAAGAGAATGCGTCCTGCGAGATGATGGTGATGGCGGGTGCAAGTGCAACGGTGCGTCGGCGCCCGGTTCTTCCAAGCGAATAAGTGTACCTGGCCTCGACACTCGAGGCACTCACTCAGTCGCGAGTCGCCGCTGCATATCAGTATAGGCGGTTTGAATGAGTTCCGTGAGGGTCCGAGGATCGACCAGACGATCGGGGCGGAGTTTGACATGGCGCATGAACTTTCCGGTTCCTACCAGCAGGTGCTGGGGGTCGGGAATTTCGGCGCCGCGGAAAAAACCGACGTTGACATGGGCCTTGAAGGCATTGACATAAGCGAACGCCGCATCCGCGACGCACGCCGTTGGATGCCCGTCATGCAACAGCTCCCGCACGTCGCTTCCGCAGGCACGCATGACTTGGAACCAATGGAGCGCGATGGCGCCCAATTCTCCCGGATGCTGACTCATCCAATCGTCGATCGCCGGATCTCGCCGGACCGAACCGGGGAACCGCATCAGTTGGCTCATGGTGCTATTGCCCTTTCTTCCTGGTCGCAGCAGCCATCTCCCTTACATGGATCGCCCGCGCATGTCCCTTCTGCGCCGGATGCCTCACCGCATGCCGCACGATCCAGCGGCGATTTTCAAGAATTTCGGCGTCGCGGGTTCGAGCCACTTCCGCCAACCAACTCTCGCAAACGTCGAGAGCCACCTCCAGATGATCCTTGGCGATGTCTCCCAGATGATTGGCGACCGACCGACGGACGTACAGTTCAGGGTCGTCTTTCAGAAGTTCGAGCAGGGGGAGCGTGAACTGCGGGTTGGCTTGGAATTCCTGGAGCCGCATGGCCCACGGGAGCCGGGGGCGGGTTCCTTCGCTCACCAGGCGGCGGACATGGGGATTGTCGTCGCGAGCCCAGCGCTTGAGCAGCTTGAGGCACCGGGAACGGTGTTCGATGAGAAAGGGCCGCACGCTGAATTCGGCGGTGAAGCGTTGCGTGATCGCGTAGTTGGCCGCCATCCCGCTCTCGAAGTGGGAAACGCCGTAGTTGGCGATCAGTTGCGTGTGAGGAAGGTAGAAGAAGGTGGACAGCCCGTTCCCTGCCGTCCGGTCGAGTGGAGGACCGAGGGACCGGTTGAAGAGCGGCACCAGCTCATCAAAGGATCCAGGCAACTGCTCGGCCATGGCGTGGGCAATGTTCAGCGCCCGATCCTTCAATTCCAGAGTTGCCAGGTCACGCAAGGCGCGCGATCGAAACCGCCGCTGGTCGAAACCAGGCGCCACCCCTGCCAGCGATTGCCCGATGAGGGTCACCAGCCTGGGGCTCATGAGCTCCTTGAGCGGGGTTCCAGGCAGGATCGTGGCCGGAGCGTCGAAGCGTTGGGCCGGGTGTGGAGGCATGTTGCGGATCTTCCTGGTCGCGTAGACCTGGTGCAATGGGTCTAATCCTGATTCTTAGCCACTCCACGGATTTCGAGCTCCGACCGGTTCATTTCGATGTCGATTGCGATGCGTCCGGTCGCCGATGTGACGCGGAGCTCAAACGGCGGCGAGGGGATCCAGAGTTCAAACTCCGACTCCCCGTCGCGCAACAGGACTTGATCGAGCGCGATCGCTTCGATCGATTCGCCGGTGCGATAGGCTCCGACGACAATCGGCCAATTGGGTTCCAGCCAGCGTCCGGAAACGCGCGTCATGCCACTGGAGAATCGGGGCTGGCGTGCCCCCGGTGGCCGGCCGTTGGGGAGGGGATGAATGACGAGCGCGTCAATCGCGCCGGCGGGAATGTCGGTAAATTGCGGATCTTTCAAGCCTCTGGGGGGCGGGATCAACATCCTTGGTTCCTCGGTCGCGCCGCATCGAACCACCCATTGCGGGTATTGGGGCGCATCGAATTCAGCAGATCCCTGATAGATGCAGTACGGCTCAATGCCAGTCTGTTCCCACAATCGGGCGGCCATGCACGGACCGAATCCGGGAATGGGCTGCTTGAAGGCATGGGCGAAGCCGGCATGGATGAGTATTTTACATCCAGGATGCGCTGCGACAATTCGTGCCAGCGCTCGCGCCTGTTGCTCCTCACGTTGTGCGGGATCAACTGCCAGAGGCGTTTCATAGTCGTGAATCGAGAAGTCCAATGCGATGGCGCTGCGCAGAAGATTTCCGAAACGGGGATCGGCAAGGTAGAAACCGGTCGACTCCACCGGAAAGCCCCGCTTCTTGAGCGCGTCGCCCGATTCGGCGAGCGCTTCCACGGCATAGTGTGAAAACCCCTCCCGGCGAAAAAGCGGGAGCGTTTGCTCGATCCATTCGCGGTGCTCTGTGACGTGATGCGCCTCCATGATGATGACAATCCGCTCCCGTGCGGCAATTTCCTGGATGGCCTGCGCCCACGGGACGGAGTCGACTGTCAACGGTGGTTCCGGCTCGGGCAGATCGTCGGCAGGCAGTTCGTCGCGACCACCATACGGCGATTCAAACCGCGTCGAGAATGCCCGCGCTTCGGCCCCGCGACCAAAAGCAGCCAGCCAAAAACTCAAATCCTGTCGCTCCAACCTTCCCGAGGAGTCAAGTTGCGTCTCCATTTGCAACAGATGCTGCAACCGCCAGGCTATCGATGGCTGCCCCAGCCTGGCGGTCAACGCCCAAATCCCCCCTGCCATCGCCAGCAACAACAAAACGAGAATTCCCCACCGCAGTGGATAGGCTCGACTGCTGCGGGAGGCGGCGTAGGCCATGATCGTTCCCAATAGACTTGTCACCAGGGCGCTGACTCCCAGAGCTGGAACCTCAAGCGTTGTGGGAACTGCCCCGATGAACCCCAACGGATCGACCAGACGTCGCCACGCAAAAATGAACGCTGCCGAGAGGACTGTCGCGAGCACGATGGCGACCAGTTTCGGACGTCTGGACACCGGCGAAATTGCAGCCGTGACCAGCATAGAGATCGAAGTTGCCAACACCATGGCGAACGGACGCCAATGCAGCGGCGCAAAATAGCTCGCCAGCCCAGTGAGGACGAACTGCGTCAGCAGCATCGCGCAGACCAGTTGTCCGATTGTACGGAGCGACGGAGATGAGCAGACCATAGAGTCTCAACAGCCCTCCCGACGCCAAACGTGCCGTCTATGGGCCGATAATGTGACAGCCCTCAGTCCAGCTCATTGCCGCCACTCAACTGTCGGTCGGCGGTCTGTCGACCGCCCAAGAAGATGGCGGCTGGAACTACGATCAGGATCACGATCTTGAACCAAATGGGGTAGGGAAGCTGGGTGACATTGAATACGACCGCAGAGAGCAGAAGGAAGCCGATGAACAGCCCGGAGCCCCGATTTCCGATCTTTCTGGCGGTCCAGGTGCTCAAGAATGCCGTGGCACCCCAAGCGGGAACAACGACCGCCAATACCCACTGCGGGTAGCGTGCCACGTGCTGACACATCTCCGCCATCGTCCCCCCAAAATCCGGGGGAACGGGATGGACTACGGCGCTGAACAATTCCACCCCAATCAACAGAATAAGGGCGTTGAACACACCCACGACAACCGCGACGAGAGTGCGAAAGAAGGTTGTCAAAATGCGTTCCGATTGGGCCAGTTGGTTCCGAAGCTGACTGGAGTATAGAAAAGAGGCCTTCATTTTTCACTGACGAAGACGAAGGAATCGCACAGGGCCATTTTGCCGACCTGACGGTGCTGTCCGACGGCTAAGTCCCGGCGAACGCGAATGCGATTCGACAAATCGAGAGCGTTTTGACCGTGGGGGAAGGCTGTCTCATTCCGCGGCAAAGCGGTATCCAACCCCCTGTTCCGTCAGGATGTATCGAGGGCGGGCAGAGTCCACTTCGATCTTGCGGCGCAACATGGCAACAAACACCCGCAGATAGTGATTTTCCTGCGAGTCCTGTGGCCCCCAGACCTCGCGCAGGAGGAATCGATGAGTCAGAACTTTGCCCGCGTGCTTGATCATGATGGTGAGAAGCTTGTATTCGATCGGCGTGAGATGTACCGCAGTCCCTCTGACCTTCACGATGCGTGCAGCGAGATCAACGTTAAGGTCGCCGATCGTGACGGAGGCTGCCTCGCGCTCCAGGTGATGTGAATGCCGAAGCGCCACCCGCATCCGCGCCAGCAACTCACTGACTCCGAATGGTTTTGTCACATAATCGTCGGCGCCGTGGTCGAGCGCCCGCACCTTTTGGTCCTCGTGGTCTCGGGCCGAAAGCACGATGATCGGCGCCTGATACCATTCGCGCAATCGAGTCAAGACTGCCTGGCCATCCAGGTCAGGAAGTCCCAGATCAAGGATCACCATATCCGGAGGCTGGCTGGCCGCGGAACGGAGACCTTCCATACCCGTGGGCGCTTCTGTGACTCGAAATCCGGAGTCTTCCAGGGATGCCCTGAGAAACCTCCGAATCGGCTGTTCGTCTTCGATCAATAGAATGTGGTGTCCGCCGCTGTGCATGAAACTACTCTACTACGACCCTGGGCGTGTCGCGAAGGACTGGCAGGCGAATCACGAACTCCGCTCCACCGGATGGTCGATTGGCAGCGACGATGTTGCCGCCGTGAGACTTGATGATGGCACGGCAAATCGCCAAGCCCAGGCCGCTGCCGCGGCCTGAATCCTGGGGCGTGGCGCGATAGAACTTCTCAAATATGTGTTCCTCGGCACCCGCGGGAAGTCCGGGACCATCGTCGGCAAAGGCGATCCGGATCCAGTTCGAATCCAAGGACGCATCAATGGTCAGACCCGTTTTCGGCGGAGTGTGGCGAGAGGCATTCTCCAGAAGGTTTACAAACACCTGCTCCAACAGCAGCCCATCCACGAAGATCAACGGCAGCGTTTCCGAAATACTGATGTGGATTGGATGGGTGGCCAAATCGCTCCTGGTCCGATGCAGCGCTGATCCAACGATGTCTTCCAAAACGTGCCACTGCTTGTTCGGCGCCGCCGCTCCAGCATCGAGCTTCGACATCTGGAGGATATTTTCCAGGAGGCGATTGAGTCGGGTGGCTTCTTCAGCAATGGTCTCCAGAAGTTGCCGCCGGGTCGCATTGTCTGTGAAATCCAAGTCAAGCAGCGTGCTGCTGGCTCCGGCAATCGCGGCCAACGGCGTCTTGAGGTCGTGTGACACTCCACTGAGGAGGCTGCTGCGGATTTGTTCAGTCTCGGCCTGGATTCTGGCATCAGCCGCATCGATGGCCAACTGATCTCGCTCCAGCGCCAATGCGAATTGGCTGGCGCAAGCCTCCAGCAAACGTCGCGAATCAGGATCAACCAGGTGTTGTGATTCCTGCACTCGGACGGCGATTGCCCCCTGAGTCCGGTGCGACCCAATCAAAGGTATGAAGAGGGCCGGGGCATTGGGCAGCGTGTTGGTTCCGATGCCAGCCAGTTGGTCGTTTTCAATCACCCAGGTGGCGGCAGGTTGACTGACGGGGTCTTGGGCGATGCTCGTGTCACCTCCAAAGACGATCTCGCACCCGCCCTCCGGTTGCGCAAGGTAAATGGCCACCTCACCCTGGCACAGTTCCCGCACCTTGGAACCTGTCGCGGCGGCCAGGAAGGTCCGGCCGTATGTGGAACTGAGCTGTTTGCCCAGTTCATACAAGGCCGAGGTGCGATGCTCGCGGAGCCGAGTCCCTTCGACCTGCGCCTTGAGACGGGACGTCAGAGTGCTGATGACCAGACCAATCGCCAGCATGACCGCGAAGGTCACGAGGTACTGCGCGTCGGCAATCGCGAGCGTCAATTGCGGAGGGACAAAACAAAAGTCGAATACGACGACGGAAAGGACGCTCGCCAGGATCGAGGGACCACGTCCATGCCGAAACGCAGTCCAGGCGACCCCAGCCAGAAAAAGCATGACGGAATTGGCCTCCGAATCCGCAAATTCGAGACGGCGGAGAGCCAGATCCAGCAAAGCGGCCAGCGCCACCCAACCAATGGCCCGCAGGTACGGCCGCGTGCGAGCCGGTGTCGCGCGACGGGGGGCCATCGAACGATCGGATGCCTCCTCATCCGCTCCGCGGATCACGTAGACGTCGATGTCACCACTTTGATCGAGCAGGTTGTCCACAACAGTGCCGAACAGCAATCTTTTCCATCGGGGTTGATTCGTTTTACCGATAAACAGCTTGGTCACGTTGCGTGAGCGGGCAAACTCCAAAATAGTACTGGTGACATCCTGGCCGGCCAGAGCCAATGTCTCCGCGCCAAGCTGCTCAGCGAGGCGAAAATTTCGCGACACCTGGTGTTGAATCGCGCTTCCTGGCGGTGCGCCGGTCAAATCCACCCAGACTGCGATCCAGGGTGCATCGAGGGCCGCTGCCATTCGCTTTGCCGTCCGGATCACCTTGGCGGTGGAAGGACTCGGGCTGACGCAAACCAGCAGGCAATCGTTCGTGGCCCATGGTTGTTGGGCGGCCCGTTGATTGCGGGCCGATTGGACGTCTCCATGAACACGACGGGCGGCCTGCCGCAATGATAGTTCTCGCAGCGCTGCGAGATTTCCCTTCTGGAAGAATTTCTCGATGGCTCGTTGCGCCTGGTCGGGAAGATAAACCTTTCCCTCGTTCAGTCGCTGAAGAAGTTCTTCGGGCGTTACATCGACCAATTCGAGTTCGTCCGCAGCATCAAACACGCGGTCCGGAATGGTCTCGCGGAC
>JBJXGA010000204.1:0-6832 GCA_046152955.1 Planctomycetales bacterium | reverse complement strand
AGGACGACATCGACATCCTGCCGGGCGATCAGATCGCGGTAGTCTTCGCAGATCGCCGCGGCGCTATTGAAACTGGCCCGCGCCTGCTCGCGCACGTGCCGATCGACATCGCAAATCGCTGTCACATCGCCGAACGCCAGCGCCTCTCTGGTGATGACCGACCCCTGATACCGCATTCCGATGGCGCCAATCCGCCAGCGGTCATTGGGAGAGCGGACCGCGGCAGCCGCCGTGCGAGGCGAGGCAGACGGATGTGCCATCACTCCCGCCGAAGCCGCCGCCAGTTGACTCAGAAACGTCCGTCGAGAAGTTGAGGACATCGGGGAAAACGCCATCGGAGAATCAGCGGAGAATGCAGTTGGACGAACGGCAGGAATGGTACACTTGGGACGCCCCCGCCGGTCAAGTGTGACACTGGGGTAAGCGTCGGAGCTTGGGAATTGATTGGGAAAGAATCTGTCCGACATTGCGGTGAATTGATCCGGGAACAGTTCCATCGTCCGACACAAATCGTGAACGATTGCGAAGCGCCAGCTCCCCACCGGCCCCGTGCCGGTGGAAGCCGTGACTGGATGCTACACACGCGTCTGACACCCCGATATCCGCGCTCATGAACCTCTGCCTCCCTCCCCGCCGCAACGAAGCATTCTCAAGGGAATCGACGTCGATTACGGCGGGGAGGGAGGCAGAGGTTCTCCACGTGGGATGACTGTCTGACGCCTGGCACTAGCATGCAGTCCTGCGCTCCACCGGCACAGGGCCGGATGGGGGCGAGCCGGAACTAAGATTGCCCCACAACAACTCAGTACGCCAGAACGATTGGCATGAGCGCACCGCACCGTCAGGCTGGCACGTCGCAGCCGAGTTGGCGATACTCTCTGCACGGTGATTCTGACAATGACCTCGGCGTCGCACAGGGAGGCTTGGTTTTGCATGGAATGTGGAAGCGTGGTTTGGTTTTCGGATCATCCCAGGCCGTTCCTGGTCAGGGATCAGTATTGCTCCCGGCCTAATTGTGACTGCAACGAAGTCCGCGTGACACTGCGGGAAATCGGCGACAGCGGAAAGGAGGGGGCGCAGCCGCTGGAAGTTGCACTGCGCGTCGACCTGACGACGTGGGAGGAATGCGATCCTCCGAAGCGCTCCCTGCAAACGGCCGAATGGGTGCGGCAGTTTCTTTCTGATTTTCCCACTGCTCGGCAGGCCGAACTCAAGGCACGACTCCAAAGCCACAAGCAGACGGCCCGACGACTCGCGGAGTATCGGATCGATCCGCAGGAGGTGATCGAGAGCTTGCTGTTCTCGTATTCGAATCTGGTTGGCGACCGGGGTGCGCTCTCCAATGGGGGGCGCGACTACGCGTTTGAATTCGTACATCAAGACTGCCTGTATCTGGTCGAAGACCTGTACTGCCCCAATCCGACGTGCGATTGCCAGGCGGTCGAGATTCAGTTTTGGAAACAGGCCAACCAAAAACGGGACGGCATCGAGAAGTTGCTTATCGTCCCCATGTTTCTGGGAAAGATGTCCTTCTCCGGCGAAGTCCAAATCGTCTCGCGGAAAGATTGCGCGCCCGACGTGGCGGAAGCTGTTTTCTCCGCATGGCGGGATCGCTATCGCAATCAATTGCCGCTATTGAAGGACCGTTACCAGAAAGTCAAAGCCATCGGGCAACGAAGCCTCGACGCAGCCGAGACGCCGACCGTGAGACGACCGCACGCTGTGGCCCAACGCACGGCGCGGCCATTGGATTTGATCGTTCCGAAAGCTCTCCAGGACGAGGCTCCGGCCCGACAGAAGCGCGTGGGGCGAAACGAGCCTTGTCCCTGCGGCAGCGGGAAGAAGTATAAGAAATGCTGTGGAGGAATTCCGTCGACGCCTTGATTCACCCCTGCCGCTTCACCATGGCGTTGATCCAGATCGGCGCATACGGCGAGGTGCAGCCTTTGGAGACCGGATAGTCGCGATAAATTCCCAGTCTTTCGCCGATCACCAGCGCCCGCTGGCGGTGCTTGGGGAAATGGATGCCGATTTCCGCGAGGCAAGTATTCATCGTCCATTGCACTTCCGGACGGGCGCCTCCCATTTCGGCCTCGATCCGATCGAGGAGTGCCGCCAGATCCAGCCCTTCGGGACTCTTGGCCACCCGCCCGGCGGTCAATTGCCACCCGGCACGGGCCGCCATCGGATGTTCCGTGACCATCCACTGTTCGCGCAGCGCCTCCTTGTCGGGATGGAGCTTAACGACATACGAGTGCAGCCAGTCGGCGACATGTGTGAACGTAACCGACCTCACCAGGCGATCCAGCGCTTTGACGGACAGGTCACTGGCCTTGATCACGAGCGCCGCCAGAAGTTGCGCATCGACATTCCCGGTCTCCCACAGAGCGAGGGCCAGCGCCTGGTCGATCTTGGTCTTCTTCGCCACGATCCGCAGATCGCCATGCTTGACGCCAAACTGATTGTCCCCGGCGCCGTACTTGGTATTGTGCTTGCGCATCGTCGGGTTGCCCAGCGCTTCGAGTTGCGAGAGCACCTCCTTGACGGTCGGAGTTTTGGCCTTTGTCGCTGTGGACCTCGAATTGGCGACCGATGCCTTGGGCTTTGTCGGCTTCGTGGATGTTGGCCTTTTTGCCATTGCTTCCTCTTCTGATTTTCTTGGGCCGAACGATGATTGTGGGGTCGATGGACTCGTTCGCTTGCCGCACCAACGGCAATCAATGCGGTATCTGGGATGGCCGTTATCGTGCCCCGGTCAAGTGTCAGGATCGGCTGGGCCCGGATCCCTGATTTCCATGGAAATGATCGCGCCGGTGCGTTCAAGAGGCAAGCGACTGTTCACTCGGATCGGGAATACGGCCGAATCGCCTACCGGAACGCCAACCATGCCTCCGGACTGCAAGAGGCAAACGTCGTTCATCGCCAACCAGCGCTGCGAAGGCACGTTGAACGACAACATCCAGCAATCGTCGCTGGATGGCTCGGGATAGACATAGACCCAACCCAACTCGCCCGAGTCCACTCCCAACATCGCAGGCACAATCTTCCCATTCGACAGCACCGCATCGCCGGCGGTAAAGCTGACATCGTCATCGACCGTTAGCTGATTGTCCGCGGGCCGCAGGGTTGTTTCATCCTGGCCGGGGAACCCCTCCTCCTCATAAGCGTTCTTCCAGTTGGGGTAACGAGACCACAGGCGGACAGGTGGATTTTCTCCTGTGAATCGAAGTCGTTCTTCCACATGTGCCTCCAGAGGAATGTCCACTTACGGAAAGACATGTTCGCCAGACGAGACAACCGGGATCCTCTTCAACTCGAACAGCCATCGTCCATCGCCCTTCACCGTGCGTAGCTCCGTAGGGCGCTCCGATTCGAATTCTGTCGGACTACAAGTATACAGCGCGGTTCCGTCGAACGCATACAAGCCCCGCAATGTCACCCGGCGGCCGCCGTCCAACATCGTCCAATCCATACAGCCCAACAGCCCACAGCTCAACACTTGCAGAACGACGAGCATCGACAAATGGAATGGTTTCATGGCGAATGGCGGTTTGAGGTCAGAATGGTTTGGAGGCAGCTCCAGGTTTTTTCGGCGTTCACGCTGCGCGCAAGACTGTCATCCGATAAAAATCGCCGCTGTCATGTCCCATCACAATCGCGCGGGAGGGCGCGGTTCCCAACAGAGCGGAACGCATCGGTCCATGACACCAGTGGGAAACGACCAAAGCCAAATACCCGTGACACAAAAACGATTCCCCCAGAACATAGACCCCTTTTTCTGTAACGGCCTCGACCGAGCGATACAGTTTGGCCAGGACTTCGCTCTTGGAATACTGCCCTTTCGGCCTCCACGATAATTCGCAAACCCATTCGTTGGAGTTGGATTTTGGATTGAATTTCGATGATCCTCCGACGTACATCCGACAACTTGGTTCGCCATCGTCGCGTTCGGGATTGTGAAGCCCGAACCACAATCCGTTGATCTTCTTTGGCGGCGGTTCCTTCGCCAGCAATCGCTTGAGCCAACGCGACCGGCGATCCGCATCCGCCTCGAAATCCAGTGCCCGGAGTCACTTCCAAAGCGTTTTCTGCCGCGGTGCAGCCCTCTCGCAATAATCAAACCATTGCCCCATCCCCGAACGGAGCGGCAAGGGCGTCAAAGCCATCTCGGCGATCATACTAGCGGATTGGGGAAATACGTCGTCGAAATCAACCATCTGGGCTTCCCTCCGCGTGACTGATCGTCTCATGCGTTCAAATCGATCCACGACACGGGCGCGAATCGACCTGCCAGAACCACCGTCACGACCGTAGCTCACGCGCGCAAACCGCGTCAAGCACAACGCCAAATACGCAGCATCACAAAAAAGAGTCGATACAATGGCACTCGATGAATTCCGCCTGTGTCCCATCCCACTGCCACAAATAGTGGGTCGCGCCTCCTCCCAGGTTGCCGCATTGGACTCCCTCGGTGACAACCCAATATGCGTCCCCTTTGGGAATCGGGTGCGACTCGCGGTACCCTCTCACGTCGGCCTCGGGCGGATTCTGGCAGATTCTCCACCAGGCATTGGCGTACCACCGGTGTGCTTCGTCATCCCTGGGATACACTTCGCTGAACCATTGCCTGACCTCGGACTCCTCCAGAATCACTCCCCCCGAATTGCCGAACACCTCTTCCATCGCGGTCAACCCAATTCGTGTGGCCGAAAGGATGGCGGCTCGGTTGGGACGCTGCTCGAGCAGGGCAGACCTTTCCTGGGACTCTGCGAACTTCCGCATCATACCGAGACAAATTCGATGTTGTTCCCGCTCAGCGATCGACATCTCCGAGAGGGGAAGTGTCGGAGAAGCGCGGCGGCAATCGGCGGCGAACGCCTGGAGACGCGGAAACCACACGCGGTAGCGCTCAGCGTCCTCGGCTTCGCTCGTTCGCATCAATTCCTGCACCGCGGCCTCCTGTTCGGCCTCCGACAGTCTTCGCCAAGCCAGCGTTTCGGGATCGTTTTGAGCGGCCAACAACGAGCCGAGATACTCGATCGCTTCTGCGACCCCCATGACGACTCCTCTGAGGTTGAAGTTCTGGAAAGACGATTATTGGCGAAGCTCGACCGAACAGATCGTTTGCCATACAATACTATCCGATTCACTGATTGTTAGGCACGATCGATCTGGAGCACAAGCCAGCAATGTAGGTCGAAACCTACGAGGCGGTTGTCAAAAACGGCCAGATCAAGCTGGCAGACACCGTGCAGCTTCCCGAGCATACGAAGGTCTACGTCAGCGTGCCTGGCGACTTCGAACCGATCAGCGTCCATATCGCCAGCCCTCACCTGATGCAACCGGAACAGTCGGTCGACTTCGAAAAAGTCATCTCTGAGGCGTCGACTCTTGATCCGTGGCCTCCTGAGCCAGCGTGATCCCGAATTCACTGGGTCGGCTGTGATGCCTTACCATTGGAAACCGGTCCGACTGCCGGTTCCGGGGGATGCGAATTGTCTGCACTGCGGACCGCGATCGGGACCGATTCTTCGTAAAGCGTATCAGGACAAATGTCTTGTTCGTTTGGCCAAACGACCGTGCCATGCAACACCGACGCCCGCATGAAATAGTCGGTATCCTTGAGTTCCCGAAATACGCCGAAATCCAAAAGACGCCGGCAATCAAATTCTCCGACTGCACCATTCGTAAATGTCAATCGAAGGCGATAATCATTTGTCGGCACTACGGACGTCACGCGGGGGTTCATCGTTACCTCAATGGTTCGATCCTAAACGGTTGCTGGCCATTCACCGCAAGTTCCCAATCTGCCATCAAGTCCTCCTGGTGGATTTCCACCCAGGCGACCACCATCTTCAGTTTACCCGGCGGAAGGTTGCCCTCCAACAATTCGCCCTCCGGAATGGACAATACAGCCTCGTCGCCCTGAAACCTGGCATGGATGTGCGGTCGGTGATGACGCCGGTCATCCAGAAAGTAGAGCGCGATCGTGATTCCGTAAAACATTGAGATAACCGGCATACGAACCACTCCCCCTGCCCCCGAAAGGCCGCTTCGACTAAGATTTGATTTCAAACCCCTTGCGGTTTTCCCGCGCGAGGAACGAGTTGGCCTGCGGGTCGCCGATGATTTCCCTTTTGACCGGATCCCAGTTCAATTCCCGGCCCAGACGCATGGCGATGTTCGAGAGGTGGCAGATTTCGAGCATTCGGTTGTGCGACCAGACGTCCGAGATCGGCTGCTTGCGGGACTTGATCCCCTCGATGAAGTTGGCCGTGTGGTTCGCGCTGACGGGTCCGCCGTAGATCTTTTCAATTGCCCCGTCCGGCAGTGGGCTGTCCTTCAGATCTTCCACCGGTTTGCCGACGATCTTGCCCCGATTGACGAAGAAGCGGCCGTCGGTTCCTTCGAAGAGGATGCCATTGTCCCCTTCGCTGGTGATGATCATCTCGACGTTGTTGGGCATGGCGACCTGGATCGTGAATTCGGTCGCCGCGTTGTACTGATCGGCCACGACCGGATGCCCCTGCTTGTACTCGACCGGGAGCGAGTATTTGACCGGCGCCACTTTGCTCGGCCCCGTGTCTCCCGCGCCGAGTGCCCAGCAGGCGATGTCGACGTGATGGGCGCCCCAGTCGGTGAGTTTCCCGCCGGAGTATTCGTGCCAGTTGCGGAACGAGTAGTGGCAATTGCTATAGAGCGGCACGCCGCGCGCCTGCTCGGCATCACGCTCACGACTCGCGGCGCATCCGCCGGCGTGCCGGTGCGCATGGCCGGTGTGCCCGTGCACTCGGTTGAGCAGTACCTGGCCCGGCTCATCAAGCTGGGCGAA
>JBJXGA010000202.1:0-17160 GCA_046152955.1 Planctomycetales bacterium | reverse complement strand
CTGATTGGACTGTGGCTTTCGTCGATGACGCTGGTGGGAACGTTCTACGACGACCGCCAGGCCAGCCCGCACGTGATCCTGGCGCCGCTGTGCGTTCTGGCGGTGCCGCTGTACGACTTCGGTTCGGTGATGCTCATCCGGCTGTCGCAGGGGAGGAGTCCCTTTCACGCCGACAAGTCGCATTTCTCGCACCGGCTGGTGGAGTTGGGATTGAGCCGGCCGCACGCCGTGATGACGATCCATCTGGTGACGCTCACCACCGGACTGGGTGGCTTGCTGTTGTATCAGGTACACGGCTGGTGGGGGGCGGGACTGGTGGCGGGACTGATCGCGTGCGTGCTGGCGGTGATCGCCATTCTGGAAACGGTCGGCCGCTCTCGTCGCGAGTGATTTCATGAGCCGCCGCAAACGCCGACCTGCTTCACCACAGCCCCAGTCCTCGTCGGACGCGGATTCAATCACCGGCGGATTGGACCGGCTGGTGACGCTGCTGACCTCGGCAGTGATCTTCTGCCGCCTGTTGACTCCCACGGAAGGAGCCGTTCAGGGGGAGACGTTATGGATCGGGCAGTTGGCGCTGTTGGCACTCATCGTCTGGGTGATGGTGGCGTTTCGGGCCGACCGGGTTCGCTGGCGTCTGGACTGGATCGACGGCGCCGTTTCGCTGCTCGGGTTGGGGCCCGCGATCGCCGCTCTCGTCAACTATTCCCAGGCTGACAAGCGGGCTGTCGTCAATCTGCTGTGGGAGTGGGTGGGGTTAATGGCGACGTGGTTTCTGGTCCGCAGGCTGCTGGTGCGCCGTGGGGCGCGGCAGACTCTGCTGACCGTGTTTCTCACTCTGATGGTCGCGCTGGCGGGGGTCGGACTGTGGCAGCACTACGTTTCGCTCCCCGAGTCGCGGCGCGTCGTCGCGGAGCTGCAAGCGGAATGGGACGAACTTCAAAAACAGGGACGGCCCGGCGATCCGCGCGCAGCGCTCGCCTGGGAAGAGGCGACGCGCCGACTGCAAATTCAATTCGTGCAGATGCGCATTCCGACAGACGAATCATCCCGCATGCTGTGGAATCAGAGGTTGCAAGCCAGTAGCGAGCCGCTCGGTCCCTTCGCGCTGGCCAACACGTTTGCCGGACTGCTGCTGGTGGCGCAGATGCTCTGGCTGGGGGCGCTGGTGTCGTTTCCTCGGACGGGGAGATGGACGTCGCAGCAGACGTTGATTCTCGCGAACTTGGCGATTGTCACGCTCACACTGGTGTTGACCAAAAGCCGAACTGCCTACGTGGGCTCATTGTTGGGGGTGGCGGTTACACTAATCGGCCAGCGATCGATGGCGGGGGAGCCTGCAAAAGCGTGGCGCCGGTGGGGTGTGGCGCTGGCCGGTTTGGCCGGAATTGTGGCCCTGGCTGGCGCCACAGGGGGGATCGACCGACTGGTCGCCGCGGAGTCATTCAAGTCACTGCGCTATCGGGGAGAATATTGGCAGGGAACGTGGCGGATGATGACCGACAGTTCCATCCGCTGGTTCACCGGAGTGGGACCGGGGAATTTTCGGCAATACTATCTGGAGCACAAACTCCCAGGTTCCAGCGAAGAAATCGCCGACCCACACAACCTGATCCTGGACCTATGGACCTCGGGAGGCCTCGTCTCGCTCATCGGTCTGGCGGGACTGATGCTGATCATTGCAAGACCCCTAATACGCCCGGCAAACGGCCAGCGTAAGCTGGCCGGTGATCCATCAATTGCCACGTCCACCGCAGCGCACCAGTCAACAGCATCGAGTCCCCCGCATCAGCCACTCCATGATGAATCGGCTCCCTGGTCTCCCATCCGCGACCCGGTGGTTTGGGGCGCCGGACTGTCGCTGGGGCTGACCTGGCTCCTGGATGGAACTCTGGGGATGACGATTTGGATTCTGGTATTCGGCCTGCTGGGATTGTCTGTTGCCGGTCGGTGGTTTGGCGTTTGGAGAATTTCCGAACGGTCGCTGTCGGTCGCGGGGTTGGCGCTCCTCATCCATCTGTTGGGGGCAGGAGGCATCTCGATGCCGGCCGTGACGCAGACGCTGTTGTTGCTCGTTGGCTGTGTCGCCGTCGCGGATCATCCCGCCGGTTGGAGCCGCGAATTGAAACAGCGATGGCCGGGCCTGGCCTGTCTGGCGGCTGCCGCGGCGCTCTGGATCGGCTGTTGGTGGACCGCCACCACGCCGGTGATGAATGCTCGCGATGCGCTCGCGGCGGGGGATGAGGCGCTGTTTGAACGCGGAGAGCCCGAACGAGCCCGTGGCGCCTATCGCCGCGGGGTTGAGGCCGATCCCCTGGCGGTCGAGGCGTGCGAGCGGCTGTCGCAGTATTTCCTGCAGCGCTGGTTGGCCAGTCGGGAAACCGAATCCGAAGATTTTGATCAGTGCCTGAATTGGCAACAGATAGCGATCTCGCGGCAGCCGCGGAACTTTCGGTTGAATCGCGGGATGGGAACCGCCTGGCTGGTCCGGTTTGGTCGGAGCGAGGATCCCAGCGACGCACAGCGCGCCGCCGATCACTTGGCGGCGGCTGCCGAGTTGTATCCCAGCCACGCCGAACTGCAATCCGAACTGGCAGAAGCGTGGTGGAATGCCGAGCAGCACTCCGCCGCCCGTTTGGCTGCCGACTGGGCGCTGGAACTGGACCGGCTGAACCGCAGGCTGGGACACATCGACAAACAGCTCTCAGCGGAGCGCCTCGAATTGATGGAGTCGATCAGCGCCCACTCGATCGACCAGACCGGCAAACGAGGGACGTAAGGCTCCCGGTGTTCGGCAGGGGTGACGCGCGCTGGAGCATGACATGCCGAAACGACGGCCCCGAGTGCCAGGAGCGGTGTGTTGGTGATGGGAGGGGTCGGGATTACGCCCGGATCATTGGCCAGCTTATACTGGGGAATCACCGGCCAGCTTACGTTGAACCGTTCGCCGGGAGTGGCTGCAAATTGTGCATCATGCGCAGCGGGGGTGGACTTCCCAGGCAAAAATCGATTCCAACGTTTCCGTTTTCCGGGCGTATTTGTAGTATTGAGGCGTGCGGCTTTTTGTCGGGAGACCCAGACACATGCGATTTCGAGTATTACTGGTCGGGATTGTGGCGACGATTGCCTCATTGGCAGTTGTGGTTCTGATTGCCCGTCCTCCAGAGAGCAGCACGGGAAACACAGGGACACAAGTAGAAGAGGGGCTCCTGGAACCCTCTCCGACCCCTCCCTGGCCCAAGGCGGTGGTGGACAAAACGGAATTCCATTTTGGCCGGATGGAGGTGGGAGACAAGGGGACGCATGATTTCACGATTCGAAACGAGGGGGAAGCGCCGCTGAAGCTGCAGAAGGGGCCGACCACCTGTCAGTGTACAATCAGCGAAGTCCCCAACAACCAGGTGGCGCCGGGGGAGACGGTCAACGTGACGCTGACCTGGGAGCCGTTCAGTCAGGCCGAGGCGTTCGAAAAAGGGGCCGAGATCTATACGAACGATCCGCAACTCAAGTCGATTCGCCTGTCGATTGTCGGAATGGTCTCACCCATGGCGGTGATCATGCCCGAACGGGATTGGCACATCAACGACTTTCATGAAGTCGGCATCACGGAATTCAAAGGCATCGTGGTTTCGCCTCTCGTCGAAAAATTCAGCATCACGGGGCTGGAGTGCGACAGTGCGGCCGTGAGCTTCGAAACCTCACCGGTGGAACCGGAGAATCTGGAATCGATGCATGGCCTGTCGGGCTACCATATCCACGTGCGAGTCAAGCCGGAGATGCCGATCGGGCGGTTTATCATTCCGATTCGGATCAAGACCGACTTGAGGATCAAGAAAACCGGAGAACCGGTGGAAACGACCGTAATGCTCACCGGGCAGAGGCGGGGACCAATCCGCCTGATTGGCAACCAATGGTTCGAGGAAAAGGGAGGAATTGTCCTGGGATCATTCAATGCCATCGAAGGGAAGAAAATCGAACTGCTGTTGACCAGCAAAGACGAGCCGGAGGAGGGGTTGAAATTGCTCGGTTCCGAGTCCGATCCCGAGCAACTGCGAGTCTCGCTCGAACCGGCTGGCGGGTCGGGAAAAATCCGCCGGTACACGTTGTCCGTGGAATATCCTCCGGAGAGTCCGCGGGTCATTCGTCGCGAAGAAGATCCGGCGAAAATCCGGATCAAGACCAATCACCCAGGGGCGCCGGAGATCGAGTTCGGAGTCTATTTTAGCGCGTTCTGATTCGAGGCGGGATGCCTCGCCAGCTTGAAGGGAAACTCCGCATGTCGCAACGGATGCTGGCCGCGACGGGGGCTGTCGCCGTCGTGTGCGTTTTGTTTGGGTACGCCCTTTGGAAGCAAATGGTTCCTCCTCCTCCTGGGAAGCAGGCGGGGGCTGCCGCGCAGACCAATGGCAGCCAGCGCGGAGACGACTCAGCATCAGACGACGCCACGGCGAGCTCAGACAAGCCCGCCTTGTCTTCCAGCCAGGAAGCCGGCGCGGCTGCGGCCTCCGATGACACCAGCGGGAACCCGGAGAGTTCGACCGCTTCCGCAATCGCTTCCGCAAACGCCCCTTCCAAGCCGCGGAAAATGAATCGTCACAAGGACGAGCCACCCCGCCGTCCCCCGTTGTTTGACGGCTGGAAGCCCCCCGCGGCCATGCTGGTGCTTTCGGGAGAAATGCACGGTTATGTGGAACCGTGCGGCTGTTCAGCCAACCAGATCGGCGGTCTGTCGCGCCGCGCCGACTTGTTCCGCCAGATTCGCGAACGGGAGTGGCCGGTGATGGGGCTGGATGTGGGGGGCCTGGTAAATTTTCCGACCAAGCGGCAGGCGAAGATCAAGCTGGGAATGGCGCTGGAGGCGCTCCGGGAGTTGCAGTATTCCGGCATCGCGCTGGGGGTCGAAGAACTCCAAACCGGAATCGACATTTTGCAGTACCGGGAAGAAGACCGCCCGCCGTTTCTCTCCGCCAATGTGGTTCTGTTTGGAATGGTCGATCAGGCGGGCTTTGCCCGAATGGCGCTGGTTTCTGTGGGAAATCTCAAGATCGGTATCACGGCGGTCTTCGGCGATTCGTACAAGTTCAAGGTGGCCAACGATACGGACCCCGCGGGAGGCAACCCCGACCTGCAGATCCTGAATCCGGTTGAGGCGCTGACCAGTGTCGTCGCCGAACTGGAAGCGCAGAAACCCGACCTCCTGGTGTTGTTGTCTCACTGCCGTGTGGAGGAGACGCAACAGCTTGTGGAGAATTTTCCACAGTTCGATCTGGCGGTCAGCGCCGGCGGTCCGGAAGACCCGAATCCGCGTCCGAAATATCACGGCAAGACGTTGCTGGTGACCCCGGGACAAAAGGGAAAGAACGTCGCCGTCGTCGGGTACTATCCCGACGAAACGGAGAACAGATTCCGGTTCGATGCGGTGGCGCTGGACGAGGTGCGGTTCCAGGAAACGCCCGCAATGCACGCGCACATGCGGCGGTATCAGGAGGCGCTGGAGGTGCAGAGCCTGGTGGCGGGCGAACCGGCGATCGACGATCCGCGCAACGCCGAGATTACCGACGCCAACGATTACGTCGGCGCCAGCGTTTGCGGCGAGTGCCATACGAAGGCGTTTCGACACTGGCAGACGACGGGGCACGCCAAAGCGACCGCCTCACTCAAGGTGGGGCGTTCGGAACACGCCGACTGGTTCGTCCCCCGGATGAACGACCCCGAATGCATCGCCTGCCACGTGACCGGCTGGAGCCCCAAGGATCCGTACTACCGGTACAAGTCGGGTTTCACGAGCGAAACGGCCACGCCCCATCTGCTGGGAAATCAATGCGAGAATTGCCACGGTCCCGGCGGTCGTCACGTCGAGCTGGAGCGGCAGTTTCACAAGGATCGGCAGGAGACCGACGAATTGCAAAAATTCCGCGAGTTCGTGCAGATTTTCTCCGACCAGGCGGGGGCCAAACTCTGCGTCCACTGTCACGACGACGCCAACGACCCGCACTTCAAGACCGACGGGGACGTCTACGAAGAATACTGGAACGAGATTCGCCATCCCTGGCGCGATTAGCCCAACAGTTCCGGCACAATCTTGGCGCCGGTCACTTCCGGGTCAGTGAGGCTCGTGTCGCGTCCATCGTGCGGATAGGTGAGCCGGTGGTGATCCAGTCCCAGGGTATGCAACAACGTGGCATGCAAATTGTGGACGGTCACCACGTTTTCGACCGACTTGTAGCCGAACTCGTCGGTGGCGCCGTGGACATACCCCTTCCGAAAACCGCCGCCGGCCAGCCAGAGCGAAAAGGCGTGCCGATTGTGGTCGCGCCCGTCGGCCCCCTGGGAAATGGGCTGGCGGCCGAACTCGCCGGTCCACAGGACGATGGTCGAGTCCAGAAGCCCGCGCTGCTTGAGATCCTGGACCAGCGCCGCGCTGGGCTGGTCCGACTTGCCGCACAGCCCCTTGAGGCTCTCGGCGTTTTTGCTGTGCGTGTCCCACGGTTGACCGCTCAGGAAAATCTGGACAAAGCGGACTCCTCGTTCCACGAGGCGGCGGGCCAGCAGGCATCGGGCACCGTACTCGGCGGTCGACGGATTGTCGAGTCCGTACATGGCCCGCGTCGCTTCGGTCTCCTGCTGCAGATCGAGGATCGACGGGACTGTCGCTTGCATGCGGGCGGCGGTCTCAAAATTGGTCAAGCGGGCTGCCAGCTCAGAGTTTTCCGGGTGCCGTTCCAGGTGGCGGCGATTGAGTTGCTCCAGCAGTGCGAGCTGATTTCGCCGCGCGCCGGCTGTGATCCCCGCCGGAGTTTCGAGATTGAACACCGGCGACTTCCCCGAACGGAACATGGTCCCCTGATAGACCGCCGGGAGCCAACCGGAGGACCAGTTGCGCTCCCCATCGACGGGCAATCCCCCGGGATCTCCCAGCACGACATAGGAGGGGAGATTCTGGTTCTCGGTCCCCATGGCATAAATGACCCACGAACCCCAGGCCGGCATCCCGGCGAAAAACCGGCCGCTATGGATCAATCGCAGCGCCGCTTCGTGATCGACCGAGCCGGTGCTCATGGAGCGCACCAGGGTGATTTCGTCGGCGATTTTGGCGGTGTGCGGCAAGATCTCACACAACTCCATGCCGGACTGTCCGGCGGGCTGGAATTTGTAGGGGCTCCCCAGCACGTTCCCCTTCTGCTTGTCGAAATGGACTTCCAGTTCTCCCCCCGGATACGGTTTGCCGTGCCAGCGGGTCAGTTCGGGTTTGGGGTCGAACAGGTCCATCTGGCTTGGTCCGCCGTGCTGGAACAGGCAGATCACCGCCTTGGCTCGGCCACCGCCCGGGATCGCCGCATCCTTGAGAGAGGGCTGGTCGGCGCGAAGGCTGTGGTTCCCTGAAGCCAGCAGATGCGCCAGCGCCAATCCCCCCAGGCTGCCGGCGTACTGACCGAGAAACGCGCGGCGATGCATCGGAGAAAAGGATGGCTGCGAAAGCGATGTATTCAAGGTCTGCCTCACTCATTCCAGGTACAAAAACTCGTTGCTTGCCAAGAGCGCCTGGCACAAATCCTGCCAGGCCCGCGCGTGCGCATCGGATTGATCGGCATATTCTGAGACCTGCGTGGCGACAAACTGCCGCGCCGCCTCCTGCTCCGCCGTTGTCGGATCGCGGGCGAGCAGGAGTCGGTACGCCAGCGTCACGCGCCCCGTTTCGTCCTCTTCCATTTGTTTCAACCGCGCGGCCAGGCTCCGGGCACGGGCCAGCGCGAAGTCGGAATTCAGCAGGCTGAGCGACTGCAGGGGCATCGTCGTTTGTCCGCGGCGGACGCTGTTGAAGACGATTGAGGGAGCGTCGAAAACCTGAAGGAACGACACCACCTGCGTGCGGCGCTGGTACAGATACAACGAGCGGCGGCGCGCTCCGGCGGACTCTTCGGGAATCACGACCTCACCCGACGCGGTGCGCGTTGAAGGGACATAGGGCCCTCCCGAGCGTGGATCGAGGTCGCCGCTCGTGGCCAGCATCGCGTCGCGAATCGCCTCCGCCTCCAGTCGTCGCACGGGGAACCGCCATAGCAGCCGATTGTCGGGATCGATCCCCTGACTCGCCGCCGAGAATCCGCTCCCCTGTCGATACGCCGCGCTGTGCAGGATCAATCGATGCATCGCCTTGACGCTCCAGCCGGAGGCGATGAACTCCCCGGCCAGCCAATCAATCAGTTCGGGATGCGAAGGGGGCGCGCCGCTGAGGCCGAAATTGTCGCTGCTGGCGACGATCCCCGTGCCAAAGTGTTGTTGCCACAGCCGATTGACCTGGACCCGAGCCAGGAGTGACGCGGCCCGCGAGCCGGGTTGTGTCAGCCATTTGGCCCAGGCCAGACGACGTCCGGAACGGGGAACGCGCGAGGCGAACGGCGACACCTCGAACGGGGCCACCGGATCGGTCAGCGCGCTGAGCGTTCCTGGTTCCACCGCCGGTCCGGGGGTAGAGACATTTCCCCGCAACAAAAGGTGTACCTCGGGTGTGGCGGCCGTCATGTCGGTCGTCCAGGCGATTTTTCCCGGTCGGTTCGCCGCCAGCGATTTTTGCTCCGCCTGCAATTGTCCCAGCGTTCCTTGTCTGGATTTCAGTTCGTCCCGATAACGGGCCAGTGGGGAATCGCCGTCAGCGGTGGGGGCGGGGAAGCGCTCGACTCGCACGTTGTCGACGAGGAAACTGCGGCCGCAGCAATACTCAAAACCAAACCCGCCGTCCGGCAGATCGGCGGCAGTTAGCTCCAGCGGCTTTTCGTCTGGAATCGAATCGACGAGCTGTTCCAGGCGGTATTTTCCCTCACCCAGATTGGTGACGCGGACCCCGTAGTTCCGTCCGGCGGCGTAGGAAGTGGTCCCCAGATTGCCGACCGAACGGCTGTCGGTCCCCGGATAATCGACGTGGACCGCAGTCGGCCCCCCAGGGTTGCCGTCAATCAGAATGTTGCCGCCAGGGGTCGCACTATTGTCGTTGAAGTCGTGGAGCGCCAGGTAGTAGCCGATCCGCTGGGCCGGGGCGCCCTCGGGAGAGATTTTCAATTCCACCAGATCAAACGTCGCCTGGATCGACTCGCCGACCGCGTCAGGAGTCCAATCGAACGCGCGCTGCGTGGAGAGCCAACTGTTTCCCTGCGTCCCCCCTTCATGGATCACGAGTCGTCCGTCGGTGATCCGCGCGGCGGGGGGAGTGTCGGCATCGAGTTGGACGGGTACGGCCCCTCCGGGGGCATCGTCCCCAGGGGCCGTCGCACTCCACTTGGTCCTCAGGCCGGACTGCGGCGCGTCAAACCGGTCTTCCCAGAGCAGGTCACCCGCCGGACGGTGCGCGCGGACCCAGTCGGCCAGCAGGTCGCGCTCCCGCTGCACCTGCTCGTCGATCTGGCGCGTCCGCTCTTCCCACTGTTCCTGTTCTCCCGGCAACGGGGCATACACGATCCGATCGTTCGGTTTGACCCATTCTTCGATGTTGAAGGCGGGATAGAAGATCGCCTGCCACCGATAGTAGTCCTCGTGGGAGATCGGCTCGAACTTGTGAGAATGGCACTTGGCGCATTGGATCGTTAGTCCCAGCAACGAGGTGGCGGTGTTCTGCATCGCTCCCTCCAATGCCGTGTAGCGATCGATCCGGACCTCTTCAGGGTTGCCATCGCTCTCCCCGGAGCCATCCTGTCCGTTTCGGAGAAAGTGGGTCGCTTCGAGCGCCTCGATCACATCGGGGGTCGCCGGATCTCCAGAAACGTAGCCGGTCAGTTCATCGCCGGCGAGTTGCTCGAGCAGAAACCGATCCAACGGGCGATCCTGGTTGAACGCCCGCACCACATAGTCCCGATAGCGATAGGCCAAGGGACGATCGCTGTCGGCGTTGAAATAGCCATTGGAATCGGCGTAACCGGCGGCATCCAGCCAGAACTTGCCCCACCGCTCGCCATATTGGGGGGATGCCAGATAGTGCTCGATCAGCCGCGAATACGCTTCCGGCGAGTGGTCGTTGACGAACGAGTCCCAATCCTCCAATGTCGGGGGGAGCCCTGTCAAGTCGAAGCTGACCCGGCGAATCAGCGTCCGGCGATCCGCTTCCGGGTTGAATCGCAAGCCCGCTTCTTCGAGAGACTTCAGCAGAAACCGATCGATCGGAGTGGCGGCGTTCATTTCCGTTTCCACCGCCGGTGGAACAACCCGCGCCAGCCGCTGAAAGGCCCAGTGATCGGCGTCGCTGGCCGTTGCAATGGAGGCGGCCGGAAGCCCGGGCGCGCCCGCCACGATCCAGGCCCGCAGTAACTCTTTTTGCTCGTCGCTCAACGGGGCCTCGGGCGGCATGTCGTCGTTGGCGACGCGCTCCCACAGTCGGCTCCCGTCCGGATCGTGCGGGATCAGCACTTCTCCCCGCTTTCCTCCCCGAACCACCCCCGCCCCGGTGCTGAGGCTCAATCCCGCTTCTTTCTTCGCCGGACCGTGGCATTTGACGCAATGGGCTTTGAACAGGGGGGCAATCTGCTGGTCAAACCGGGGGGAATCGGCCCCCTGAACCGCGGGCGCTCCCAGCCAACAGCACGACAGGGCCAAACCACACCAAATTCGCAGCAGGTGTTGATGCATCATGGAGTGTTAGTCAGTATTGTGAGTGGCCGATCACATAGTTTATCAACTCAGGCGCAGATCAAAAGGGAATATTTGCCCCGTATGCAACAAAAAAACCCCGCCAAACTTGCGTTCGGCGGGGTTCGGATTCGCGGGAATCCGCAGCAGTCGGTGACACGGTGTCGTTCGGTGTCGTGAGTCGTTCTCTGGACCTTGTGATTATCGGATGCGGGCCTGGAAAGTGAGCACTCCTCCGGTCCCCCCCTCCAGCGGGGCGGCCAGCTCCCAGCGGAGGATGACGCCCCCCTCGCCGTTTTCGGCCGTAAACAGTTCCCCTTCGAGAGTACACTCGGCGCTCCCCTCGATGTATTCCAGCCGGGGCGTCAGGTTGTCCACGATCACCACGTCGCGGGCCTCGATGTCTCCCAGATTGTCGAAGCGAATCTTGAACGTCACGACATCGCCCGCCGCGGCGATCTCTTTGTCGGCCAGTTTGACGATCCGCAGTTTGCGCTGGAGTTCTTTTTCGTCGCCAACGAGGGCCGAAGGAGTGAAGCGGCTCTTCAGTTCGTTGGCCCCGCTGGTCACCGCCGCGATCACCGGATTCTGGTCGCGGGTCCAGGCGACGGCCGCTTGCACCTGCCGCGCCAGTTCCGGTCCGGCATGGCCCTGGATCTGCCCCGAGGCCAGGAAGCCGAAATCGATGAGCGGAACCGTCGTATGGATGTGTCCCTGGATCGCTTCGGGACGATCGAGTTCTTCGGCGAAGGCGGACGCTCGCAGGCCGCTTCCACGGACGCGGCTGACGAGCCGTTCGGTCATGCCGTTGTGATTGTGGGCCACGGTCGCGGCCCGATTTTGAAAGCCCACGCCGTGCGTGGCCCCCACTGCCTGCGTGGGACGTCCCCCTCCCACGTCTTCCAGTGGCGCTCCCACGGAAACGATCGAACCAAATCGCGGCGCATAGATGCAGACGCGGTTGGTCGGTTTGACGCGGCGCTTCCCCTGGGGATCGTAGTATTCCACCACCGTGTCTTCAGTTTCCAATCCTTGCATGGCGTCCCGGTCGTAATGCACCGGCAGGCCGCGGTCTCCGCCGTCACACAGGTATTCGTCGTCGAAGCGCTCGTCGCACGCCGCACAGTCTCCGGCCTGATCGCACAGGCGATCGCGGGGACACTCTCCCATTTGCGGAGGGCAGGGGAGCGGCATACGGGCCTCAGCACGGACCTGTTGCACGGCGCGGTCGGCCGCCGGATCCGGTTGGCGTCCAGAGCGATATTCCGCCAGAGCAATTTCCTGACCGGGCTGCCATTGCGACCGCCCCAGGCTCGATCTTCCAGCCGCTGCTTCGTTATTGAGTGGATTGGACGGTGCCTGGTCTTGCTCGGCAGCGAGAAACGGATCTTGCCCGCGGATCGCCATCGGACGGTTGGTCGTGCTGCACGCGCAGGAAGTGACCATCAGGCCGCACAGTGCCCATCGCCAGGCGCGCGTCTGCCAGCGTGGTCCAATGGATCGGTGTCGCGGATCGACGGAGGCCAGAGAGACATTCATGGGCGCATCTCCGCGGCGGACGCCGATGGTGCGGGAATGATCACGGGGGCTCCGTTGCCGAAGAATCCGGGTTCCGGGTTTCGGGGATCGGGAGTCCGAGCCCCCAGCCGCAGGATGGCCATCGGCCGGCCCGCATCATCGGCAGCCGCCAGGATGTTTTCGTGTGGCTCGGCCATGCGCGTCGGTTCGGTCGTTGGCCCGGATCGGACGCGGGCGCGATCGGGTTGCTCCAGGTAGATGACCTTGGTGACCATCCGCCCCTGGAGGGCCAGTTGGATTTCCTGCTCAGTGATCGTGATCGGCACGGGGAATTCCGCTTCCCGTCCGGCTGGCGGGTGCAAGCGGTCGAGCAGTTCCACGGTCGGATACAGTTCCACACCGGGATAATCGGGTAGGTCGTCAAGCTTGAGGCGATAGACCGAGCCGACCTGGACGATCGCCAGAGCGGGGGAACCCAACAGAGCGCTTCCCGCCTGCGGGTGTGTGTAGATGGAGACCCGGCCCCCTCCCTCTGGCAGTTCGACGCGGATCATTTGCCGTGTCCCGCAGGAGGAGCGTCGCGCCGCAGTCGACCATTGCGCGGCCAACCCCGGCGGGGCATTGTGATGGAGCGGAAAATGTCTCCCGCGCGGCCCACCCTGGCCCCAGGCGACCGAAGCCGCCATCCCCGCGGCCGCGGCCGCGAGCCGCAGGCCGCGTCCCAGACGCTCCCAGCCGCGTCCCCCTTTCAGGCGACGCTGCATCGCTCGCATGTGATTCCCCAGTGGCATGATCGGCTGCATCCCGCGTGTGGTTGATACTGGTCGCTGTCTGACCGTCAGGAACGCTCCGCAGAGCGGTTGCGTCAGGGAAAGATGCTCCCCGCCGCTGACGGAGGCCGGCTGCGTTTCTGGCAGGAAGGATTCTCAAGCCGCCTGTCCCAGGGACGTGCGGCTGAAGAATCCGTCCTGCCCCGGCGGACGAACCGCCGGGACCGGACGGTAATGGATTACGGATTCCGCGGAACGAAGTGCTTCTCGGTGTATTCCACGTGTCGCACCGGCGGGGGCATCTTAATTCCCGGAGTGTGCTTCACGTCGATGACCATGTGATCCACCGGCTCCGGCAGATCCTGCTTGGTCCGATTGCGGACCGTGTGCGACTTCAATCCCGCTTTGCCGCCGTAGGGCAGGTGCGGAGGACCGGCCAGTCCGATCGGCGTGCCGGTGATCGGCATCCCCCACGAGGGAGCCGGACCGCCAGTGATCGGATTCACGGCGGGCTGTCCCGGAGCTCCGGGAACTCCCATCATCATGGCCGAGGGAATCGAGTGACCGCGGGCTCCCGCGCCGCTGATCGGCATGGGGAGAGGGGCGACAAACTCATTCTTTTCGCCATCCGCTTGTCGAATGTGCGAGGCTTGCGTCACGGTTCCGTCGGGAGCGACGATCGACCGGCTGTCGGCCGATTCCAGGTCCATGTTGCCGATCCGCAGGACGGCCAGGATCGTGCCGCGACGGTCAGCTTCCGCCACCGGGTCCAGACCAGGGTCAAGCCGCGTCGAGACCAGCGTCTCGACCCCGGCAATCGCCAGTTCCTGGTGCCGCGGCGAGGGGAGATAGATCACCTTCGTCACGAAGTTGTTCGCCTGCACCTGGTCGAGGTCTTCGTCCGTGACCTGGATCGGAACGCAGTTGTGCGACAGGAAGGCGTCGGTCTCGGGATGAGACGGATACACCTGCAACGTCGGGTACAGCGTCAACCCTTCCCGTTCGGGGATGTTGGCGAACTTGAGGCGGTAGTTCGCTCCCTGGGGAAAGTTGTGCCGGCCGGGGGCGGCGAGCTGATTGTCGGCGTATCCGCCGGGAATCTGCCAGCCGATCGTCATCCCTTCCGGTTCGATGAATTTCACCTGCGTCTGAAGGCCGGTGAAGCCGCCATGTCCGGCCCCCATTCCGATCGCGTTGAGCACACCCGGTCCAGGGCCATCCACCATCGGGCCGGGACGGTGCAATTGACTGGCCGGTGGAGCGAAGTACTGTTGATGGCGCGTCGCGCCATCATTGCCGCGGGCGATGGTCCCCGCAGAATCCAATCGGGACGCGCCGCTCCTGGACGCCATTCCGTTCATCCCGGCCGTCTGGCATCCGACGCAGACGGCAACCAACGTCGCCAAACCTAGAAAGTAGTATTTCATTTACGACCCCCTCAGGAAGATCCGAAATGGGTAACGCTCCACGAACGATCGCGGAGTTGCGGTGACCACCGTCGCACGACGGAACCGCATTTCAGCCGCGGAGCCACTCCGCCGCCGATTCAACCTGTCTGCGTTGCGAGAAACTTGCCGTCGCTCGAATCCGTCGCGCTTGCTACAATTTGCGTACTACCAACGGACTATGTACTACTTTCGGAAAAGTCGTCCCGGATTCTTTGGCAAAACCCTTGTTTTCCGAACAACATGAAGAACCCCCCCAGTTTACCAAACGTCGCAACTCTTTTTGTGGCAGTAGGTTTCGCTGTCAGCGTCACCTTGAGCCCGTCTCGTGCGGCCGCGGATGAGCGTCCCCTGGCGTTCCTGCTTCCCCAGGGGGGGCAGGGGGAACCGGCGCCGGCGACCGAGACCCCCCGTCTCAAGAGCGCCGCCAGCGAGATCAAGCGCGCCCGCGAGCTGCTCGCCAAGCAGTCGTCGATTTCCGCCAAGATCGTCGAGACGGTCACCATCTACGACCGCAGCTACAAAGCGGAGGGGCGCTACCTGCAGAATTCCCTGAAGTCGGACGACTGGTACATGCGCCTGGAGCTGGCTCTGAAGGTGGGGGATTCCGAAGGATCGCTCCTGGAGGTGTGCGACGGGGATGTCCTGTGGACCAGCACGCAGATCGGCGCCGCACGCAAAGGCTCGAAAAAAGACAAGGACAAAAAAGAACATACGGTCACCCGCCGCAACGTCAAGGACATCTTGAACGCCGCCCGTAAGCTGGGGGAACAGACCGAGACGATGCTGATCACCGATCTGGGATTGGGAGGCATGCCCGGTCTCCTGGCGTCGATCGAGCGGGATATGCGGTTCACCGGAGTCAAGGAAGAGGTCTTTCGCGACCGCCCGGTGCTGTTGATCCAGGGAACATGGTCCGACGCCTTTGCCCTGAGGCTTCAAGGACAGCAGCGAGGTGGGTCGGGGCTGCTCCCTCCGTTCGTTCCCGACTCGACCCGCATCTACCTGGATCGCGAGACCGGGTTTCCGCATCGCATCCTCTATCTCAAGAAGATTCCCGGACGCGACGTGCAAAAACCGATGCTCACGCTCGACTTTCTGGATGTCGTCATCAACCAGCCGATCGATCCGACCGAGTTTGTTTATGAACCCCCCAGCAATCCCGCACCCCTTGAATTGACCAATACCTATCTCCAGCAGCTCGCCCCGCCTGATTCCAAGTCAGGCCCAGGGACCAAAGGGCCCAGGTAGACTCACGGCACCGACCGCGTCAACCGGGCCGCCACGCGAACCGCTTCCACCATCCCCCGGCCGCTGGCCCGTCCCTGCCACGCAATGTCAAACGCCGTTCCGTGGCTGGGGCTGGTCCGAACGATCGGCAGCCCCAGCGTCACATTGACCGCCCCGCCGTTGCCGACCAACTTGAGCGGGATATGCCCCTGGTCGTGGTACATCGCCACAACCCCATCGAATTCCCCGCGGCAGGCCCGCTGAATCAACGCGTCGGCCGGCAGCGGCCCCGTCGCGAGGATTCCCCGTTGTGCCGCCGACGCGACGGCCGGAGCAATCAGCCGCGACTCTTCATCTCCAAACAGTCCGTCTTCGCCGGCATGCGGGTTGAGCGCGCAGACACCAATCCGCGGCATTGCCGTCCCCAGGTTCTTCAGGAATCGGTCGAGGAGCGTGATCTTTTCCAGGATGCCTGGCGTCGTCAGCAGTTCCGGCACACTGCGGAGGGAAGTATGCAACGTGACGTGTGTCACCCCCAGCGCGTGCGGGGTGGTGATGGAAGTTTCTGGCGATTCGAACTCGTGTTCGATCTTTGATGATTCTTGTCGCAGCTTGCCGAACCCCGCCACATCGCTCAGATAGAGCATCATCGCGAATTCGCGAACGCCGCACAGCTCGGCCAGAATCTCGGTGTGTCCGGGGTAGTGCAGTCCCGCCAGGTGCAGCGCCGCTTTGCTCAGGGGAGCGGTCGTGAGGGCGTCGATCTGTCCCTCCCTTGCCGCTGTGGCGGCGGCCCGCAGGTATTCGAAGGCCGCCCGGCCGGCCCGCGCGTCATTCCTCCCCGGCCGCACGTCGGCCGCTTCATCCTCCGCTGGATTCCAGCAGAGCAGGTTCGACGGGTCGGGCGTCCCTTCGTCAAGCCGCGCGACCGCATGCACCTGCATCGGGGCGCCCACCAGTTGCACCGCCCGCCGCACAACCTCGGGATGCCCCACCACGATCGGCTGGCACCACTCGTGCAGCCGCGCCTCGCTCCAGGCGCGCACCACCACTTCCGGGCCGATTCCGGCAACATCGCCAAGCGTGAGGGCTATGCGAGGCATCGAGAGGGGAGAGGAGTTTGGAAAAAGTGGATAGGGGATGGTGGATAGGGGATGGTGGATAGGGGATGGGGGATAGCTTTAGGCGTTTGGTTCGTAGGACTGGGCTTGGGCGAGGGGGAGGCCGCGCTGGTCTTTTTCGGAGATCAGGGGGGCGCTCTCCGGCCACGGGATGCCGATCGCCGAGTCGTTCCACATCACCGTGTGTTCGTCCTCGGGGTGGTACACGTCGGTCGTCTTGTAAAGCACATCGGCCACCTCGCTGACGACGCAAAAGCCATGGGCGAATCCCGGTGGAATGTAAAGCTGGCGATGGTTCTCCTCACTGAGCACCGTGCCGGTCCAGCGTCCGAACGTGGGAGAATTACGGCGCAGATCCACCGCCACGTCGAAGATCTCGCCGCGAACCACGCGGACCAGTTTTCCCTGGGGATGACGGAGCTGGTAATGCAGCCCGCGCAGAACCCCCCGCCGGGAACGGGA
>JBJXGA010000196.1:0-6384 GCA_046152955.1 Planctomycetales bacterium | reverse complement strand
GCACGAGATCGTCCTGGCGCAATTCCAGTCGTCCATTCCAGGCGGCCACCCCCAACGGGAGGTCGGAGTGGCGCCAAACGACAAACTCAATCGCTTGGGAGTAGGAAATGTCCGCCGTCCGGGCGCGGCGAGTGGCGGAAAATTGAGCCCGATACCCCATGGGAATCTCCAGACGTCCGCTCTGGTATTCAACAGTTTTTGACTCGCGGACAACCTGGGAATCCCGTTGCGATCCGGGGAAGATCACGAAATCTCTCCCCCAATAGAAATGCGGACCGCCGCTGAAGCCCTCCTGGGAGTTGAATTTCAACTCCCGAACAGGCTCGTTGTCGATCTTCCGCCAGCACCGAATCAGGCTCTCCAGGGGAGCGTCGTTGGTCCGCAGTTCCTTTTCCGGCAGCAGGAATTTGATGATGTCTGTCCGTTCGTTCCCATCCACCAGCGCCGCTTCACTCATCTCGACCCAGCGGCAAAGTTGGCCTTTTTCTGTGGTGGTTCCCACCAGACTGTAGGTTCGTTTGGACGTCGACTCGTTTCCTTCCCCTTCGCGCCAGGATCTCCCAAAATAGCGGATCCAGGTTCCATCTTTGGGCAATGTCGGTACGTCAGGATCGGCCTGCAAACGACCGCTGGCTGCCAGTAGTGCGAAACCAATGATGCCGGTAAACAGTCGATGCATCAGGCATTGCCTTTCCGGATTCTCAATCAACTCAGCCGAACAACCGGCGGGAGCCTGCTAGACGACAATTTCCTGAATCGGCTTCGCCTCCGGGTCGGCGATCCGGATCGGGCGACCGACGTTGGACATGTTCTGCTTCATCGGATCGATCCCCAGCGCCAGGCAGGCGGTCGCCAGAAAATCACCCACTTGAACCGGGCGATCCGAGACCATCATCCCGTTGTCGCTCGTCTTGCCGACCACCTGTCCCCCTTTGATCCCGCCCCCGCACAGGACCGTGGACCAGGCGTTGGGGAAGTGATCCCGCCCTTTGCTGGGATTGATGTTGGGGGTCCGGCCGAATTCACCCATCCAGACCACAAGCGTCTGGTCGAGCAATCCGCGGGTCCGGAGGTCTTCCAGGAGCGTGGCCCAGCCTGGATCGAGCACTTCACACAGCTTCTGCACGTCGTCGAAATTGTTGACGTGCGTGTCCCATCCCAATCCCTGACCCCCATTGACCCCATTCAGGGAGATTTCGACGAATGGGACTCCCCGTTCCACCAGTCGCCGCGCCAGGAGGCAACCCTGGCCGAACTGATTGCGGCCATAGGCATCCCGAAGCGCATCCGGCTCGCCGCTCAGGTCAAACGCTTTCACCGCTTCCGAGCGCATCATGCGGACCGCCTGGACATACGCGGTGCGGTGGCTGGTGGGAGAGACTCCCGGATGCCGGGTCAGAAAGTCCTCTTCCAGCCCAGCCAGAAGCCCCAGCCGCGCGTCGGTCTGCTCGGTTGCGATCCCTGCCGGAGCTTCGAGGTTCTTCACGCGGAGCGCCCGCTCGTAGTCCGCGGCGCCGCGACCGGGGACCGCATTGCCGTCCCCCACGACCAGCGGCGCGTGGCGCGGACCCAGAAAGCCGGGCCCATACGCTGCCGGACTGAGGAACCGGTAGGGGGCGACGCTGACGAAATTCGGGAGGTCCGCCTCGGGCGTTCCCAGCTCCTTGCTCCACACCGAACCGAGGGTCGGATAATGGACCGGTCCCTGCGGGAGATAGCCGGTGCGCATCATGTACGTGGCGCGGGTGTGGTCCCCCTCTTTGGTGGACATCGAGCGGACGATCGCACAGTGCTCCATCAGCTTCGCCAGTTTGGGAAGATGCTGGCCGATCTGGATGCCTGGAACGGAGGTGTCAATCGGTTGAAACGGCCCACCGTTGTCGTGTCCCGGCTTGGGATCGAACGTGTCGATCTGGCTGGGGCCGCCAGTCATCCACAACAGGATGCAGGAGCGTTTGCGGTTGCTGCTCGCGGCCACCTCCTCCGCCAGCGCCGGCAGCCAGCGCGAAAACGACAGTCCGAACGCACCGCAGGCGGAGAGCTTCAGCCAATCGCGTCGCGACAGCGCGGCGGGAGATCCGGCGGCGCGCCCCTTGTGCCGCCGACCCGCTCCTGTTCCGAGTGCATCCCGTGGCAATTCGAATGGCATGGCTTTTCCTCGTTTGTTTCAGTGGCAGAACCGAATATGGCAGTCATCGATCTTCGGACATCAAATCCAACTCGGCGTTTGGCCCCCACGCGCTATCGATTGAGCAAAAACTCGCTGCTGTTGAGCAGCGCCCAAAAGACGTCTCCCAGCGCTTTCTTGGGATCGTGGCTGGGGCCTCCCTCGTCGATATAGGGAACCAACCGTTCCAATTCTTCCGGGCGGGGCCGGCGACTGAAGGAGGCCAGGTACAGCGCTTCGAGTCGTTCGGGAGTCGTCATCTGCGGAAACTCGGCGATCGCTCCCAGCGTGGCGCTCCGTTCCAGGCTGGTGGCGTCCGCCACGAATTGCCCGTTCATCAGCACCAGCGCCTGCAAGATCGTCGTTTGCTGTTCGATCACCGCGTCGCGGGTGTTGTCGAACATCTGGATGAATTCGTCGCGCGGGGAGTTCGGTTGCATGTTGAACACGTCGCGATTGCTGTACGGCTCATAGTAGCCGGTGGCTTGCGCGATGCTGTCGAAGAGTTGCTCGGGGGTCAGCCCCTTGAGCGACATGCGGGCGAACAACCGCGGGTTTTCCTGGCTGGGATGCGTCTGCAGACTGCTGAGCTGATACGTCCGGCTGGCGGTGATCGCGCGGATCAGAAATTTCATGTCGAACTTGTGGGAGGCAAACTCGCGGGCCAAGAGGTCCAGGAGTTCCGCGTGACTGGGAGGATTGTCGGCGGTGAAATCGTCCACTGGATTGACGATCCCCACACCGAAAAAGTGCCCCCACATCCGATTGGCCGCCGTTTTCGCGAAGTACGGATTCTCCCCCGAGGCCATCCAGTCGGCGAGCGACCCGCGGGCGCTTTCGCGAAACTTGAGTTTTGGTTCCAGGCCATCCAGGAACGACGGCTTGACCAATTTGCCAGTTCCCGGAATCACCAGCTCGCGGCGGTCGAACAGCTCGCGGATCGAGTTGAGGACGCCGGCCGATCCGTCGTTCGCTTCCCGCTCCATCCCCGCAAAAAACGCCGCGTAACTCCAGAACTGCTCCCGCTTCCAGTCGTCGAACGGATGATCGTGGCACTGCGCGCATTCGATCCGCACCCCCAGGAACATCCGGGCGGTCCCCGCCGCCAGGTTCTCCGGTTTGAGCTGCTTGGCCTGATAGAAACTGACCGGAGTGAGTTCTCCCTGCTGCTGATACGGATTGGCCGCATTCCGCGGATCGACGGTGACGGTCAGGATTTCGCGAACGAGGGCGTCGTAGCTGATGTTGTCGGTCAACCGTCGCCGCAGCCACGCCTGAAACGAGGGAATCAAAAACCGCACCTGCAAGTCGGCTTCCGCCTCGGGCATCATCACAGCCCGCCAGACGTTGGAAAAGTTCATGATGTACGCCGGACTCTCCAGCAGCCGATCGACCGCCCGACGGCGTTTGACCGGGGAGGGGGTCGGATCGTCGAGGAAATCATGCAGGTCGGCGACGGAGGGGATTTTGCCGGCGACATCGAGCGAGACGCGCCTCAAAAACGCGGCGTCATCGACCGTCGGCGCGGGAACCGCCTCTTCTCTGTCCCAGCGCTGAGCGATGAAGGCGTCGATCTGCGCCGCCAGCGCGGCAACTTCATCCTCCCCGGCCGGTTCCTCCGACCTGACCACCCCCGCCCCACCGCCAATTGAAAGCAGCAGCGCCACGGCAAACCGCAACACGCAACCATTGTGAGAAGCGAACATCAGCTCTCCTCCGAACCACTCGGCGCCTGGCATCCCCCCCCAAATCAGGGGACGAACAGTCGTCCGGTAGGGGGGCAACGGGGGGACTGCGCATCCTCCGCAAAGGAGGATCCGCAATTCACCATGATTTGTCTGAAATCATCCCGCGATTTCGGGCTGGTGTCAATCGCCTCCGCTGTCGCTCCGGGCAGATCGGGACATCTGCCCCACGGCCGTGGGGTAGATTTCCCAATCTGCCCGTGCGTCGCTGCTACCGTTCACGAAACGACTCGGGCGCCGTCTCCACCTGAGCGAGGTCCAATTCAAGCACCGTTCGCCCCTCGTCGGCGACCGCCCCGACGGTAAACGGCCGCTCGGTGTGGATGGTCAGTCCTTGGCGGCGAACAACTTCTTGGCGCCGGCGGCGGCGGCCCCCAGGAGCGTCATGACTCCGGCGATCGCGCCGCCGATCCGGTAGACGCGGCGACCGGGCGCCCAGGTCTTGGAGCCGTTCTGCCCCTCTTCAAAGTCCCACACCACGCCGCAGTGCGGGCATTTGTCACCCGCCTTGGAGGAACTGGAGACCTCCTTGTTGCACTTGCGGCAGACTTTGGTCTCGACGAACTGCATTTGCGGAACCCCCGCGCCAGCCATTCCGGCGCCTGGCATTCCCCCACCGGGTGGGGCACCGCGTGGCGCGCTACCACCCATCGGAGCATTGGCCGAAGGGTTCGAGTTGCCACCTGGCGGGCCGGAGCCAGGCTGCATTCCTCCAGGACGCATCCCACCCCCTGGCGCTCCGCCGCCCGGAACTCCTCCGCCTGGCATACCGGCACCTGGCATCGAACCGCCGGGGGTCGCACCGGGCATTCCCCCAGGGGCGCTACCGGGAGGCATTCCAGCACCGGGTGCAGCACCAGGAATTCCACCCGTCGGGATCCCGGTTGGGGCTCCGCCAGGAATTCCACCCGGAGCAGCGCCGCCAGGTGGGAAGCTCCCTGGGGGCATTTGTCCGGGAACCCCCGGCGCGCCTGGTCGGCCTGCGCCAGGAGGCATGCTCCCTGGGGGCATCCCCGCGCCGGGAATTCCGCCGGGAGGCGCACCGCCAGCCCCCCCCGCACCGCCATTCACCGGCCCAGTCGCATCAACCGGTGGGGCCGCGGGAGGAATTTGATCTCCCTTCCCTTTGGATTCCAGCAGGTCGCGCAGGTAGTCCTGGTCGTCCTCACTCAGTTGGGCGAACGGAATGCTGATGACCTTCCCCGTGTTGCTCTTGAGCACCACGACCGCTCCGTTCATCCGAACGAAATCGGCTTTGACAGTGCGCCCCTGAGCGTCGGTCCAGGTTCGCAATTTGGCGAACGCCGTCGTAGTTCCCACCAACAGGATGACAGCCAGAAACAGGATCGATCGCGCTTTCATGGCAGGGTTCCGCTCCTTAGGGAAAGACAGGCATTCCGGAAAAAAAGATTCCACGAACCGTTGCGTGCCACGCGCCTCAGGTCGCCCCCCGGTCTTGGTGGTAACGACGCCCTTAGGGACTCCCTGCCACGCTTGCACTCTCCCTCGAATTTTGTTCAAAATCCCCCCTGGACGTCAATCGCCAACACGATGAATTTCGAAAATTTTCGACAAATGTCGAAACGCGCGTCCGCCCCCCGTTTTTCCGTCATTGCGAGCCTGTCATGCCCTCCGGTTTTGATGTCATCGTGCTGGGGGTCGGCGGATTCGGCAGCGGGACGCTGTACCACCTCGCGCGGCGGGGCGCCCGGGTGTTGGGAATTGAACAATTCGGGGTGGCGCACGATCGCGGCAGCTCCCATGGCCAGACGCGGATCATTCGCCAGGCCTACTTCGAACATCCCGACTACGTCCCGTTATTGCGGCGCGCCTACGACCTGTGGCACGCGCTGGAGCAGGAAACAGGACGGACGCTGTTCCACCAGGTCGGGCTGTTTCTGGCCGGTGCGCCGGATGCTGAAGCGATCCACGGCACGCAATTGGCCGCACAGACGCATCAACTGCCGCTCGAACGGCTCGATGCGTTGCAGGCGCGGAACCGATTCCCCGGCTATCGTTTCCCCGAGGACTGGGCCGTACTCTTTGAGCGGCAGGCGGGATACCTGGCGGTCGAGGCGTGCGTTCAAGCACACGTCGATGCGGCACTCGCCCACGGCGCACAACTGCTGACCGGAGAAACAGTGCGGGGGATCGAGCCAACGAATGACGGAGTGCGGGTGCGGACCGATCGCGAGACTTATGACGCGGGGCGGCTGGTGGTCACGGCCGGTCCCTGGGCGGCGAGACTTCTGGCGGAGGTGGGAACCACGGCAGGTTGGTCCGACTGCCTGCGGGTCGTGCGCAAGCCGGTATTCTGGTTTCCCGCCGGAGCGGAGTTTGACGTCGCACAGGGGAACAGCACGTTTTTCTTCGAAACTGCGGCAGGGCAGTTTTACGGCTTCCCTCGGCTGGATGGCCGATCGATCAAGGTCGCCGAACATACGCAAGGGGATGCGGTGGATGATCCGCTAG
>JBJXGA010000193.1:0-11987 GCA_046152955.1 Planctomycetales bacterium | reverse complement strand
GCGGCATTCAGTCCTGACCTTTTCCGATCTTCCATGTATGATGTCTTTGGGTTGGTGAGGAGACTCCCCCGATTGGAGTGGGAAATGGTGGAGAGAGGAGAATAGAGGGTTGGGAAGCGGAGGCTTGGTGACGCTTGCCCCCCCCTCCCCGGCCCTCCCCCCGCGAGGGGGGGAGGGAGGAGTTTGGCGCGTGGGGGTTCGTCAATCCCGACCGGACGCCGGCCCAGCCAAAAGCGCGCAACTTCGAAACTTGCTAAGGGGGGGCAAATAAGCGGTCATGCAAGGGGGGAGGGGGGGGTAGGATGCCGTTGGTGCGTTGTCCGCGCCCCCCCCCTTGTTAGGTCTGTGTTGTTGATGCGCCCCCCCCTGGCCCCCCTTGCTAAGGGGGGGAAATGATATGTCCGCATTTTTGAAACTTGAGTCTTGGCTGGTGACGGTGCGGTTTGTTGAGACCGGGACGCACCTGGGGATCAGTGTGCGTGCTGCGTTGGAGTTGGGGTATCGCGAGGTGTATTCGATCGACATCAGTGACGAGTTCTTCGGGACGGCGCGGCGGGCATTTCAGGATGATCGTCGTGTGCGGCTGTTGCATGGGTCCAGCCCAAAACTGTTGCCGCAGGTGATGGCTCCCGATGTGCCGACGACGTTTTGGTTGGATGCCCATTACTCGGGCACGACGTTGCCGTCGCATGACCCGACGTTTGGTCAATTTCGACGGCATTCGGCTGTATTGCACGCCGCGGTCAATCTGAGCGGCCACGACAGGCGAGCTTTTGAACTTGGGTTGAGTTTGTTGTCGGCCAGCGTTGGTCCATTGTCCCGGATTATTCATGATGACACACCAACCCGCAGCGCAAGCGCGGAAGTGCGGCCCATTTTCCATCGCTTGCGCTTCGGGTTAGTATTCAACGTGGTGCTGGCAACTCGCCCCACAGCATGAATCATCCAGGTTGTTGGGCGTGCCTCGCCTGACCCACCGTGGCCCACCAGCCCAGTCCGGCATCATGATTCATCCCCAAACCCAACCGATCACTCAGTTTGCGGCAATTCCCCCGCGTCCGAACTACGTGGCCCACCAGATGGCCACCCACCGGTTGGCGCAGCACTCCGTGAGCGGTGTGGGGCAGTCCATCGGTCTCGTCGCCAACCAATCCGCCAAACCCGGGCGCACCCCTGTCCCCCTGTATCCGACGCACCCTGCGTCAGCATCCAAGCAACCACCCCGCCTGAGTCCGAATCGACTGGCCAAACAGGTGGCACACTGTTACTCGTGATGGCCGACCGTGACGGAGCAGTCGCAATCGGGGTAGCCATTTTTACGAAAGGCCAAGGGACGAAAAGGGATCTGTCGAGAATTGTCACCACCTCGGGGGTGACGGACCAGATGACGGACCAGATGACGGACCAGATGACGGACCAGATGACGGACCAGATGACGGACCAGATGACGGAGCAGATGACGGAGCAGGTGGCGGAGGGCGTGCCCGCGAATCCTGGCGGTAGCCACGTTCGCCAGAACGTGGGCGGACCAGCGATCACCCACATTCTGGCGAATGTGGCTACGTAGGAAGGGCTGCCAGGAAATTTGGGCACACCCGTGGCGGAGCAGGTTGGCCGGACTGGGGAGTGCGCGGCTGGGGCTTTGCGTGGCTGGATTTCTGAGAAATCCAGGTACAGGCGGGCAGGGCGGGGCAGCCTTTGGACGCTTGACAACTGGATGTGTACTGATGTATCATATTGCCTGTTCCGTTTGGCGATGCTCGTCAGGCGGCTACGAACGGGGGAGCGTCGGATTGGCCGACGTGCCGGGCGAACCGGTTCGGCGATTTGACCCGGTCCCAGTCGATTCGATAAAGTCATCGGGCATGGTTGTCGATGGCGTCGCCAAGGGGGATCGTCAGGGGGAGATTTCCTTCCGCCGTGGCATCCCTACAACGCCCAGACAACCTCCTCCCGCCCCGACATCCTTCCCGAGTTGTTGAAAGCGATTCCCGCCATGCTGAATTTCGTTGGAGCCCGGCAGTCAGGATATTGCGATGGGATCAGCCGCCGGAGCTTCTTGCGGGTGGGGGCGCTTGGTCTGGGGGCCGGAGCGCTCTCGCTGGCGGACCTGTATCGACTCGAAGGGGGGCAGGGGGGATCGGCGGGGAGCCATAAGTCGGTGATCAACATTTTCCTGGGGGGTGGGCCGCCGCATCAGGACATGTGGGAGATCAAGACGCAGGCCCCCAAAGAGATACGGGGAGAATTCAGTCCGATCAGCACAAGCGTCCCCGGCATCCAAATCGGCGAGGTGTTTCCGCAGATCGCGCAGCGCGCCGGCAAGGTGGCGTTTCTGCGGTCGGTCGTGTGAGCGACCGACCGGCATGATGGGTTTCAATGCATGACCGGGTGGCTGGCGACCGATCTGCAATCGATCGGCGGGCGCCCCAGTCTGGGTGCGGTCGTTTCCAAGCTCCAGGGACCAACCGACGCTTCGGTTCCGCCGTTTGTCGGCCTGGCGGCCAAGACGGGGGAAATTCGCTGGTCGGATTCGGGAAAGCCGGGCTTCCTCGGCGCGGCGTACTCGGCATTCAAGCCCGATGGACAGGGGATGGCCGACATGAAGTTGACCGACCTGTCACTGGACCGGTTGCGGGATCGCCGGGGTCTGTTGGTGTCGATCGACAAACTCAAGCGGGAATGCGACGCCACGGGAATGATGAAAGGGATGGACGAATTCGGCCAGCGGGCGCTGGACGTGCTCACCTCCAGCCGATTGCTCGACGCGTTGGACCTCTCCAAAGAAGATCCCCAGATCGTCGCCCGCTACGGAGATGGCAAGCCCTACCAGTATCAGTACGACGGCGCCCCGACGTGCAACGATCATCTGCTCTTGGCCCGCCGTCTGGTCGAGGCGGGGGTGCGGGTCGTCACGCTCAGTTTTGGCCGGTGGGACAGCCACGGGCAGAACTTCCAGTTGGTGCGCGATCATGGGACGAAACTCGATCAGTGCCTGAGCGCATTGCTGGATGATCTGGACGAACGCGGGATGCTCAACGATGTGACGGTCGTGGTTTGGGGAGAGTTCGGCCGAACGCCGCGGATCAACAACAATGTGGGCCGCGACCACTGGCCCGCCGTGAGCTGCGCGCTTTTGGCCGGAGGCGGGATGCGGATGGGGCAGGCAATTGGTTCGACGAACCGCCTGGGGGAATACGCCCAGACGCGCCCCGTCCACTTTCAGGAGATCTTCGCGACACTGTACCGCAACCTGGGAATCAACCCCGAATCGACAACGCTGATCGACCCCACCGGCCGCCCGCAATACCTGACGCAGATGGCGCCGATTCGCGAATTGGTTTGAAGCCCGTCGTGGCGATTCACCTGGCCTCACTGCCTGCGGCGTTGGCTGCTAAGAATCTCCTCACCGTAACAAGATTCTGCGGGATTGCGGTGCAGAGAAGTTCGGGACGCGTTCTACTATGCAAACCCGTTCCAATCAACTTCCTTTCGTGTCGTTCGAGTATTTCGTGGTTCATTCTTCTCTCCGACGCGGTTCGCTTTGGCCTAATTAGGTCAAAAAGATTGAACCACGATGTGCATGAAGAACACGAAAAAAGATGGGTCTGCCACAGTGCCGAGATCGCATGGGCGCTGGCCGCGCCGAGCGATTCATTTCCATTCCACCGAGTCATAAGGTCGATTTCAGCAGCACTGGCAGATTGAGAAATCTGCCCCACGTTGCTGGCAGATTGAAAACCTACCCCAGGTGTGTGACTCCCGGCTCGAGCACTGGATCCTCCAGCGGCTGAGATTCGAGCGGTTGTCGGGCGGCGCCGCGTCCAAAACACCAGAACAGGGCCGGGTGGACGAAGAAATCGAGCAGAGTGGAACTGACGAGGCCCCCCAGGATCACGGTGGCGACGGGGTACAGAATTTCTTTTCCCGGCTCGCCCGCCGCCAGGGCGAGCGGGACCAGGCCGATGCCGGCCGTCAGCGCGGTCATCAGCATCGGCGCCAGCCGCTCCTGTCCGGCGCGCTGGATCATGGCGGGGGTGAAGTCTTCTCCTTCGTGGCGGACGAGGTGCAGGTAGTGCGCGATCAGCAGGATGCCATTGCGGGAAGCGATTCCCGACAGCGAGATGAACCCGACCAGGCTGGCGACGGTCAGCGACTGGCCCGTGATGACGAGCGCGGCGACTGCGCCGATGGCCGCCATCGGGAGTGCCGCGAGCACCTGCAGCGCCAGGTTGACCGAGTGGAACAACGTGTAGAGCGCGAGGAACATACCGATCAGCGAGACGAGTCCCAGAAAACCAATCAACCGCGTGGCCGATCGCTGGCTTTGGAACTGTCCCCCCAACTCCAGGAAATAACCGGCGGGGAGCCGGGCCTGGATGGGAGCCAGTCGACGCTCAATGTCGTTGACGACACTTTCCAGGTCGCGTCCCGCGGTATTGCACTGGACGATGATCCGGCGGCGACCGTTTTCGCGATAGATCGTATTGGGCCCCGTCCCCTGCACGATGCGGGCCACGGCCTGCAGGGGGACGCTTCCGCCGCCGGGCAGGGGGATCGTCAGACGTTCCAGCGCCTGGGGATCGCTGCGGTACTTCTCCTCGAGCCGCACGACAAGATCGAATTGCCGCTGTCCCTCGACCACCGCCGACACCGTGCGGCCATTCATCGCGGTTTCCACGAAGTGGTTGACGTCTTCGGAGTTCAGGCCATGGCGGGCCATGCGTTCGCGATTCAAGGTGATCTGCAACTGGGGGATTTCCGATTGCTGTTCCACGAGCAAATCCTGCACTCCCGGGACGCCGACCAGGGCGGCCTGCATCTGGTCGGCCGTTTGCCGCAGCAGCGACAGGTCGTCGCCAAACAACTTGACGCCAATTTGCGCTTTGACCCCCGACAACATGTGCGAGATGAGATGCGCCAGAGGCTGTTCGGCGGAACTGACGATCCCGGGAATTTCGGCCAGCTCTTCGCGGATGTTGTCGAGAATCTGCTGCCTTGTGCGGCCGCTGCCGGGATCGATCGACAGGATGATCTCCGAGACGTTGACCCCCTCGGCATGCTCGTCCAATTCCGCGCGCCCCGTGCGGCGACCCAGCGCCACGACCCCCCGGATTCCCAGCAGCCGCTCGTCCACCGACGCGCCGACGCGTTGCGCCGTCTCCAGCGACGTTCCCGGTGGGAGCAGCACGTTGACCTGCACTGCCCCTTCATTGAAGGGGGGCAGGAAATCGCGTCCCAGCCCCGCGGCGACCATCAGGCTGACGGCGACCGCCAGCGCCACGACTCCCAGGATCGGACGCGGATGGCGGACGCTGAACCCGATCGCCCAGCCGGCCGCGCGCTTCAGCCAGCGCAGCAGGAAGCTGTCCTGTTCGCGCTCCATGAAGCGCGCCTGCGGCAACAACCAGTAGGAGAGGACGGGAGTGACCGTCAGGGAGACGAGGAGCGAAGCCATGATCGAAACGATGTAGGCGACGCTCAAGGGGGTGAACAATCTCCCTTCGATCCCTTCCAGAGCGAACAAGGGGACGAAGACCATCACCACCAGGATCGTGCTGAAGACGATCGAGTTGCGGACCTCGCTGCTGGCTTCATACACGACCTGCCAGGCGGAGCGCGGTTTCGCGGCGAGTCGATTCTCGCGCAGGCGTCGATAGATGTTCTCGACGTCGACGATGGCGTCGTCGACCAGTTCTCCGATGGCGACCGCCAATCCCCCCAGGGTCATCGTATTGATCGAGAAGTGGAACCACTGAAAGACGAGCGCCGTGACGACCAGCGAGAGGGGGATCGCCGTCAGGGTGATGAAGGTTGTGCGGAAGTTCAGCAGAAACAGGAACAGGACGACGACGACCAGCACCGCTCCATCCCGCAGAGCCATGACGACGTTGTGGATGCTCAACTCGATGAAGCCCCGCTGCTGATAGACATTGGGAAAGACGCGCACGTCCGGAGGGAGCGTGGCCGCCAGATCGTCCAGCGCGGCGGTGATGCGCTCCGTCAGCGCGCGGGTGTCCGCCCCCGGTTGTTTGGAGATGGTCAGGATGACCGCCGGGCGCGCCGGACCTCCCGGCTGGTCCGCCACCGCGGCGTCTCCACGTTTGGCCTGCGGCGCCGCGGCGATCTGAGCGACTTGCCTCAACAGGACCGGCCGGTCGACGTGCGGTTTGACGACAACTTCCTGCAAATCCTCGATCCGCTGCAGGCGGCCCAGAGAGCGGACGAGGTATTCATTGGCCCCCAGGTTGAGGTAGCCCCCCGTGGCATTGGCGTTGCTGGCGGAGACCGCCCGCTCCACGTCGTCGAGCGTCACTTCGTATTTCAGCAGATCCTCGGGATTGACCAGCACCTGAAATTGCTTGCGTCCCCCGCCGATGGCCACCACTTGCGCGACTCCTGGAATCGTCAGGAGCCGCTGTCGGACGACCCAATCGGCCAGAGTCCGGACTTCCATCGGATCAGTGGCGCCCGTCTCGCTCCACATCCCGATCTGCATGATCTGTCCCATGATCGACGAGATGGGGGCCATCTGCGGGCGGATGCCGGGGGGCAGGCGATCGGCGACCAGCGCCAGCTTTTCGGCGACGATTTGCCGATCGACGTGGATGTTGGTCCCCCAGTCGAATTCGACGTACACGACTCCCAGTCCGACCCCCGAGGAACTGCGCACTCCCTGCACGCCGGTGGCGCCGTTGAGCACCGTCTCGAGGGGAAACGTGATCAGCGTTTCGACTTCTTCCGGGGCGAAGCCGGGGGCCTCAACCATCACGGTGACCCGCGGGCGATTGAGGTCGGGGAAGACGTCGATCGGGAGGCGCGACACGACATGCGCGCCGTATCCCAGAAGCGTCACGGCCAGCGCGATCGTCAACAGACGGTGCTGCAGGGCGGTACGAATGACGGCATTGAGCATCGTCACCCCGCTCCGTGGGCGCTGGACTTCGCCACGGTGGCGAAGAACAACGGGAAAAGATCGGAGGCGCAGGTCAAGTCGTTAATGCTGGTGCCCCGCATGCGGATCACTTGCTCCCCCCCCTTTCTGCTTGAGGGCCACCAGCAATTGTTGCGCGCCGGACACGACGACTTTATCGCCGGGGGACAGCGAACCATCCTTCGCGATGACCACCGATTCCGTATCGCGAAACTCGACCTGCACCGACCGTCGGTCAAAATGCGCGCCGTGCTGCTCGAAGACATAGTATTCCGGTCCATCCTGGGCCACCGCGTCGAGCGGCAGGACGATCCGATCGGGCCACTGTTCGACCGGAACACGGAGTTGCATTCGCTGTCCCGGCTTGAAGCGCCAGTTGATGAAGCGATGGCCCTCCACCGTTTCGTCCCGGACGAGTTCATTCTTGAGGGGGAGATAAAAATGCTGCGTCCGCGAGGCGACATCCACTTCGTCGCTGAGGTACAGGATCGACAAATCGGAGACGGTCGCCGCCGAGGGGGTGCGATTCTCCGCGGTGGCCGAGACGGGCCAGCCCTTCCGCATCGCGACCGCGACCAGCGGACCATCCTGCTCGAAGGCGTGCCCTTCGATGTACAGTTCGGAATAATCGGCCAGGCTCACCAGCTCATCCCCCGCCGTCACCAGTCGCCCGTTTTCCACAAACAGCTCTTTGGCCACAAACAGGCTCTCTTCGCTCTGGTCGGGTGGGGGGGAATTCCCTTCAATCGGCGATGCCCCCGGCTCCTGGTTGGGGGCGTTCGGAGAGGGGCTGGCGGCCGTGATGCTCCCGAAGCCTCCCCCGCGGCTACGACGCGGAACGTAGACCGTCAGGTCGGACCGCAAGGCGCGGACGCGGACGATTTCATCGACTTGCCCCGGCGACAATCCATGCAGCAGCAGCGACTGTCGCTGGGAGCGCTGTCCGGCTTCCAGTTTTTGCTGCTCATACGTTCGCTCCAGCAGCGTCCGTTCGGGAATGGCTCCCTTGTCAACGAGCGGACGCAGCCGTTCCAGTTCGCGACCGACGACGTCCAATTCCTCCACGATCCGCAAAAACTCCACCTGCGCTTGCAGCAGGTCTTCATGAGTCATCCGCAAATCGAACAACGGCTGTCCCGATCGAACCGTTTCTCCTTCCATCACATGGACTCTGGTCACGATCCCGGTCAGCGGCGCCACGACCTGGGTTTTCGTCCGGCCGCGGCGTTCGGCGACGATCCCGGGAATGGCGATCGTCCGCACAAAAGTTCGCGTCTGGACCTTGGCCACCCGGAGCCCAATGTTCTTCCGTGCCTGCCGACTGAGCTTCAGAGAGTGGGCGTCGTCATCGTGTGCGTGCCCCGACTCCGCATGGCTGGCGCCTGCCGAGTGCTCGTCGTGCGAGGACGTCCCCCCGTCTTCGGGGTGATCCCCCTGGGCATCGGCCGGACTCAGTGCGGGAATGTACCGCCCGGCGATCGGACGCCAGCGCGCTTGCGTCCCCCAGGCGATGCCGACCAGGAGGAGCGACACGATCGCCAGCCCTCGGGCGAATCTTCCGGAAAATCGATGGGCCATGCCGCCGCGCTCCGCTTCAAACGAACACTCGCGCACCGTGCGCAGGCATTACCTCCCTCGCGATCTGACCCGGCGAGGGGGCCAACGACACAGTTTGCCGCCGACCGGTCGATCCGCCGCGGCACAATTCCCACAAGGTCGCCGTCCGACAGAGTAGACGCCCCCGGCCAGCGCGTCAATTGCGGCTGGTTGCCTGGGGGAATAGCGAGTCGCGGTTGTTCCGGATATAGTCCAGGTGTCATGCTTTCGCTCCTGAGCCCACGTTTGGCGGCTTCACGATCGACTCGCGGCATCTGGCGCGCGGCGGCGGACTTCTTGTTTCCACCCGCGTGTCAGTCCTGCCGGGAAGAGTTGTCTGAAGAAACCGGGGATCAGTCGCAGCGGTATTGCCCCTCGTGTGCTTCGCAGATCGCTGCCAGTAATGGTTCGGCCTGTCTGCGCTGCGGCGCGCCGATCGGCCCGTTCGTCGATCCGCACCAGCCGTGTGGGAATTGTCGCAACGAACGACTGGCGTTTGAACAGGTCATTCGCCTGGGGGATCACGACGGGCAGTTGCGCAGCGCGGTGTTGGAGGCCAAAGCGCCCGGCGGAGAACCCCAGGCTGCGGCGCTGGCCGAGCTCACCTGGTCGCTGAAGAGAATGGCGTTCGAATCCGCCAGAATTGACGTGGTGGTTCCCATTCCGGTGTACTGGTTGCAGCGCTGGGGGCCGGCGCATCATGCGGCGGACACGCTGGGGCTGGTATGGGCCAGGCGGTTGCAAGTTCCCCTGGCGACCCATATACTTCGCAAGGTCCGCTGGACTGTGCCGCAGACAAGTCTCAACCGCACGCAGCGCCGCGAGAATTTGCGCGGGGCGTTTGCCGTGAAGGGGCGCGACGCGCTGGCCGGCGCGCGGGTTTTGCTGGCGGACGATGTCATGACGACGGGAACCACGGCCCACGAGGCCGCCCGACAGCTCAAGCTGGCAGGGGCCGCGCAAGTGATCGTGGCGGTGGTCGCCAGGGGGCTGGGGCGGCGATAGTTCAGAAAGCAGCCCCAAGAAACGATCCATGTCGACCGCCCCTCCTTCCGTTCCGGTCCCGGCGACCACGCCGCGCAAGCGGGCCACCGCCACCTATTTCTTCCTGCGGGGACTGGCGATCATCGTCCCCCCGGTCGCTACGCTGCTGATCCTGTTGTGGATCGCCAACGCCTTCAACACCTACATCATCCAGCCGATCAACGGCGTCGTCCGTTACGGGATGGCGCAGTTCAGTAACAACATCCGACCGCGGGACACGCTGGAGCCGGCGCCGCGGCGCTTCCCGGGCTTGCCCGATTGGCACCACAACTACCGGGTGACGCCCCGGTTGCTTGAGGAATTCAAGCGGGGGGAGCCTCCCAATTCCGAGCAATTGCTAAGCGATCGTTACGCCGACGACGTGTTCGTGCCGATGGGCAAAGGGACTGATCCGGGGCAATATGTTCCGCTCGCGGATCACGACCTGGTCTTCAAGCACTTTCGCCCCCAACCGCTCCCCAAGACGGCCATTGGCCTGTACATGGAGATTGCCGCGGTCCGCTCTTTCCGCACGTCGTGGCAATTGACCGCCGTGGGGCTATCGATCACGACGGTGGCGCTGTATTTTCTGGGCCGGTTTGTCACCGCCCGGATCGGCGCCTGGTTTGTGCATAAGTTCGAATTCGTTCTGACGCGTCTTCCCCTGGTCCGCAACGTTTACTCCACCGTCAAACAAGTGACTGATTTCGTCCTCAGCGATCGGGAAGTGGAGTTCAAGCGAGTGGTGGCGCTGGAGTATCCGCGATCCGGTTCCTGGACGCTGGGCTTCGTCACTGGCGAAGGAATGCTGGAGTGTGCCGCCGCCGTGGGAGAGCCGATGCTCTCGGTCCTGGTGGCGACCAGCCCCATGCCGATGGGGGGCTTCACCGTCATGGTTCCCAAGAGCCAGGTGATCGATCTGGACATGACCGTCGATCAGGCCTTGCAGTTCATCGTGTCGTGCGGCGTGCTGATTCCCCCGCAACAACAGCAGCCATCATCCGCCGACCGCCTGGAGGCGGAAACCCGCGGTCGTCAGGCCGCGTTGGCCGCCGAAGCGGTCAGCAATGGCCAGCGGGGGACGCCGGTCGTCGGCGGCCCGGGAAAGTGATTGACTGTGTCCGCTCCCACAATTCCGCTGCGGATCGCCACCAGGTCGAGCGCTTTGGCGCTGTGGCAGGCGCGGCACGTCGCGGCGCTGCTGGCGGCCGCCGCGCCGGAGTGTGACATCCAATTGGTTCCTGTTTCGACCGTCGGCGACCGAGACCAGACCGGCGCGCTCCGCGAATTGGGGGGGCTGGGGGTCTTCACTCGCGAGGTCCAAGTCGCGGTGCTCGACCGACGTGCAGACCTGGCGGTGCATAGTCTCAAGGACTTGCCGACCGAATCGGCGCCGGGACTGTGCCTGGCGGCTGTCCCCCCTCGCGAAGAGACCGCCGACGCGCTGCTGCTCCCCGCCGGTGGCGAGTTCCGGGGGGACGTGATCGGCTTGCCGAATCAAGCGCGAATCGGCACCGGCAGTTTGCGTCGTCGGGCGCAGTTGCTGCATGCCCGCCCCGATCTCCAGTTTGAAGAAGCGCGGGGCAACGTGGAGACGCGCCTGCGCAAGCTGGACGAGGGACAGTTCGACGCGCTGATCCTGGCGGTCGCCGGACTGCGGCGACTGGGACTCGACGGGCGGATCGCCCACACGCTGGCGCCGCCGCTGATGTTTCCCGCCGTCGGACAAGGGGCACTGGGGATTGAGTGTCGCGCCGATGACGCCCCCGTGCGGGAGTGGCTACAGCGGATCGACGACCCGCGGGCGCGGAGTGCCGTGACCAGCGAGCGGGCGCTCCTGGCCAGCTTGCACGCCGGTTGCCACGCGCCGGTGGGGGCTGTTACAGCGATCGCTGGGACGGAGCTCACGCTGGAGGGGGTGGTCCTTAGCCCCGACGGTCAGACGCGGCTGACGGCCAGTGCGGCCGGACCGGCGAGCGACGCAGCAGCGTTGGGGGCCGCCGTGGCGCGGCTGCTCCTCGAACAGGGAGCCGCGCGGCTAATTGGACCTTGACCAGAGTGCGTCAGGGCGTTGCGTCTCTGGAGAAAGGAAAAGCGGGAAGGAAGTTCCCGTACTCCCGACGGGATGGCTTGAGAGTTTGAGCCAATCCGCTAGACTGGCTGTTGCCTCACCGGTTCTGTCAATAGCAAGGATGAAGCCAGACCCCCGGCGGCATGGCCCCGCGCGGGGTTCAATTTCGATGACTCCCCGGCTGAAGGGGTGTCAGTCGGGAGTCAAAGCAAGAGTCCAGAGGGACGCAAGTCCCGTGTGGCGGAGTAGCTCAGTTGGTCAGAGCAGCGGAATCATAATCCGCGTGTCGGGGGTTCAAATCCCTCCTCCGCTATTTTTCGCTAAGCGGCCTGTGGACCTGTGGAAGAGTCGGTCAGTCGTCCG
>JBJXGA010000190.1:0-34470 GCA_046152955.1 Planctomycetales bacterium | reverse complement strand
CATCTGCTCGGCATCGATCACCTGCGGCTCTCCGTGCGCCAGGACGGAATCGACCGCCGCCTGACCGACGTGCATGGACATGTCGTGCAGGAGATTCTGGCGTGAATTTTGGGGTGCGTACATGAATCGCCGCAACTGGCTAAAGCAGTCCGCGCTCGTGGCCGGTGCGTGCATTTTGGGCGGGCTGCGAGCCGATGCAGATTCGGAGGGAGCGCCTGATTCCACCCCGGCCAAGCCACCCGGCAGGGGGCGCGTGCATGTGATCGTCTTCTCGAATTTCGAGGGGTGGCCGGTCGATCCCGAGCCGGCGATCCGCTGGTTCGACGATTGCCGTCGCGCGCATCCCGCCCTCTCCTGGACCCATATGTACAGCCCCTGGCACCTGCTGGTGCGATCCCCCGAGGCGGTCCGGGCGGAAGCGGCGTTCAGTCCTTGGCTGCTGGAAGCCTGCACGCTCCACAAGGCGGAAGTCGGACTCCACGTCCACATGAACTATGACATGATCCGCCAGATGGGGCTTCAGCCGCGGGGGTTTCCTTACGCCTCAGACCCATCCGCAGACTGTCGGCATCCGCGGCGAATCGAGGAGGATCGCGGTCAGGGGTACGATGTGCTGATGACCGGATATTCGGAACAGGAGCGAAGGACGGTTCTCGACGTCAGCGTGGGGGCGTTTTTGGGACGCGGGTTTCCGCGGCCAACGTCGTTTTGTGCGGGTTACTCCGCCGCCGACCCGGCACTGCAGGCGCTGCTGGTCGAGCGGGGTTTTTCCGTGAGTTTCGCGGCACAGGTGACTCCCCCGGAACATTACGGCGGGTGCTGGGACAGATTGCTGGAATGGTCGCGGCGGATCACCCCGTTGACGATTCCCTACCGTGTTTCAAAGACCTCCATCCTGCCGCCGCCGCAGGCCGGGGACAAACACCTGGACCTGGTGGAAGTGCCGCTGAATATGGGGGTGGACGCGTATGACCTGTTCCTGGAGGGGAAGCCGGTTCCGCGCCAGGAGATATTCGATCGGCATCTCCACTGGGCGCAACAGACGGGTAACGAAACAGCCGTGGCGATCGGCGTTCACGCGGAAGTGATCGCGCGCGAGGCGTGGGGGAGCGGCCCGGTGTTTCAGGTCGTCGAACCGTTCCTGCAACACGTCCAGCGCCGGCAGGCGGAGGGCTTGGTGGATGTCGAGTTTGGAACAGTCTCACAGATCGCCCGCCGGTTTCGGGAGAATACGCGGATTGGCCAGGTGACATAGCGGCTTCCCAAACGAGGCCGACGCAGCCAGCGTCGGCGTGCGTCACCTCACCCCCATCAAAACTCCCCCACCGGCTGGACGCGGGCACTGGCAGCGTCCACCACGGGTGGGGTGGTTCGTCATACGGAACTCAACCGCTGGAGGATGCGTGTAGCGACGAAGGCCATCCAGAGTCCGAGCAGCATGAGGATGAGCGAGTTGATGAACGAGCGGCCGGTGGCCAGTCCCCAGATTCCCACCGCCGAGACGATCAGGCCGCAGGCGGTTCCGACGTAGAGCGCCGGGCGAATCCACCAACGCGTTGCACCCTGTTTGGCCAGGGGAACTCCAATCCCCCCTGCGATGCCAATCAGCGATCCCCCCAGGGCTCCGGTAATCGACACCACACAGATCAGGATCAGGTCAAGCGTGCTCATCGATGATCAGATTCGGATTCCACTGTTTGCAACCCGTTGTGGAACCCCCTCAGGGTTCGTGCATCGTGGCGGGCGGTGTACCCAGGGTGGCCAAATTTTATCGGGCAACCCTTTGGTGTGAAACCCCATGGGGGTAAATTCATAGGTGATCGGGTTTGGAATTACGCCAAAGGCGATGCATTGTCTTTTGGGATCGGAGAAGCTGCTGTTTCCATTTTTGACATCTAATGATGTCGGGGATGCGGCCGGAATCGACGACGAGCTCTTGGACGAAATGACCCAGACTGACGAATCCGCCTTCGAGTGGAAGGACGCCGACACCGAATCGGTTGAGCCGCCGCTTGATCCAGCCGAGCGAGCGTCATCTTCGGCCGAAGCCGGCACACCAGAATAGCTCGCCGGAACTCGCGCGGAGGAACCAGTTGGCAACGACTGACGTTCCGATCTGCATACAAAGTGGCGGTGTGGTGCCGAGTTCGCAGTTGCTGCTCAAGTCCAGCGTTTCCGGATTTCTGAGAAATCCGGCGACAGGGGGGCAGCAGTTGCAGAAGCGTGCCGAAACCGTCGTGGCACATTTGGCTTGGCGTGCAGAAGGCTAAGCTGGGTAATGAGTTGTGAGTGGAGTTGATAACAGATTCAGGGTGATGGAGCAGGGTGATGGAGCAGGTGATGGAGCAGGTGATGGAGCAGGTGATGGAGCAGGTGATGGAGCAGGTGATGGAGCGGGGTGATGGAGCGGGGTGATGGAGCGGGGTGATGGAGCGGGTGAGGGAGCGGGTGAGGGAGCGGGTGAGGGAGCGGGTGAGGGAGCGGTGTGCGGCTGGGGGTCGAGCGTTTCCGGATTTCTGAGAAATCCGGCGACAGGGGGGCGGGCCGTCGCCGACGCAGCCTGCGTTGGTGTTGGATAGCTGGAGCATCCGCCTCAGACCGTAATGGCTCCCCAAACCCGCCGATTGTCGACGGGGCCATCGCTGGCACGTTTGTGGGAGGGCTGGCGGTGACGTGCCGTGATCGCGGTGCGTTCGGGTCCGCAGCTTTGAATGCCACTCTGACCCCGGGATCCGGCAGAGTTTTGGACCACGCGCTGACCCCGGCACCCGGCACTCACCCTGCGGCAAATCCACTTGCACTCGCTTGACCGCAGTATGTGTACTGATGTATCATATGCGCTTTTCGAGGGTTTGATCGCCGTGCTTTGGGTGTCGCCGGTGGCACACAAGTGTTGGCGGTCGCTAGGGTTCAAGGCGAAGGCTTCATATGGCTTATTCTCGATGGACTTGTTTCGCTGTCGTTTGCGCGATCGTCGCTGCGGCATGTCTCGCGTCGGCGGCGGAGCCGCTCGATGGCAATCCGCGGACCGTCTATTTCACTGTCGGGGACGCGCAGGATTTGCTGGAGTTTCCCCCCTTGGACTCGCGAACCTCCATCGCCGCGGCGTTTGAAACGCTCCGGGAGCAATGGCGGATGGGGCGGATCTGGTGGCGCGGCGGGCAGGATGAAATCTGGGGGGAGCAGTTCGTCATCCGTCCGGAAAATAGGCAGTTTGCGCGGGTTTGGGACTGGTGGCGCGACTTGCAGTACCGGAAGGTCGGCACGAATCGGATCGCCGTGGAAGAGGCGCATCGCCTGGGAATGAAGATCGATCTCACCTACGGACTGTTCGACAACGGTTCGCATCCCGACGCTGGTTATTCCGGCTTTCCCTATGCGGCGGAAGACAAGTTGCGGGTCGCGCATCCGGAATGGGCGCCGGTCAATCGCTGGGGAACCTGGCGGCAAGGTGGGCCGATCGAATTCGCCTACCCGGAGGCGCGGCAGGGAATGGCCGATTACCTGGCGCAGGCGGTCCTCGACGGCAAGTACGACGGCATTTCGTTTCTGACGTATGCCGAGAACTTCTCGCAGCGGTACGAGGACGAGTTTGGATACAACGAGCCGATCGTCGAGGAATTCCGCCGCCAGTACGGAAAGGACATTCGCCGCGAAGAGTTCGACCGCGAGGCGTGGCGCAGGTTGCGCGGCAGCCACGTGACCGAGTTTCTGCGACTGTTGAAGAAACAACTTTCCCCGCATGGCAAGCGGATCGCGGTCTGCGTCCACGGCAAGGAGCCGGAGAAGGCGATGTTCTGGAATGTCGATGGAGGAGTGCCGACGGCGGGGAATTTCCGGTGGTCGATGGAGGAGTGGCTGCGGGGAGATGTCGTGGATGAAATCTGTTTGGCGTCCCCGGCGGCGGATGAGGTTGTCGCCCGATTGCAGGCGCAGATTCGCGATCGCCAGTCCCCGGTGCTGCTGACGGTCTTTCGCAGCCGCGGCGATTTGCCGGCGGGGACTCCGCGGGTGATGTTTCTTGGCCGGGAAATCGAGAGCGGCTACGAGAGCGATCATTGGATCGATTATCCGGATGAGAAACTGACGGCGGAACCGGCAGCAAGCCTCTCTGGCCAGAATGTCTTTGCGCGACGTCGCGTGATGACGCTGGCCATGAAGGGGAAGCTGTCGTTGTCGGCCGCCGAGTACACGCGGGCGCTTGGCGATGCCGATCTCTATGTCCGGAGGACGGCCCTGCGGGGGATTTCGGCGCAGAAGGTTGCGGGACTGGGGCCGGCGCTGATCAAATTGCTCTCGGACCCGGAGAATACGGTGCGGTGCCTGGCCGCACACGCGCTGGCGGACACGGCGGCAGCGGAAGGCAGGTCACCGCTGCTGGCGGCCGCGTTTGACCCACGCAGCACGTTTCAATTTCATTACCGGGCAGTTCCGGACGCCTTGAAGAAACTGGCCGGACAGCCCGAGTTGCTGCAGCAGGTCAAACACAAGCTGGTCGAGCAATTGAACCAGGAGTCCCCCCACGCGCGCGAATTGGCGCTCCACTATTTTGCACTTCTGGGAGCGCCGGCGACTCCGGTCGTGGAAGAGCGGCTCACGCGGATCGTCCTGGAGGATGCCAACGAGTATTGCCGCGAACTGGCGATCGTGAATCTGCGGAGCAGTTTCGGCGCGACCGTGGCGGTGACAGAGGTGATGCGCCGCGTTATGCGGACCGACCGTTCGGCAGCCGTTCAGGTGCGGGGGGCCGCCGCCTACGCCTCGATGGCCGCCCGGCTCCCCGTGGAGGACAAACACCGACAGGAGGGGCTGGATGCGGTGATGAACTTTTTCCGCCAGTACGGGGACGGCTCCGAACGAGCGGACAATGAATGGGGCTGGCGGCTCCTGGGAAATGCCATTTTGGAGTTTGGTCCGGCGGGGGAGGGGGCGCTGAAACACCTGATGGGACAGCCTGACAATCGCCTGCTATCAGATCGGGCGTGGCGGATTCTGCACCTGAAGCAGGGAGACCAGTTCTTCCCGATCACCGAGGAAGCCGACGCCGCGGCGCATCGGCTGCATCCCTGGTTGCGATAGTCTTGACAGGAACGAAAAAGGAATGGGGAACACTATCAAACACTAATATTCTTGGATCGCGCGTCATATAAAGATTCACTGAACAATTTATTAGTGGTAATTAGTGGTTATTAGTGTTCCCTGTCTACTTCTGCCAACAGAGCATCGTGTGTGCTCCCCGTTCTCGCGCCCCTCGTTGAGAGCTTCACATAATCCTCAATCCTTCAAGGCGACTCGGATCGTTGGATGCGAACCTCAGCCCCACAGGCTCTGCAAGCGTTCCGTTTCCGCGACCCCCAGCGGGAACTTTTTGCTCAGGGGATGATCTGCGATGCCGGCCAGTTCGCGGAGCGACTGATGGATGTGCTCGGGGCGGACGCGGATTCCTTTGTCAGGGGCCAGGGAGAGCGACTGGGGATCAAGCGGCAGCGCGAATTGTTTGTCATCCGTGGCGGCGATCACCCGATTGCCCTGAATGCCGCGCCCCAGGAACAGGATCGAGCCGATCGACCAGTGGTCCTTGCCGTTCCCGGCGTTGTAGGTGGGGGTGCGCCCCATTTCGCTTTGGACGACGACGACCAACTGCTCGCGGATGTTGAGTTCTGCGGCGCGGCGCAGGAAATACGCGATCCCGGCGAGGAATTCCGGGATCAGCCGCATCTGGTCGGGGTCGTTGTTGGCGTGGCTGTCGAACTGTCCGATGTCGAGATTGGCGGAGACGCAGACCCCCGCTTTGAACGAGGCGAGCGTGATTTCCGCCTGCTGGGAGAGCCGTTCATTGGGGATGGTCTTGGGAATGTGTTGCGTCACGCGCTGCAGGGCTTTGGAATTGGCCTGCGCGGCGTAGAGCATGTTGCGGCCCCGGTCAGCCCTGGGGAGTTGCGGCTGTCGGGCGCGCGCCTCGTTTCCGTCGCGGAGCGCCCGTTCAATGCGGTCCAGCGCGAATTGGTCGTGATACGGGGCCTTGTCGTTCCCTTCGACAAAATCGGCGTTGGCAATGTACTGCAGCGACGGCAGGTAGGGGACGCGGGACATCGCCACCAGGTTGCCGGTCGCTGAGTAATTGCCAAACGTCAGAAACGCCAGTGGGCAACTGGTCCCTTTGCAGGCGGCGACGAGCGCCGCAAACGTGGGATAGCTCAAACTGTCGAGTTTGCCGGTCGCCATGTACCGGGCACCGGGGGAGTGGTTATTGACCGAGTAGTCCAATCCGTTGAGCGCCAGCACTTCCTTGCCAAATTGGGCGTAGAAGTCTTCGTTGCACAGCCCTCCCTGGGCGTGCTTTTTGTTGGGGGCGAAGCGATGCGCGCCGGCGGTTTGGATGTCCCCTTGGGCGTACAGCCGATTGATTTCGTTGACCCCCTTGGGGTCCATGAGATAGGTCGTGTCCCATCCCCCCGAGGCATTGAACACCACGTAATACGGGCCGGCGTAGGGAGGCTCCTCCTGTGGCGCGGGACCGGCAGCGTTCGCCAGGGAGGGGATCGCCAGTCGCAGGCCAGCCAGGGCGCATGCCTTGAGAAAGTCGCGTCGCATGTCAGTTTCACTCGTAGAGAAATTCGGGTTGCCGCAGCAGGTAGGTCACCACGCTGCGCCACGCCCGGATCGTGTAGTGCGGGTCTTCGGGAATGGTGGCGGGAGCGTCTCGATTGTGGCGACAGAAGTAATTCTCCCGCTTGTCGAACCCCGGTTGACCCTGCGCTTCCCGCACGATGTCGGCAAACAACTGAAAGGAGCGCTCGATCTCAGGAGAATCGACCGGATCGTTCCGCCCCAGGATCCGCTCGTGGAGCAACACCACCCCCTGGCGGAGCGCGGCGTCTGTTTCGGGGGAGGCCCCCGGCAGAAGGGTCGGCTCCACTCTCGGAAACAGGACGCGCTCCGCGGCGGGGCGCGCGAAGTCCGCCGCCACGTGACGGCACGCCACGTCGTTGGACATGGTGCGCTGAATGGCTCCCATCGCCCCGCTCGGATCGGCAGCTCGATCGGTCACCTCTTTGGAGTCGATGCCGCCGTAGAGAATGGCGTATTGATCGGTCAACCGGCCCCAGCGCGCTCCGAACACAGCAGCGATCTTGCGCTCGATCTGTTCGGGAGAGAGCAGACGGACCAGCCCCAGATCTTCCAGTTCCGCCAGCCGACACGGTTCGCTGACCACCGTCGTCAGACCGTCCGCCCGATAGAAATCAGACAGCACCCAATTCCGAAACACCTCTTTGAGTTGGAAGCCCGAGGCGGCAAACCGCGCCGCAATTTCCTCGGTCTGGCGGCGCTGCGCGGCATACGCCCGCAATCGCGCCGGATAGAGCGGATCGTCAAAGTCCCTGGGAGGCAATTGCGGCCTGCGACCGGTGAGGATGGAGTAGACATGCTCGGTCATCGCCACGGCAAATCGGGGATCCTTTGCCGTGCGTTCCCCCAGCCATTGCAGCGATCGCCAGCGCTCTTCCGGTGGGAGACTGTCCCCCTCAAAACCCGCTCCAAACATATCGGTGAACCACCCCTCTTTCCGCTTGCCGTAGACCCCCTGATCGGCGAAGCGCCAATAGTCCTGAAACAGGCCGGCGACCGGATCCAGTGTGCGGTGGCACACGACGCACTCAGCCGCCTGCATCGTCGGAATCTCGTACTTGGCGGTCACCGCCGCGGCGTCAGAGACCCGCGCGGCCAGTTCCAGCACGTCCACTCCCAGGAAGTGCTGGAAATACATCCGCGCCCGCAGACGGTTGCGATTTGTTTCGGTGGTGGGATACCGAGTCAGATACTGAAACGTGCTGAGCAGGCCGGCATGCGGATAGAAACCGGTGGCCGATTCCTGGTCTTCCGGGCGGCTGCGCCCCACGAGCGCCTTGAGCCGAACCGGGACATACTCATACGGATCCTCCGGATTCTTGAATTTTTCCCGGACCTCGTCGAACACGCCGTAACCGCGGGCGGAATAGGGAGAGACCAGGATGTAATCTGCCGTGACAATTTCCGTGAACGGACGGTCGTGCCGCACGACGTAATCGATCAACCGCAGCGGCTCTTCGAGGAGCGTTTTGCGATATTCGGCAGCGAGCGCCCATTCCGCGCGTTGCCGGGTGTCTTTGTCGGCGATGTGGCTCAGGTCGTGATGCTGCGTCCAATGCCGGGTTTTCTCGAAGTGCTCGTACGAGAGAACCGTCTGATCGGCGTTGCCATCAATTCCCAGCGTGAGGAAGATGTCGTTGAAGCCTTCCCGAAGGCGTTCGTAGAACGCCTCCTCGTTCAGCAGCGGGTCCAGCAACTCCGGAATCGCCCGCAGCCCGTCCCGTGCGACCGCTTCCGTTTCGGCGGCCCTCGGCAATCGACCCGCAAGCGAGAGCGTGATCCGCCGCAGCAACCGGCGGTCATCCAGCATCTGGACTCCGTCGAAAAAGGAAGTCTCGTCAGCACCGGCGGCGATCTGGGTGGGCTGGTCAGGGCGCGGCGCATTGGTCCGCCGGACGAAATCGGCCAACAGGCGATACTCCGGCGAATCGGCCGTCAGCACCTCTTCGCCCCCATGCTCCAACTTGCCGACGACCTTTAGGAGCAGCCGCGACTCTCCCTGCTCCATCGTTTGAGCCATGCGGACGAACGCCGATCGATTGTGGCGCAAGGCGGTGGCGCGATCCGCGGCGGTGTTGGCTTGAGGTTCCAGCAATACGAGCTGGCTGGACTGGGCGTCACCTCCCTTGCGGTGGCAGACCAGACACTTTTTCGAGCCAATTCGGCCCCAGACGTCGTTCTCAAATAGGCCATCCACAGCCGTCGCGCAGCCAGCCATCGTCGGTGGAGAAGTGTCCGCAGCCGAACCCTGCACTGGCAGGAAACCGGTCAGCAGCAACGTGACGAACAACCAACGGACGGTATGAGCCATACAGCACTCACGCGCGGGGAGCCGACGGCCTCCCTGAATGAATCGGGTCAACAGCAGATCGGTCCGGGAATTCGTTGTGCCCTCTCCCTCTCAGGTTCTCCCGCGCTGGTTCATTGGGCGCTATGAATGTCCGGCCGCAGCGCCTTGGCCTCGCGGAGGTACACATGCACGATGTCTTTGGGGGGCTTGTCGGTGTTCAGATGCATCAGCAAGCGGACGCACCGGGGGAGCCGACCCGGCACGGCAATTTCCGACGCGCACAACAGCGGCACCAGCACCATTCCCAGCTCGCGGGCCGCTTCGGCGGGAAACGTCGAGGTCAAATCGGGGGTTGTCGTGAACAGAATCGAGACGATGTCGTCGAAATCCTCGATGCGATTGGTCCTGAGCACTTCGCGCAACAGCTCTCGGGTGGCTTCCAGGATGTCCTCGCGCGTGTCCACCGACACGCTCGTTGCGCCTCGTACCCCTCGCACTGGCATAGTCAAATCCAATCGGCAATTTCCCGCAGAACGGTGTGCAGGCTTTTGTTTTACCACATGCTCTGGTCCACGTGAAGCGGCTCTCTGGCATCCGGGGCGCGCGGCCGCACGTACATTTCCCCTTCAATAAGCCATCGCGTACCCATCGCGTCGCGGGTCGGCACCAGCCAGCCGCGCTCCTCCTTCCGCATCGATCATCACCGACTGCCCCCCGCCCACTCGATAGTCGAAGTCTCCCAACAGCTCCAGCAGATGCCCGCGGCGGCACAAATCGGTGAGGACGGCTGTGGGAACGCGGGACTCGATCTGCATGCGCGTCCCCTCCCACAAGCGGAACCGCGGGGCTTCGATCGCCGCCTGACAGTCGGCGCCAAACTCCACGATGTTCAGCAGCATCTGCAGCGTGGTGTGCAGGATGCCGTAGCTTCCGGGGGTGGCGATCGAGAACCAGAACCGCCGTCCATCATCCTGGAACACCTGTACCGGCGCCATGCAGGCCGCCCACCGCTTGCCGGGAGCGATCAGATTCGGCGTCGGGCAGGCGGGATCGATTTCAAACCAATAGGCGAAGCTGTTGAGGGCCACTCCGGTTCCGGGAACCACCATCCCCGAACCAAATCCGTTCCCCAGCGACTGCGTGATGCTGGCGACGTTGCCTTGCGCATCGACCGCCGAAAGGTGCGTCGTCAGCCCTTCGATCTGTCCCGGAGCGACCACCGACGGGGTCGGCTCTCCCGGCCAGCGCTCCCCTTCGCTGTGCGACGCGCGCAGGGGATTCATCCGCTTCCGTTGCTGCTCCGCATACGGGTCGCTCAACAGCCGTTCCAGCGGCACCGACTGAAACCGGGGATCCCCCGCCCAGCGAATCCGATCGGCCACCGCCAGTTTGACCGCTTCGCTGACCTGATGAATATACTCCGTCGAGTTGTGCCCCAGCCGTTTCAGATCCAGCCCCTCCAGAATCTTGAGGGTCTGAAGGATTTGAAATCCCTCGTTGTTGGGGGGACAGGTTTTGACGCGCAAGCCGCGGTACGAGACTTCGATCGGCTCCTGCCATTCGGGTTGAAACGCCGCCAGGTCGTCGCGCGTCATCAACCCCCCTTCGGCCTCCATGAACTGATGCAGGCGCTCCGCAAATGGGCCGCGGTAAAAATAGTCCGGTCCCTGAGAGGCAATTCCGCGCAGCGTCCCTCCCATTTCCGGCTGCTTCAGGATCGCGCCGATCCGCAGCGTGAGATTCCCATAAATCGATTGCCCCGCCGCATTCAGCCGGGGGATCGAACTGCGAATCATTTCGACGTTGAACGGATGTAGCGGAAATCCCGATTCCGCCAAACAGATCGCCGGAGCCAGCACGTCCGCCGCGGGAAGCGTTCCCTGTTTCCGGAGCATTTCGAACCAGCCGGCGACATTCCCGGGAACGAGCGACGCCCGAATGCCGTGTTCCCGGGTGGCATAGGTGAACTGGTCCGGGGTGGCGCGCGCGGGGGCATGGCCTCCAAAATTGAGCACCTGCGTAGGGCCTCCCACGGGATGCCACAGGAGAAATCCCACTCCACCCAGGCCGCTCATATACGGTTCGACGACCCCCAGCGCCGCCGCGGCTCCGACCACCGCGTCGATGGCATTTCCGCCGCGGCGGAGCAGGTCGAATCCCGCCAGCGTCGCCAGCGGATGCGCGGTGGCCACCGCTCCGTTCCGACCGGCAACGACCGGTCGTGTACGCGTCAATCCCGGGAACACTGTCGCAGTCATGTTGTCTCCGAAAGACACCGTGAGAATTCCAATGAGGCACCGGGAAAGTGTTGTCGCTGCTGTTCGAGGAAATACTGCCGGGCCGTCATGATCGGACGGTCCGATGCGTTGGCGCAATTGCCGGGGGAATCCACGTTGCGACTCACAAGCCGTTGCTGAACAATGGGTTACTGCCTGGCGCATCATGGCGATCGCAGAGAAATCCGTCAACACTTCGAACGTGGCTTCAGTCTTACAACCGCTACAACCGATACAATCGATGCGCTCCGACTTCCATTGAAGCCCCTGGGTACGGTCTCCTGGGTGATTTTTTTGCCAGCCGAATGACTGAGTCCCGATCCGGCAATCCCCCGCGAGTTGATCGACGTGTTTCTGACGCAGATGGGATTCTTCCCGAATCGCTGGAGTCTGCCGACCTTGTTGTGTCTGGCAGCGGGGGGCTGCGCATCTCCCCAATCCCGAGCACTCCTGGATCAGGTGGGCCAGGGAGTCCGCCAGCCGGCGGCGGTGGCCGCAACCGCTACGGCGGTGCAGAAGGGGCCAGGCAGGGAGGGGCCTGCTTCGGAGATTCGTCCCGTCGCCGCAGTGGGGGAAACGGGAGATGATGCCCCTCCCCGGCGATCGACGCCAGGGGGCTCCAAATTGTCGGAACGGCTGAAGATTCCGCAGTCGCTTCCAGGTGCCGATGCTCCCCCCTTGGCGCTTCCAATCGACTCCAGCAATCCGCGACAGCGGGAGATGGCCATTGCTGCCCTGTTTCCCGACTTGCCCGCATTGCATTCCGATGTGACCGGCCCGCCGACGGCCGATCAGCCGCGAGCGACGCTGTCGGAACTGGAACAGATCGCCCTCAATAACAATCCGCGAATCGTGCAGGCCGCGGCGGACGTTGAGGCGGCCCTGGGGGGGGCGATCCAGGCGGGAGTTTATCCAAATCCCACGGTGGGTTATGAAGCCGACACAGTTGGCTCCGGGGGGACTCGGAACTACCAGGGGATGTTCTTTGAGCAGAATATCATCACTGCCGGAAAGCTCGAACTGGCCCGCTCCATCGCGAATGTCGATTTGATGAACCGGCAACTGGCGTTGCGCAAGGCCCGCGCCGAGTTGCTGACGGTGGTCCGGAATCAGTATTTTTCGGTTCTTGTGGCTCGCGAGAACCTGACCTACAGCGAGGCGCTGGTCCAATTCACCAACGAGGTGTACCGGGTTCAGGTGGAGCAACTGGCTGGCGGCCAGGCAGCCGCCTATGAACCGATGCAGCTCCGGGCTTTGGCCGTGACGGCGCGGGGGGCGTTCGCCCAGGCGCGCAATCGGTACCTCTCCGCCTGGAAACAGCTTGCGGCGGCCCTGGGCGATCCCAATCTACCGGCCATGACCCTGGAGGGAGAAGGGGCGCGCGTCCTCCCCCCGATCAACTACGAGGCCTCGCTGGATTACCTGCTCAGTAACCACACCGACGTGCTGGCGGCGCGAAACCTGGAGTTCCAGGGACGGCTCCAGGTGCGGTTGGCCGAGGTGACGCCGATCCCCGATGTCAGACTCTACTCCGCCGTGCAGCGGGACTTCACCACTCCCCCTGTCGGGCGCACGACGTACAACCTGCAAGTCGGAATTCCGATTCCGATCTTCAACCAGAATCGCGGTGGTATTCAGAAGGCCCGCGGGGAACTGGTTCGTGCCGCGGAAGAACTGGGAAAAGTCCGGCTGGATCTCTCTGCGCAATTGGCCGAGACCTTCGAACGCTACGAGAGCAACCGCATTCTCCTGGAATACTACCGCGACCAGATCCTGCCGGATCAGGCCCGCGTCTATCGTGGCGTCTACGAGCGGCATCAACAGGAGTCGGCCCAGGTCGGGTTTGGCGACATCATCGTCGCCCAGCAGAATCTGCTCGGGTCGATCACCTCGTTCATCGCCGCGATGAATGGCCAATGGGATGCGTACGCCGATTTGGCCGGTTTGTTGCAACTGGAAGACATTCAACAGCTTCCGCTGGCGGACGCAGGTCAGGCGGGGGCCGAACCCGCGGTGCTGGGGCCTCTTGATCCGGCAGTGAAGATCGAGCCATAACGGTCAGGCAAACTCTCCGGAATTCAAGGCGGGTAGCGATTTTGACGATATTGCAAGTAGAGCTGGGAACAATCAAAGCCTCTGGAAAGAGTCGAACCATGAAACGGATTCTGACATTGGTCCTGGGAATCGCCTCCCTGATGTGGGGGGCCGGGTGCTGCCATACGGCTGGTTGTTGCCATTCGCGGCACGACGGCTGCCTCAACTGGGACGAAGAGCCGATTGCGGACGAATGCCCGGAGTGCGGGCACAAGCACCATCGCCTGTTCTCCCGGTTGAAGGATGCGCGTCAGGACAAATGCGACAAGTGCGGCAAGAACCGTCGCGACCGCCGAAATCGACGCGGAGACAACTGCGAGTGTCTTCCGACCGATTGCTGCGATGGTTGCAACGGCTGCGCCCCGGAGGGAGTCGGGATGCCCCCGGCTTCATCACCGATGCTTCCAGCGCCGGGGAGCTATGAGTCGTCGGGCGCTTCGATCCCCTCGACGGGCTGCGCGGGCTGTGCCGGTGGAATGTCGGGGATGAGTGGAATGCCGGTTTCCGGTGGCTGTGCCTCGGGGAATTGCGGCGGACCGACGTTTGGCGGGATGCCGTTCGACGGCTCGTCTGGCTGGACGGTCATGCCCGCGCCGAGTTCGTCGGGGGGGAGTGAACCGAACCCGGCCCCTCCCGCGACCGGAAGTCTGACGCCGGTCCCGATGCCCGGCAGCAGCGTCCCCCCTCCCCCGGTTGGCTGGCATCCCGCAGGAACGGTGCGATGACACAACAGGGGGCGCGAGTCCCCTGTGGTTCGTTTCACCACCCTCCCGATCCGTCATGCACCCCCCCTTTCGGTTGACATGCGGCGCGGGGTCACGTTACCACGTGACTGCCATTGGCCCGCGGCGGTGCGGGCAGTTTTGCTCGTCGCTGCGGAGAGAAGTCGATGAAAGTGGTCGTCACGGACTATACGTTTCCCGACCTGGAAATTGAGCGGGGAATCCTGGAGCCGCTGGGGCTGGAGTTTGTCGCCAGCCAATGCCGAACCCCCGCCGAGTTGGCCGCGCTGGCGGGGGACGCCGACTTTGTGATCACGCAGTTCGCGCCGATGAATCGGGAAGTGATCGCTGCGTTGCGAAACGCCCGGATCATCGTCCGCTACGGCATCGGCGTCGACAACGTGGACTTGGCCGCGGCGCGGGAACGGAATATTCCCGTTTGCAACGTCCCCGAGTTTTGCATCCACGAAGTGGCTGACCACACGCTGTCGTTCATTCTGGCGTTGACGCGGCAAGTGGTGCCCCATTGCCTTCATCTTCGGGCGGGGAATTGGGGGCTGGCGACAACTTTGGCCGGATTTCGGACGCTGCGAGATCAGACTGTGGGGGTCGTGGGATTCGGGCGCATTGGACGTGCCGTGGCGAGTCGGCTGCTCGCGTTTCAGTGCCGCGTCCTCGTCAGCGATCCGATCGCGACGGCCGAATCGGTCCGTGCGGCCGGTTGCGAGTTGGCCAGCCTGCCGGAACTTCTGGCGCAGTCGGACATCGTGACGCTGCATTGTCCATCAACGCCGCAAACCCGGCAGCTGATCAATGCCCAGGCGTTGAAACAGATGAAGCCGCAGGCGCTCCTGATCAACCTGTCGCGGGGGAGCGTTGTCGATTCCGGAGCACTGATCGCCGCTCTCCAGGAAGGGCGACTGGCGGGAGCCGCGCTGGACGTGTTCGATCCCGAACCCATTCCTTCCGACAGCCCCATTCTCAAGATGGACAATGTCATTTTGGCTCCGCATGTGGCGTCGGCAAGTCAGCGCGCCGTCCGTGTGCTGCGCGAATCGGCCGCGGAACTTGTGGCCCGCTGCTTCCGCGGCGAGCCGCTGGAAAGCGTCGTCAACTGATCCTGTTGGGGAACAGCAGGGACGGCCCATGCGCTACATAGCACTCGATATCGGCTCCTCGTTCGTTAAGGGGGCCCTGCTCGACCTGGAGCAGCTTGAGATTCTGGAGATTCGCCGGGCGCCCTTTCCCGATGAGCTTGCGGGGCTTCCGGAAGGGCACTTTGAAGTCGATCCGGCGCGGATCGTTGCAGAAGTTCAGCGGCTGATCGCCAGTCTGATCGACGTGGCGCCGGACGTTCGGGGAATTCTGTGCTGCTGCCAGATGGGAGGGGTGATTCTGGCGGATGCGCAGGGGAATCCGCTGACGAGTTATCTCTCCTGGCGCGATCAGAGAACCGTTCGCCCGCTGGATCCGCAAAGTGGACCGCTGCTGGACCGCGTCCAGGAGCGACTGGGAACGGAAGTATTATTAGATCTGGGGAAGGAGCTGAAGCCAGGCTCGATGTTCCCGCTGCTCGTCTGGTTGCAAGAGCGGAACCGCCTCCCCGAAGGAACGCCCTTAGCGCTGGGGGATTTTGTCGCCCAGCAACTGTGTCACGCGACGGCGATCACCGAGCCGACCCTGGCGCTGGGCGCCATCAATCTGCGCCACCACGGATGGCATGTCGAGGCGATCCGGAGACTGGGGCTGGAATCGCTGCAGTGGCCAGCGCTGGGGGATTTCCGAACCCCTGTCGGAACGTTTCGGCATGCCGGGCGCGAGATTCCCTGGCACCCGGCGGTGGGGGACCATCAGGCCGCACTGGCAGGCGCCCTGCTTCAGACAGGAGAGTTGTCGATCAACATCTCCACCGGATCGCAGCTCAGTCGACTCACCCAGGAGTTTCTCCCTGGGGCGTATCAGACCCGCCCGTACTTCGATGGCCGATATCTGAACACGATCACGCATATTCCGGCGGGGCGCTCGCTGCAAGTTTTGATCGACCTGTTGACGGAACTTCCCCGACTGGCCGGCGCGCCGCTGGCTGATCCCTGGAAGCTGGCGGTCGAGGCGGCGGAACGGGCGAGCGACTCAGAACTCTCCGTCGAGTTGTCGTTCTTCGCTGGTCCATTTGGCGACCGCGGCAGGGTCCAGGGGATCACGACCGACAATCTGACCGTGGGAGGTCTGTTCCGCGCCGCGTTTATCAACATGGCGGACAATTACCGCCAATGTGCCGATCGGATCGCACCGGAGGGGGATTGGAGTCGAATCGTCTTCTCCGGCGGACTGGCGCAGAAGATTGAGCTGTTGCGAAGCATGCTTCTCAAGCGGCTTTCGGGACCGGCTCGAGTGGCACCCTTTGCCGAAGATGCCCTGATGGGTTTGATGGTGCTGGGGATGGTCGTTTCGGGCAGGGCCACAGCGGTCCAGACAGCCACGAAACACATCTCCGTCCGGCATTGATTTGCCAGGTGCGGTCGATCACTGTCGAGTCAAAGTCCGTGGGGATGGAATGGGGTGTACCGGGACTCGAGTACCAGTCCCCCCTCGTGAGCCGCACCGGGCGGGGCAGGCTCCCTATGCCAAATGAAGGACGGGAAGAAAATTTAGAAATTCTTTCACGCCACGCGCCAGATTGCCCGGCTGTGCCGGTAAGGCCATTAGGGAGTCCGAGGGGAGCGATCCCCCGACTCGCGATTAGGTCACGATTCCACCGGCATTGAGTGAGAAGTCCTATGGTTCGCCGCATCCTGGCTGTCCTGGCGTTGGTTTCCCTGACGAGTTCGTTGGCCCAGGCGGGGTTTAACACGCATTATACTGTGGTGATGCAGCCCGATACGCTGGGAATTGCCGGAGTGGTGAAATTCGAAGAAGGGGACACGTTTGGTGGGGCCAGTTGGCCAGACTACATTCAAGGGGGCGCCGACGGTCCGAGCGAGACGATCATCAATCAGATTTTCGCTTCCGATCAGGTGCGCGTGCGGTCGCTGTTGCTGGGTGTGTCGTACGACGGATACACCTCTCCTCCGGTGACGAATGAGCCGCCCGCCGAGGGAAAACACCTGGTGATGATCGTCAGCAACTGGGCCGCCGGGCTGATGGTCGGAAAGAGCTTTGACGAGCTCTTCGCTGATTACAGCGAAGCGGATGTGATCAACTGGCTGGAAATCGTTGGTCAGGTCGGTGAAGCCATCGTTGGGCCGGATGTGTTCGGAGAGAGTGCCGATCATCTGTCCGAGTTTGCGCAGTATACGAAAACGGCGCTCGTCGATGGTGAGAGTACCGTGAGCGCGTGGTTTGATGTGCCACTGCCGAATGCCGACCCGTTGCCATTCACGGTCGTGCAATTCTCGCAGGGGACGCAAGTGGGAGCTGGCACCGTGACGCAAACGACCACGGTACCCGAACCGGGAATGCTGCTGTCGCTGCTGGCGGTGTCGGCCATCGTGCCGATTCGTCGCCGGAAGTAGCCACATCCGGTTTCGTTATGGTCCGGGAACTGTCGACGGGTTCGGACCGATCCCTCCCAACGCCTGGAGCAGGGAAGCGTCATCCAGTGCCGCCGGGAGTCCCGGGTCAAGCGCTTTCAGCCGCGTCAGTCGTTCCGCGTCAACGGACGATGGCGGCAGTTGTTGAGCATCCACATCGTGGCCACAGTGGCCCCGCGCCTGCGCCCAGCGCCATTCCAGCGCGGTTTGCAGATCTTCGTCGGATGCGTCACTTGCTGGTCGGTCGGCTCCCCTGTGGTTGCGAAGTGCAGCCTTGTGTGTCAGCGCTAGTTCCAGGTCCGCCGCGGCGGCCACCCAGCGTTCCTGCAGTGCGGCCGCGGCCGCGCGGCGGGACAGCGCCGTGATTTCCAGTTGCTGCCATTCCGGGTTGTCGGGCTGCTCCTGCCGCCGGCGCGCCACCTGAGCGAAAAGGACATCCGCCAATTGAACGGCCTCTGCCGCATCCCCCTGTCGAATTGAGAAGTCGCAGAAACCCATCAGCGGGTCGTCCCCCCCCACGGGGAGGGCCGGTCCATCGACCAGGGCTTCCAGGTGTTGCAGAAACGTCTCGCGGGCCGACCTCATTTCGGCAACGGAGCGGTCGGCCATCCCCATGGCATCGAGCACCTGTGCCAATGCCCGCCGTGAGTTCACCATCGAATGGGCGTAGAGCGCACCGCCGGGAGCCAGTTCCTGAACCTGTTCTCGAAGGGCGATCGCCCGTTCGAGACAATGCATTGCTTCGTTCAGGTTTCCCTGACCTTGCCACAGCAGCCCCAGGGATGTGTCCGTATTGGCGAGATTGGCGAAATCCCAATGCGAGGGACTGGGCATGGTCTCGATGAGCCGCTGGCGAATCTCGCGGGCTCGCTCCAGCGCGTGTCGCGCTTCGTCGTCCGGAGCCCCGGCAGCGGTCAGCGCCAACCCCAGATTGTGCTCCGCCACTCCCAGATTCTGCTGGTATCCGAAATGCGCCGGTTGGAGAGCGACCATTCGCGCGATTTCGTCACGGACCGCCTGAATCGACGCCAAGGCGGCCTGATGGTCGCTGCGCATCGTCGCCAGACGGGCGATGGCCCCCTGCGCGGTGACGACGCGGAACCGATGTGTCGGCAGATCGGGCTCCAATTCCACCACCCGTTGCGAGACCTGCAGCGCCTCTTCCAGGGCTCGCTCGGAATCGGCCAGCGCATCGGCTCCGGTCGGGTATTGTCCCAGTTGCAGCAGGGCCCGCGCCAGACGCTCCAGGATCGGCACGCGGTTTGGAGTCTGCGCATCGAGCTTCTTCAGGATGCGCACCGCCTCGGTCCAGCCGGCGGCGGCCTCCTTTGTCGTTCCCGACAACATCAGTGCCTGCGCGATGCGAGTATGCCCGTCGGCCAGCGATTCCAGAACTTTCGGATCGTTCTCGCGGCGTTCCAGCACTCGGGCATAATTCTCGGCCCAGCGTCGGGCGACGTTGCGTCGCAGTTCGGCCAACTCGGGCTTCTTGAGTTGTTCCTCATCCAGAACAAACAGCGAAAACTGGTCGATGGCCGCCAGTGCGTCGTTCAGGTTGTCCTCGGCCTCAGCGCGCTGCCGAGCCGTCTCCTGCGATTGTTCGCGTTCGGCAGCAGCGCTCTGCAGGGCCGCTTGCCACAGCGACCACAGGCCTCCGATCGAGACGATCCCGACGAGCGCCAGCGTCATCGTCAGTCCCGCCACCAGCCGATTGCGCCGCGCCCATCGCCACACCCGCTCGCTTCGTCCGGCGGGGCGGGCGATGATCGGTTCCCCACGCTCCCAGCGCCGCAAGTCTTCCTGGAATTGGGCTGCCGAAACGTACCGGCGCGATGCGTCCTTGGCGATCGCCTTCAGGCACATCACCTCCACGTCGCGCGGAATCGACGCCGCGATCGCGGCGGGACGGCGCGGCTCATCGCGGACGATTTGCTGCAGCACCAGGTGCAGGTCGCCGCGAAAGGGAACCTCGCCCGTGAGCGCTTCATACAGTGTCAGTCCCAGTCCGTACACGTCGCTCCGGGGTTCGGCCGGGGTGGTCCCCTGCGCCTGCTCGGGGCTCATATAGGCGGGGGTTCCGGCGAGCAGCCCCGCTTGCGATTCCCCCGCCGAGGCGAGCAGATTGTGGGCCAGGCCAAAATCCATCAGCTTCCAGCGCTGTTGTCCCCGGTCGAACATGATGTTTGCCGGTTTGACGTCGCGATGGATCAAGCCTTTGGCATGCGCCGCGGCGAGTCCTCCGGCCACCTGAATGACGATCCGGGCCGCTTCGAGTGCGGGCAGCCGTCCCGCATCGGCGATGTGCCGCGCCAGCGTGGGGCCGTCCAGATGCTCCATGACCAGATAGGGAGGACGCTCCGCGGGATCCACGACGGCAAAGACCCCCACGACATGATCGTCGCGAATTCGCGCCATCGCCTGCCCTTCCTGGATGAATCGCCGCCGAGACGAGGGATCGGAACGCTCTGGTCGCAGAACCTTGATCGCCACCTGCCGCTCCAGCCGTGAATCGTAGCCGTGAAACACCAGCCCCATCCCGCCGGTTCCCAGCAATTCATAAATCCGGTAGTCGTCGAGCATGCCCAGATCGCCTGGTTCGCGCGCCGCCGCGAGAAACGACAGCTCCACTTCGTTGTCCGATCCGCCGGTCCGCGGCGCGTTCCGAAAGTCGACCGACCAGCCGGTGATCAATTGGTGTCGCAGGTCGGGATTTTGAGTGAGCGACTCCAGCATTTCCTGACACACGCAACAACCGCTAACATGCCGTTCCACCCCGGACGCGTGGTCGGGATTCAGCCGACCTTGCAGGTACAGCAGCAGTTCGGGACGGGGGGGACAGGGCATGGCAGTCAATCGGTCGAGAACAACGATGGAATGTCCTCGGCGAGCATCAGTACCTCTTTCCGCAGACGCTCCAGGATGCGATAGCGGGCGACGTACACGGCAGCGACCGGCAGATTGAGCTGCTGCGCCACCTCGGCGACGGGGACGTTTTGGCGCCAGGAGAGATCAAAGGCCTGCCAATTGATCGGATCGAAATCCGCTTCCGCCCGCTCCATCGCCACCCGCAGCAAATGGTCGTGAAACTGTTGCGTCCATTCCGCGTCGATTCCTCCTTCAATCGCCTCTTCCAGGAAGAACGCGTCCGGCGGCGGTTTTCCACTGGCCGACTGCTGCCGTTGCCGCTCGGCGAAAAATTCCGCCAATCGGCTCCGTACGACCGACCCCAGCCAGTGGCGAAACCGTCCCGTCTCCGGTTGGTATTCAAACGACCGCAACGCCTGCGACACTTTCGCCAGCACCTCTTGCGACACGTCGAAGGCGTCGGCATCCTGCAATCCTCGGCGGCGGCAAAAGCGGGCGATCATCGGGCCATAGACGGAAACGAACAGTCCCCACGCCTGAGAGTCCTGGGCGTCACGCAGACGCATCAGCAGACTGGGGTCGGTGCTCGGAGGAGGGGCCGTGGTCGACATAAGTCACTGATCGCTGCGCTTCTGGCAAATGCCCGTCCCCTAATGATCCTCAAGGGAGCGGGAGATTTCAACGTCGAATGACGCGAAACCGCGGCGCACACATTGGGCCTATCCCACGACAAACCAGGAAATCCCGGCGTAGAATCCGCCGCTGGCGATGATCACCAGCAGATGCCAGATGGCGTGGAAGAACCGCCGCCGTTCGTCCAAAACCAGGAACACAACTCCGGTCGTATAGGCCAGCCCCGAGGCGATGACGATCAGCAGGCACTCCAGAGGCATGCTTTCGATCAGCGGCCGGGCCGCCACCACGGGGAGCCAGCCGGCCGCCAGATACAATCCCACCGAGATCGAATTGGTTCGCCAGCCGCGGACTTTGCTCCACGCCCCCACCAGTGCCACCCCCCAGATCAGCGCCAGCATCCAGCCCCACCCTTGCGGAGCAAGAAATCGAAGAAAATAGGGGGTGCATGTCCCGGCAATCAGCAGGTAGATCGACGCCTGGTCCAAAGCCCGAAACCGGTGGCGCAGCCGCGGAGCGGCGAACGAGTGCGACAGCGTGGACATCAAAAAGACCGCCAACAGCGAAACCACGTACGCGACGCACCCCAGGCTCATCGCCAGATCGCCGTGCTGGGCCGCCATCTGAATCAAGCGGCCCCCTCCCGCCAGGCTGGCCAGCGCCGCGAGCGCATGCGTCACCTGGTTGGCCCGCTCTTCCGCAGGAGTCTGTCGGGGAAAGTCCCGATAAAACACGACCCTCCCGTCGCGGCGGCGACGTCGGGACATCCCGCGGGAACGGGCCGATCGGGTTGAAGGGAGGGGGGGATTCGTGGTGGTGGACATGGGCTGTCAGGTTGATCGCGGTCCCCGAGTCAACGAGCCAACGGCGGCGCGGCAGAGTCGTATCAAAACAACGGCTTGGAGTCGAGGTGGATTTCGGTGCCAGATTCTCCATTTTGCCTCCGTCTCCCTCAGCACGTACTCCCAACTACAAGCGAACCTTGGACCGCTCCCCGTGTCCATCAGTGCATGTCCCAGAGAGATTCCACTCGTTCCCGTCGACATTCCCCAGGAGAACCGCTGGTCTTCGACGATGGTGTCGCTGCCGAGCGTCCATCCGGACGGGGGAGACTGCGCCGCAAGGACCGCAAGGCGTTGCAATTGTGCCGCCAGGTGGCCGAAACGCTGGACCTGGTTCTCTCGGGCGAATGCGACGACGAATTGCTGCGGAGCCTGCGCGTCGTACAGGCGATTCCGGAACCGGACGCCTCGCAATTGCTGATCCTTGTCGCCCCCGCCCTTCCCGGAGAGGCTCTCGATCCCTTGCTGGTCCAACAGCGCCTGGCCGCAGCCAGCGGCAGACTGCGCTGTGAAGTGGCCGCCGCCATCACGCGACGGCGCGCTCCGCGGTTGAGGTTTCAGTTCATCGCAGACGAGAATTGAGAACTCTCGCCAGGCTGACGGGCTCCCTGGCCGACGCAGGCTGAGTCTGCGCCGGACACTGGCAGCGCCCACCACCACGGGCTGGGGCGGGGACGCGCTGAGGCGTCCTGGGTGGAAGAACGAAAAGCGGGAAAGATCTCCCGCTCTCTAAATCTTGTGGAGAATTCGATCGGTGCCGGATATGATAGATCCTGCACCTCTTTGGAATTGCTCCCATGAAATGGCTCCACAGCCTGCTCCATGATCCGACGGAACACTCCGCGGCCCCTCCTGGCGCGGCCAGCACGCCCACCTCCTCCGACGACTCCGCCCCTCCTGAGCCAGTGGCAGGAGCTCATCCGGAGGAACCCCGGTTGAACGACGGCGGTGAGATGGAGGGTCGAAGCCATTCGGCTGGCCTGGGAAGCGAATCGGAAACGCTGGTGATCGAGCCGACGATGTCCTCGGCCCCTTCGGAGACGAACGATGGGCTGTTGGTCCCCATGCCGCCGGAGTTCCTGGACGAGCTCCGTAAGGGGTTGAACTCCATCCGCGAACGACAGGGTCAACTTGGCGACGACCAGCGTGCGTTGAGCGAGATGTTCACCAGCCGACTTCGATCGGACGACGTTCAGGCGCGGGCCGTCGAGAAGCTGCATGATGAGTTGCGCGGGTACAAGACCGCATTCGTCCGGCAACAGATGTTGCCGCTGCTGAAGGAAGTGATTTTCTGTCACGACTTCGTCAGCGGAGAATTGGCACGACTGTCGACCGACGAATCGGCCTCGTCCAGCGAGTCCCCCGCGGTCCGCGCTTTGGCAATGACGGGACAAATGCTGTTGGATCTGTTGTTCAAGTACGACGTCGAGCCGTTTCGTTCCGCGGCGGAACAGTTCGATCCCAAGACGCAGCAGTGCATGCGGACCGTTCCCTGCGACCGGGCCGAATTGGACAAAACGATTGCCGCGCGGGGGCTGACCGGCTTTTGCGGTCCGGAGGCCGTCATCCGCCGGGAACAAGTGTCCGTTTACAAACACACGCCAGGAGCCAATTGAGATGGCCGAATTGACCAAGGTGTTCGGAATCGACTTGGGGACGACCTATTCCGCCGTCGCCCAGATCGACGAATTCGATCGGGCGGTGATCGTTCCCAACGACATCAACGAACCGACCACGGCGTCGGTGGCGTATTTCGAAAGCCCAGGGCACGTCGTCGTCGGGATCGAAGCCAAGAATATGGCCGAGATCGAACCGGAGCACGTAGTGCAGTTCGTCAAACGCTTCATGGGGCGAAAGGACGAGTTCTTCTTCGAGTACGACGGCAAACAGTACGCTCCGGAAGAAGTCTCGGCGGTAATTCTCAAGGCGCTGGTCGAGAAGGCGCAGCAAAACGTTCAGGCGGCGATCAGGGACGTGGTGATCACCGTTCCGGCCTATTTTGACGACGCGCAGCGGACCGCCACCAAGAACGCGGGGATCATGGCAGGGCTCAACGTGTTGGACATCGTCAACGAACCGATCGCCGCCGCCCTCTCCTATGGAGTCCAGGCCGGGAAACAGCCGGAGACGATCCTGGTTTACGATCTGGGGGGAGGAACTTTCGACATCAGCGTCATTCGGGTGGACGATGAGGGGGTGAAGATTCTGGTGACGGGGGGCAATCATGAATTGGGAGGCAAAGATTGGGACGACCGGCTGATCAGTTACATCGCCTCGACGTTCGAAGCGGAACATGGAGTCAATCCGCTGACCGACCCCCATGCGCATCAGGAACTGCGCTCCAAGGCCGAAGCGACCAAAAAGCGGCTGTCGCAGAAGATGAAGGATCCCTTCACGTTCTCCTTCGCCGGAAGCCACACCCGGATCGAGGTCACGCGCGAGAAATTCGAGGAAATCACCCTCGATTTGCTGGATTTGTCGATCCGCGTGACGCGCGAGACGCTGGACGAGCTGGAACGCAAGGTGGGGAATCGAACGGTGGATCGCATCCTGCTCGTGGGAGGCTCCAGCCGGATGCCGATGGTCAAAGCCCGCGTCGATCGGGAGTTCGGGCTGTCGGCCGATATTCATGATCCCGACGAATGCGTTGCCAAGGGGGCGGCGATCTGGGGGGTCAAACGGAAGATCGACTCGCTGGCGGCGCAGGTCGGCTACAACGCCCAGACCGGCCAGGGGGACCAGGCCGCCTTTCAACAGGCGCTCGAAAAGGAAATCGAGACGGTCCGCAATCGCGATTTCTACTTGGGGCTGCCGGGCAAAGGGGGTGTCAACGTTTCGTCGCACACCTACGGCATCCTGGCGATCGACCACGGAGTGGAAATTGTCGCGCCGCTGTTGACCAAGAATACGGAGATTCCCTTTGTCTACGAATCGGGACCGCGGCAGTTCGGGACCGCCCATGCCAATCAGTCGTCGATCGAACTGGTGTTGATGGAGGCAGACGGAGATTCGCTCGATCCGCAGCAGTGCAAGGAGATCGGTCGCGGGCACGTGGAGCTCCCTCCGGGAGTTCCCAAAGGATCGGAGGTGAAAATCTGGTTCAACTATTCCGCCGACGGGACGATGACGCTCCGGGCGCGGGAAGCCTCGACCAATCGGGAGTGCGAAGTCAATATTGTCCGGTCCGGCGTGCTGGGGTTGGGGGCGGTCCAGGCCGGAGAGCGGGAACTGGCGGTGCTGGAGGCAAGGTGACCCGCGCCCCTTGCCACTTCACTGAACTGCGCCGTCTGAGTCTCTGACCCGTCCACTGTTCTTCTGATTCTGAAAGCCCGCCACCGTGGCCGCCCCGTTTGACGAGTCGTTTGATTACCTCTCCTTGCTGGGACTCGATCCCGCCGAGGTGGCGGTGCGATCGTCGGACGAATTGCGAGGGGCGATCAACCGCTGCAAGAAAGAATGGACCGCGCAAGCGATCAATCCGCTGTTTCAGCAGCAGGCCCGCGCCAACCTGGAGCGGGCGCGCCAGTTCGAGCAGCTTCTGGCTCAACCCGAGGCACTGCAGGCGTATCTGGGGTTTCACAAAGCTGCGGTGGAAGAGCGTCGCCGCGGGCAGGACCAGAACGTCGGCGAGCTACTGAGCCTGGCGACCGGGGGGAAGCGAACGTCAATTTCGACTCAGCAACACGCGCTGCTGTTGAAGTCGTGCGAAGAGCGGGGGATTCCACCCGCCGTCCTGGCAGAAGCGCTGAGCGCCCGTCAACTGCTCGTTTGCGATGTCGAGCCTGTCGCCGGGGGAGGTGGTCCGCCGTATCGCCGGCCGGCGCTCGAACGGTCGGTGATGTCGCAGATCGCGGGACACCTGCAGGTGCTGGGCCGCGGCTCGTTCTACGAGGTGCTGGATGTTCCCGCGCAGACGTCTCCCGCCAAGTTGCTGAGCGTCGCCCGCATTCTGTACGACCGCTGGTCGAAGTCGTTGCCGAAGACCAGCTTGTGCATCGCCTGGGAAAAGAGCCTGCAAGCGTGTCTGACGTTTCTGCAGGACCAGCCGGCCAAAGATCGCTACGATAACGCGCTCTACAATCGCCGACTCGATGATTTTCTCGGGCAGGTAGATCTGCTTCTGGCCTCCGGAAAAATGACCAGGGGAGATTTCGCCCTGCTGGTGAGCGTGGGGATGGAGGAGTTCGGCCTCTCCAGCGACGAGGCGCATCAGGTGGTCCGGTGGCGCGCCAGCATCCGCGGACTGTCGCTCGCCCGACCGATTCAGTTTTCGATTTCCATGGCGGATCGCCGAGTGTGCCGCCGATGTGGTCGCCTGGTGGCCGGCGCCTCCCCGCGCTGCCCAAAATGTGGCACCGGGCTGGAAGAGCGTTGTCGCAATCCCGACTGCGGGCAACGGGTGCCTGTCGGAGACAAACATTGCGGCCGCTGCGGCCTGGCCTCCGGGCGCGGGGTGCAGTTTGCGGGACTGTTGGAACTGGCCGAAGCGCTCCTTTCGGCTGGAGACCACAAAGGGATGCTCGACGCCTGTCGTTTGGCGCAACAGATCCTCGCGACGCCGCGGATTGAGGCGCTGGTGAGTCGGGCCGCGAAGGTCCGCACGCTGGCGGCGTCGATTCGCCGGGGGGCCGCCGACCGCCGCTGGTCCCGCGTGGAGCGCGAACTGCACGACTTGCTGACGCTGGCCCCGTACTATTCTCAACCGGGAGTTCCGCAGCTCGAAGAGGTCCGTCGCTTCCTGGCGCAGCTTCGTCAGCAACTGGGGCAGATCCCCGCCGATGCCCCTCCCGAATCAGAGGCCCGATTGTGTCTGGAACTGTTTCAGAAATGGTCGGACTGTGACGAACTGTGGAGCCGGCTGCACCGCTTGCTGGACGCGTTGGAGATCGAGGGGCGGAATCGGCCAGCCCTGGAGATCGCCCAGCAATTTGCCTCACAGGAGCCGCTGAATGAAGATTGGCAGACGCGGATCGTGCGGTTGCAGCATCGGCTGTTGGAGGAGCGCGATTTGGCTGAACGGGGGGCACGGGCGTACGACCAGTTCCGCGAGGCGCTTGGCTCTCGAAAGCTCTACACCGCGGAGAAACTGTTGTTCGAATTGGAGGGCCTGAACGCCGAGGCGCGCGCCGGGGACGTGGCAGTTCCGTTGCGCGAGCGGCTGGCGCGGATCCGCAACGAAGTCGGGGGATTGCGCCAACTCCAGGAGGAGGGAGTCGGTGCGGATGAGCTGATCGCGCGGCACCTTGCGCTCCTGGAGAGTTGCCGCGACTGCCGCGAGTCGCTCGCCGCGCTGCAAAGTCTCACGCCACTTGCGCCGCAGTCTCCCGTTCAGATCAGTATCGCGGTTCAAGGCTCGCGGCGGGTCATCACCTGGCGACCACCCCCGAATGGTCCCGCTCCCACGCACTATCTTGTGGAACGGAGCGTTCAGCGCCCTGCCCCGCGGCCGGCCGACTCCCGCTGGACAGTCCTCTTCGAAGGATCGGGGGAGCGGTGCCTGGACGACGAAGTCTTGCAAGGGGGGGCAATCGTCCGTTATTCGGTCACGGCGCAGCGAACCGGCGCGCTCACGGTGGCCGGGGACGTGCTCCGCGAGTACGCGCTCGCCTCGGCGCCCCTCTTTTCCGAACCCAAGCTCCTCTGGCAGGAGGTGCTCGGGCTGCGGAGTCTCCAGCGCACTGAGGGATTGGAATTGACCTGGCATAGGCCGGCCGGAGTTCGGCAGGTCGTGATTGAACGCTGGACTGGTCTGGTCGCGGATTTTCCGGTATCGCCCGATCGCATTCCCGAATCGGACGACAATCATCTGCTGATCGATCGAACACGGGTCGAAACGCCCTTGACGCTCCGGTTCCGCTGTCTCTACGACGGCCCGGCGGGGGATTTTCTGACCCCCGGAGCGACCGTCACGCTGCGGTTTGACGCAGCGGGGGGAGTCTTGATTCCTCAGACGCCCCCATCGGAGATCGTCACTCCGATTCTGGGAGGGCTGTCGCGGAGCGCAGGCTTGGAAGAGGGGGAAGTGATCGCGACTCAATCGGAAAACAGCAATCCGATGCGGCGATTGGGCATCTGGCCTCCGGTGCCTCAGACCGGTTGAATCCCAGTTTCATGGAGCGGAGGCCCGGCGCAGTTTGAAATGGAGAAAGATGCGATGATGTGCGGCGGTGAGCGATGAACGGTTGGGTTTCGAGAACGATTGTCTCATGAAATATTGTCGCCATTGCAAGCTGCGGGCCGCCGATACCGACACGGTGTGTGCGCGGTGCGGTCAGGCGCTGACCGAACTGGGCCGCCCCGCGCCCGATGCAGCGGCGGAAAAGGGCGCTCCCGATCCCCCGGCGCTCAGTCTGCAGGGACAAATTCGCGAACTGGAGCAGGTGCGGGAACGCAACCTCCGCAGTTCGCGACGGCTGGCGCTGGTGGCGGCAGGAATCCTCCTGGCGCTCGTCGCTGCGCTGTACAACGTCTATTCCCATACGGTCCTCTCCTATGCGGTCCTCAGCAATATCGAAATCGAACAGGACCAGCGGGTGGAAAACCAGGTCCGAATTTCGTTCGAGGTCGTCCGACCCGGTAAGGTGGCCTACGACCGGCGCTCCGGAGGTCGGCGGACGGAGAAAGTCGACTGGCTGACGAACACGGGGCGCCAATCTCTGGTTTGGGCCTGGCCCTCGGCGCCGGAGACGGGGCTCGATCTCTCGGTGGTGTTTCGGACCGGCTGGACGCGCAGCATGATCGAGCGGCATTTCGACATCACCGGAAAGCGGACGGGAGGGATGGTCGACGTGGTGTTTCTGCTTGACACCACCGGAAGCATGGACCCGTTCATCGCCGGGCTGCAGGAACGGTGCATTCAATTCGCGGAAATCGTCCGGAGCGAGGGGCATGACTGCCATTTGGGACTGATCGGTTTTGGCGACGTTGACAACGGTGAACCGATGTCGGTGTTTGAACCGACCGGCGAATTGCAGAAATTTCAGGAGGCGGTGGCGCAGGCGCCCCGTACGCGCGGTGGCGATGATCCCGAGTCGGCGATCGAAGCGATCGCCCGCGCGCGGCAGTTGGCTCCCCGTGTGGGGGCAACGCTGTGTCTGGTGTTGATCACCGACGCCCCCTGCCATCACGACGATCAGATTGCCGCGCTGTCGCGCGCCCTCACTGCGCAGAGGACCGTGCTGTACGCCGTTTCGCGCAAGGAATTGGCCAATCTGTACAGTCCGCTATGCGTCAACGGCGGACGCTTCTTCGCCCTCGAAGAAGCCCGGTTCGAGGACATCCTGGCCGGAGTGGCCCGCTCCATTACCAATCAAATTCGCACGGACTGAAGGTTTCGCATGAAATACTGTCCCCGCTGCAAGCGGCGGCTGGAGCCCGGGGCGGATCGCTGTCCCGAGTGCGGCGGCGCGCCGCGCGGACTGGGGGAACCGGTCGAAGGGGCTCCTCCGTCATCGGTGGGCCTGGACGGAACCGCCGGACTGACGTTGCAGCTTGCCGGAATGCAGCATGCCGTTCGACGCAGCCAGACTGCCCTGTTGGCCACCAGAACGGCCGCGGTTTTGCTGGCGGTGCTGCTGATCGCCGTCTTGACCGGTTGGCACTTTTATCGACTGCTCCAATACGCCGAGGTGTCGCAGGTCGAAGTTGCGCTGGTCGACCAGACGACAGGGGACGCCCAGATCAAATTTCGACGGATCAATCCCGGAAAAGTCGAGTTTGTCCGCGAGGGGGGAGGACGGATCGAAACGCTGATCGAACACGGCGATCAATCGTCCGAACGGACGGGAGACGAGTACAGTTTCTCCTGGTCCGGTCCGGGCGCAGGCGATCTGTCGATCCGCGTCCGCTCGCGCAAAGGCTGGAGTTCTCAGGAACAGATGTGGCGCATTCGGGAGGGGAAACTGGCCCCGGTGGATTAGAGCCGATTCGGCCCAGGCACTTCGGGCGATTGAGTCGCCGTTCAACCCGTCCCCTGGGAGTGGACTCCCCCCGGTCCCAGAAACCGGCTCGCTACGAACCGGCGAACCTGTGCCGCCGTCGTGAGCTGCAACACCTCTTCCCCGAGGTTCCCCATCGCCCGCACCTCCAGATGCCGCAGCGCCTGCACCACGCCGCGATAACTCGAGCGCGAAACGCTCAACCGCCTTAGCCCCAGCGCCAGGAGGAGTCCGGTCAGTTGCGGATCTCCCGCCAATTCTCCGCAAATCGTCACCGGCTTTTCCTGCGCATGGCAGGCAGCGACCACCGCCGCCAACAACCGCAACACCGCCGGCTGCATCGCGTCGTGATACCGCTCGACGAACTCGTCGTCCCGGTCCGCAGCCAGCAGGTACTGGGTGAGGTCATTCAGTCCGATCGACACTGCATCGACGTGCGCGAGCAAGTCGTTGATCAACAGCGCCGCCGCGGGCACTTCGATCATCACCCCCAGTTTGAACGGCAACTGATCGCGCGTCGGGCAGCCCACGGTCCGGCACAGTTTGTCGATCGTCGCCTCCAGCGTGTCGATCGAATCGAGCATCGGTATCAGCACACAGATGGGACGCTCCCGTGCCAGGCGGCTCAGGGCCTGCACCTGCGGCTGCAGGATGTCGTCCCGCTGCAACAGCAGCCGGATGCCGCGCAGTCCCAGGCTGGGATTGCGATTGATCGGGATGTCCGAATAGGGGGGACACTTTTCCGCGCCGAAATCGACCAGCCGGATGCACAGCTCCGCGTCCCCCAGCGTGTCGGCGATGCGGCGATAGATGTCGTAGCTTTCCTGTTCCGAGGGCCACCAGCCGCGATCCATGTAGGGGAACTCGGTCCGAAACAGCCCCACGCCGTCGGCTCCCAAAAGCGCGGCCCCTTCGGCTTCCAGGGGATCGCTGATGTTGAGCAACAGCCGCACGCGCACTCCGTCGAGCGTGACCGGCGCGTCGGGGGGCGACTCTTCCTCCAGGATTTCCGCCGACTGTCGATCCAGCAATTGCCGGTATTCCGCCTGCTCCTCTTCGGTGGGAGAGAAGAGGACGCGTCCCGCGGCGGCATCGACAATCGCGGCGCTTCCCTGGGGGACCAGTTCGCACACGCCGGCGATTCCCGTGACCAGCGGAATTCCCAGGCCCCGCGCCAGGATGGCGGTGTGCGATCGGGCGCCGCACGTTTCCGTCACCACCGCCGCAATCCCGCGGTGCGCGTAGCGTACCAGCTGCGAAGGTGTCAGCGACTCGGCGACAATGATCGCCCCGCGGTCCGGCTCGACTTCCGATGCGACACTGGAGGTCAGGCAATGCACCAAGCGCCGCCCGATGTCTAGAATATCGGCCGCCTTGTCCTGCACCAGCGGAACGGCGCTGGCCCGAAATCCCGCGTACAGGTCGCTGGCGACACGTGATACGGCCGCCTCGGCGGAGAGCCGGTTGTGGTGGATTTCATGCTCCACGCGGCGGATGAACTGCGGATCCCGCAGCAGCCCGGCGTGCGATTCAAAAATCGCCACGTCGCTGGCCTGCACCCGCCCGGCCAGTTGCCGTTGCACCCGATCCAGTTCGACGCAGGCGCGGCCGATCGCGGCATGCAGCCGTTCGATCTGCGCATGGGGCGCTCCCTCGACCCTGGTGTTGAGCGCCACCGACAGGATGGCCCGCGCGTCGGTGACGTGCGTCACGCCGTGGGCGATCCCAGGACAAATGGCCTTTCCAGTGAGGATCATGGCGAATGGCAGACACAGAAAGTTGTACGACGAACAAGTAGCCTACGGCCCGCGGCGCCAATGCCGCAGGTTCTACCAGTCAAAATTCCCCTGGGCGGCGTTGTTGATCATGCCGACGTATTTCATCACGATGCTGAGGATCACGAAAATAATGAACCCGGCGACAACGATCCACACCAGCCACCCCAGCATGGCCGCCAGCGCCCGCAAGCTGCGCCGCGCCTGGTCTTCGAATTGCGGGCTGAGCCGCTGCAGCGTTTCCGGAACCATCCCCGATGATTCTCCCACCTGCACCATTTGCAGAAAGTCGTCCGGGAATAGTCGGATCGCCCCCAGTGCCGTTCCCAGCTCTTCCCCCGCCATCACCAGGTCGCGGACCTCAGGAGCGGCGCCGGCAAAGGCGCCATTGCCGGTCGCTTGAAAGCTCGTTTCCAGAGAACGATCAATCGGCATCCCGGTCTGCTGCGTCAGGGCGAAGGCCCACGAGAAGCGCGCAATGGCGAACGACTGCAGACAATGCCCCACGACCGGAATTCGCAACAGCAACCGATCCAGCGCTCGCTGCTGGCGAAAGACGCGCGCGATCAGAAAGTAGCCCCCCACGATCCCGAACACCGTCCCGAACGAGAGGGCGAACCACAGCAAAGCCCCCTTGGTCCCCGTCAATCCCCAACCCAGCAGGTCTAGCGGCTTGGCCCCCGGTCCCCCCTGCGATCCAGCGATGAATCCCAACAGCCAGATCAATCCGCCGATGATCAGGATGGCCGCGAAGAGCTGAATCGCCGGCCAGGCGATCATCGTTAGAAACGTTCGTCGCAGCCGCAGGATGTTCTCATAATGATCGGCCAGCCCATCCAGCACTTCCGGGAGGCAACCGGTTTCTTCCCCGACGTGGATCATGTCGATCGCCAGTTCGGGGAACCAGCCGGATCGGTCGCGCAGCGCCTGCGCGATGTCAACGCCATGCTGCACCGATTCGCGAACCTCGCGAACATTCGCACGACAACGGGCGTCGCCGGTCTTTTTCGATACGATGTCGAGCGCCTTGAGCAGCGGGACACCGGCGTGCAGCATCGTGGCCAGCGACTTGCACAGCACGGCCAGCGTCTTCAGCGGAATCCGTCGAAAAAACACGTTGTCCCCGCTTGTGAGTCCAAAATCAACCCAACACCTCGCGGATCCCCTCCGCCATAATCTCCACAATCCGCTGCAAAAGCGGCTCCGGAGTGACGACCGGCGGGGCCAGACAAAACACCGACTCCCCCCGCAACCGGCTGTACAGGCCGCGGCGTTGGACGGCGGCATGCACCCGGCTCCCGACCTTCTCCTCGGGAGCGAACTCCGCCCGACTCCCTTTGTCCTTTACGAATTCGACGCCGCACATCAGCCCCTTTCCCCGCACCTCTCCGACGTGTGGATGCCCTGACAGCGCTTCTCGGAGTCGCCCGAGCAACATGGCCCCCTTGGCGGCGGCTTGCGCCGGAAAGTCCTCCTGCTCAATAATCTCGAGTGTCCGCAGCGCCACAGCGCACCCCACCGGGTGTGCGCTGTAGGTGAAGGCATGCATCCACGGCATCGGGCCATCGTCCAGAACCTGGGCGATCGGCTCCGAGAGCCCAACTCCACCCAGCGGAAAATACCCCGACGTGATCGCCTTGGCGAAGAGCAGCATATCGGGCGCGACTCCCCAGTGCTGCAATCCAAACCACTTTCCCGTGCGGCCAAATCCGGTGATGACCTCGTCCGCTACCAGCAACACCTCATAGCGGTCGCAAATCTCCCGGATGCGCGGCCAGTAATCGTCCGGAGGGACGATCACCCCTCCCGCCCCCTGGACCGGCTCCCCCAGAAACATCGCCACCGTCTCGGGGCCTTCCCGCAACAGCGCCTGCTCCAATTCGTTGGCTGCGGCAACTCCCGGACTCATGCCCTCGGGGGCTACGTAGCGATACGGGTAGGGGGAAGGGATGTGAACGAAACCAGGGACGCGTGGTTCGAACATCGGCCAATAGGAGGCGATCCCCGTGGCGCTCATGGCCGCCAGCGTCACGCCATGATAGCCCCACTGTCGCGAAATGACCTTGGTCTTTTCCGGTCTTCCCAGCATTCGCCAGTAATACCGCGCGGTCTTGATGCTCGAGTCGGTCGCTTCCCCGCCGCCAGAGGTGAAGAAAAACCGATTGATCGCCGGACCGCACAGTTCGGCCAGTCTTTCGGCCAGCGCAATCGCCGCCGGATTGGAACTTCCCGCATATCCCGAGCAGTAGGCCAGCGTCTGCATCTGCGCGCTGGCCGCTTCGACCAGTTCCCGGCGACCGTGACCGCAGACGACATTCCATAGGCCGGACAGGCCGTCGATGAACTCCTGGCCGTGAACATCCGTCAGCAGCGCCCCGTTCCCCCTAACCCACACGTGCCCGGCCAAAGCGTGCAAAGGCCGGTTGTGCAGCGGATGGATCAAATGCGCCAGATCGCTGCCCAATAAATTGGCTGGGGAATCGGTCATAATGTCCAAGGGGTTGGCCATTGCCCCAGGTTGGAAAACACGCCATCCAGGAGCGTCTGCGGCGATTCTGCGAGAAACCCGTCGTCTGTGAGCAGTGTAACGGAAGAGGGCTTCTGAGTCCCCCCCACCGGACCGCTCTCCTGACTGAACGCCGAAAACGCCAGGGCGTTTCCATTGATCTCCGGAGCCTCAAAAGCCCCCATGTCCACAGTGCCGCCAAGGATGCGGGTGAAACCCCCTCCCCGCTGGTCGGTCGTCAACGCCTGGCTGTTCGAAGGATTCACCGCTCGGGCGTTCGAACCGGCGTTGATGGCCGGACTGTCGGCCAAGAGCGCCATGGTCCGGGTTGGGCCTCCGTTGTTGGCCAGCGGGCTGAGTTTGGCGTTGA
>JBJXGA010000156.1:0-4483 GCA_046152955.1 Planctomycetales bacterium | reverse complement strand
GCCTCGCTTTGGTCCACTGTTCAGCGAGAAGTTCCAACCGCCACGCACCCCGACGGGGAGACCGAAACCTTCGTCTTCGGTGCCGCAGAGATTCGCGTAAGTGCCCGCGCCGTCTTGGCCGCCTTCGCCGGTGTATCGAACCCAGGCTTCAATTGTCCATGCTTTCGTACACGGCCGCAAATGGAGCTTGTCGTTGTTTGTGGGACCAATCAGGAGATTCGCATCATCGGCGCGGCGTTCAAAACGCGCTGTCGCGCCGAAACCGGGACGCTTGCCCCATAGCGCCTGCTTGTTGGCCTGCAAAGTCAGGGCAGGGTCGCCCAACGCATCGTGTGCTGTGTTTCCGTCGCCCTCGTCAAAGTGGTACAGGACGATCGTGTGCTCGTCCGCCTGGAACGGTTTGCTCCAATCCGATCGCTCGTCGCCACTGGCGAGATTCACGGTTCTGGCATCCTGGGCAAAGACCAGGCCGATGCCCATGAAAATCATTGCAACATGGCGAGCACGAAACATGGGAGTGTTTCCCTTAGTGTGAGTTGCTTCGCTTGTTTGAGTCACGACACCAAGTGCGTCGGGAATGATCCACAGCCCGCGTCATTGCCGGCTGTGGCCAACGACTGATCGAGCAGCGCGCTTCCCCGGCCCAATTGTTCCAGCGAAAGTTCCCGTCGCGCTGATTGGATCGTACCGTTAATTTTTTCCCCTTTCAGTTCCATCATGGCCTTGTCTCCTTATTTGTTCACGGGCCAATCATCGCATCCTTGAACCGCTTCCGGTCCGCGCGCAACGCCTCGACCGTGTCGTAGTCGATTTCCACCGTCAGAAAAGGCGCCGTGTTTTCGTCGACCTCACCGTATGCAGGGTCTCTGACGCCGTTTCCGGGAGCGTGAAGTCTGACAACGAGCGGTTTGCCCTGGCCTCTGGCTTTTTTCGACAACCACGCGGTGATCTCCGCTTCCCGCCACGAACCGGATTCGCCAGTGGCAACCGAAACGGTTGCCTCCGGCTCGGGCATAAGTTCAAAACCTGCCACGTTCCAATCGTCGGCAGCGACATAGCCGATGTCATGCGCCAATGGCGGATTGCTGCCATATCCTTTGTAGAAAATGCTCAGCGTCGCATTCTTGATCCGACCGCTGGTTTCAGGCACGACAAACTTGATATAGCTATAAGCCCGGTCTCCGCCCCACGGGGAGCCAGGGCCTAAGCGTTTATCGGCACTCGTGTTCGCCCAGAGAGTTCCCGTTGAGATCGCGCCCACTTTGATCTTTTCCGTCTTGTAACGGACATGCACGGTGTATACCGCGGCAGCCCCATCCTGGCCCGTGACGGTATAGGTCACCGGCTGCGTGAAATCCCGCGGTGTGCCCGATTCCGGCCGCACGCTCGCGCCGCTGTGCGCGATGGTCGGACACAGCGCTGCCAGATCCGTTCCCACAGGTACGGCGACGTTAATCTCCCGCCCGAACGGATACAGGGGGTTCCCTTCCGCTTCGCCACCACCAATGTTTTCGATCACATTTCCATGCACCGGCGGGTCGAAGTTCGCCGACTCGGAGAACCCGAAAGCCGTGATTCGTGGCTTCTTCGGGATGAGCCCGGCCGCTTCCCAGGTCAGCTCGGCCTCGCCCCGGAAGGCCGCCCACATGTCTTCGCCCAACCAGTATTGAAACCGCTGCCGCGCCTGCGCGTCGCCCTGCAATTCCGCCAGCGCCTGCAGGCGTAGTTCGTCCATCGTTTCCACCACGGCGGGCGGCCACTTGTCGCTGAAAACCACGCCGCCATACCCCAGCCCGACGCTTTCGCCTTTCGGCCGACTCCAGGCGCTCTTCTCCCAGCGGTCACACATCAGTTGCAGGAGCTCGCGTGTTGTCCCCGCCGCAGGTCCGAACATGCGCCGGCACCACTCGTCGAGGATGGCGTCCACATCCACGTCGGGGTTCCAGAGCAGCCGCATCCAGACATACATGGTCGGAGCGCCTTTGGACCAGAGTGCGACAGAGCTGGTATCCATGAACGAGCCGGCCAGGCGGTCCCGGTGCTGCTGGTAGAACGCCTGAATCAAGTGGGGATGCTGCGTCGGCGCGAAGGTGCAGGTATGCCCGACCCCGGCATAGTCCCACAAGCCGATCCGTCCGCCGGCCTTCTCGCTCCAGTTGCGAATGTTGGCGTCGTTCCGGGCCCGCTTGCCCGGTTCGGCCATCCCCGCCATACCGTCAGTGTGGGTCAGGCACAGCTGGATTTCCAGATTGTCCGGGAATTCGAGGTCGGGCGCGGTGACGTAATCCCAGTAGGGCAGATACACCACTTTCTTGTCTGGCCAGCGACGTTTCACCTCCTCCGCCAACATTTTCACGGTCAGGCCCATGACATGGGATGAGCGGTCCCACGTCCCGCCCTTGACAAATTTCCGGAATTCTTCCTTGACGTGGCTGATATTCACCCCGTGGTCCGGATAGGAAACATGGATGCTCTCGGGGGTGACCCACCAGGCCCAGCGCTCGTTGCGCTCCCAGTAGTCTGCGGCCCCTTTGAGCATGTAGTCGATCAGTTCCTGCGAACACAGCGGGAGTTCTTCGCTGACCGGCAGCGTATGAACACTGATTTGAAAAGGCCAACTGATTCCCTCCCGCAACTGGGCGTATGGAGGGGTCAGCGATTCAACTCCTTCCGGCACCGGCAGGAGGGGAGAGTGTTTGTCGAACCAGCGTCCAACACGGAAGTCCTTGGAAGGACTGGAAGGAATGGTCCGGAGCGCCCCCCACAACCCGAAATCCCGAAAGCGAAACACGGGCGCGTCGCCGTAGTGGACGGGCGGAACGGTCAACGAATCCGCTTTCACGATGCTCCGCCCCAGCGCCTCGGTCGGCCAGTACCAGCGCACGCCGACGAAGCGCTCCAGGAAATCGGCCACTGCCCAGGCGTCACCCTCGTTGGCAATCGGCCCAGGCCATCGGACCTGATGTTGGGCCATTTCCTTCGCATACTGCAGCTCGCGGGTGCTGCCGACGAGGAACACGCGATTGGGCGCAGTTTTCACGACGAACTCTTCGTAGAGCAGCGCCGCCGCATCGACGCCCGCCTCTTGCGATGCCGCACAATCGCCGATGACGATCGTCGGCCGCTCCGGCCCCGGCATCTCCTCGACCACCGGCAGCTTTGCCCCCGTGGACAGTTCGATCACTTCGATCAACTCCTTGAGCAGCACCTCAAAGGCGCGGCTGCGCTGGTGCGGCCCGACCGACGGCGCGACATACACAACCGCCTCGGCCCTGCGATCAGTGACCAGCCTTACGGCCGGGTGCTGAGGAGTGGACAGTGCTTTCACAGGACTTAGATCCCGCTGACGCAACGGGTCATCCGCCAAGACCGTTCTCACAGTGCCGGCCGCGGAAATTACCAGCAGGACCAGGACCAGTCGAAGATAGCAACTTCTTTGGTGTGGCAGACTCATTAATAATTTCCTCGAAGGAACGTGGTTTATGGATCGCTTCAAACAAGTTTCGCGTGAGGCAGATTTTTTTTTGCAACGACTCATCGTTCGCTGTGCTGTTCCTCGGCGAGCGGCTGGGCGTCAGCCCTCCGTGTCCATCCGCGCTGTTCCTTTCTTCCGCATCGTACAAACAAAAAATCGCAGACACGGATAGCTGACGCTATACCGCTCGCCTTTTTGAAAACACAGAATCGCATGCCGCGTCACTCTGGTTTCAGAGATCTTGCGGTCGAAAGTTCGATCATGAAGCCGCGATCGGACCTCAATGCGTTGGCGCGTTCCAAAGCCGTTTGACTGATGACAGAGAGGTCCGGATTTGCCGTCGTTTCATTTTGAGATCGCATGTGAGTCAGGATGGCGTGCGATAACCGGACCAGGTCGATGCGCCGTTTGAGCTGCTCGTCATTGCCGGATTTGGCCAGCGACTGATCGAGCAGTGCGCTTCCCCGATTCAATTGTTCCAGCGAAAGTTCCCAGCGCGCGTTGGGATGGTAGTCCGTTCGTTTCCCTGCCTCGCTGGCCAGGATCGCCTGGTCCATCAGGAGATAATACTCCGTCAGATCAGGTCCAGCCGCACCATAGAAAGAATGGCAGAAATCACGGATCACCTGGCGATAATCGGTTTCGGTATTCCACAGAGTTCCCGACATCACCGCGTACCAGACGGGGTCAGCCTGCACTTGGGTATGCGTCTCGCCCATCAGGCCGCGGCATCCGTAATGCCGATGCAGATTCTGCAGCAAATCGCTGATTTGAAAGTACCAGAACAGCGGGGCGTCGGGATGTTCCCAGTCACCGTAGTTGTAATACGCCAGATGCCGACTTCCCGCGTCTCTCCAGCCGGCGAGGTGCCGTTGTTCGACGTGTGCTTTGGAATCGTGCGGGTCCATCAGGCTGACATTCACGGCTCGGCCGGTGAGATAGATGTACTTGACCATCACATTCGGAGCGACCCGTTCCCGCACCGGTGGTTCACGACTGGCATAGGTG
>JBJXGA010000146.1:0-18019 GCA_046152955.1 Planctomycetales bacterium | reverse complement strand
ATTGACTCCAAGTTGTCGGCCGCCTTAATCAGTTCGAAGGCGTCTCGCCATTGCTCTGGCGAGAATACGTGAATCCCCTTCGGGCCATTTCCGATCCGATCTGTATCGATTATTGAGGCCACTACATATGCTGTTCCCCCAGACACGTATAGTTCCCGCTTTTCGTCCAGTGCCGAGAATTTCCTTAGTTCGGCGTCCAGTTCGGCTTCAAGCCGCTGCCACACTGCCGGATGCTGGTCTGGATTGTCTTTCAATTCAGTCGCCGTTGTAGTGGGTCCGAAATTGATTGCCAATCCGCGTTCAACCGATGCGAGTTTTGTATTGCCGCTTCCGACGTCAATGACGAACACATGTGCGGTTTCCGTTCCGCCGATGTCTGCTGCCTTGCGAGACACATCGTCAAACGTTAGTTGCGCCTCCTGGCCAGCCGTGACCGTTTGGATTGACGGAGAATCCCCTGCGGCGCCAGAGTCTACAATTCGACGCACTAGTTCATCAATGGCAGTCTTTCCTGGCGCCCCGTCGGCGGCAGCTTCAGCAAGACCGCTGCTCACTGCAATGAAGATTCGCTTCACGTTGAATGGCGCGTCTCGCATCACCGCAACGTGGCCCCGAATGATCGACACCGCTTCGTCGAGCGAGTCCTCTGAAAAGGCTTTTCGATTTCCATCCACCGGCTTCAGCGCCCCCGCCAACCCGAGGTTTTCTGACTTCTCCGATCCATCGACGACTCTCGCTGAACCGTTATCAATTTCAATTACGACACGCTTGATTCCCCGGGATCCAATGTCGATTCCACCGTAATTCTGTGCGAATGCACAGTTTGCGCTCGAAATGACGGCTGCAAGCAGCACGGTTCTGAAGAGAACAAGTCGTTTGGTAAGAATTGCGTTTTGGACATTACTTCGGCGCATTTTGCGTTCTCCCAAGGTTTGGCGTGCTGTGGAAGGTTCAACGTTGAGATGGCTTCTTGAGAATAGAAAGAAATGGAGAAAGTGCTGATTTCGGACATTGAAGTACGAATAGCCGTCGCTGTGGTGGGCGATTCTTGTGGCAGTTGTAATCATGAGAGATCCAAGCGGTGGATCCATCGTATTCTGCAGGGAATGGCAAAGTCAAGCAATTTGTGACTATTGTGGGGTTGTCTTTTTGTGATCGTCCGGATGCCTAATCTGACGTAGGTCGCGATGAATGAGACTACGTTCACGCTGGGTGCGGGGATCAGAGCGATCGCAAGTAGCGAAGCCTCGTCAGCACACCGAGCGCGACACGCCACCGGCGGTCTGCCCACACGCTTGCGAGCGTTGGCCCCGTCGATGCACACACGACTCCGAGCAAGCGACTTGAGCCCCAGGGGCGCGGCTGCCGCCACCGCTGAGCTTGCCTCAGGGGAGCGCTGCCTGGCAGCTACATGCGTTATCTCCCCCCCCCCCCGTTTCCCGCGCTCATGAACCTCTGCCCCCCTCTCTGCCGCGCCGAAGCATGCTCGCGTGAATCGACGTCCGTTGCGGCGGGGAGGGAAGGGGAGGTTCTACACGTGGGATCATTCTTGATGAGGGACCGTTCCAGCCTCCGAAGCTTTCGCTCCTTCGGCACGAGGCCGTTGAGGGCGGGCTGGAACAGAAATCGACGAGTTCCTGGCCTTTGTGTTGGTGCAATTCAAGGTGCTTTTGCGCGGATCGCGGTGGGCCTGCGCTCGCGACACCGGTTCAGACGACGGGCGGGTTCGACTGCGAACGTCGTTTCTTCTTCGCGAGCTGGTCCCTACTTTACGCGGACCAATTTCATCAGGCGACCTGAGACATTCCAGTCCTGGACGTACAGGTTGCCGTCTTTGTCCCAGTAGGAGCCGTGCGTGCCGCTGAAGACCCCTTCGATCCATTGGTCTTGCGGGACGTTGAAATTGACGCGTTTGTCTGGATCGGCGTTGTGTCCCAGGACGGCGATGATCGTGTTGCTCTTGTCCAGGATCACCAGGCGCCCGTGCAGGTCGGGGACGGAGACGTAATCTCCCTGGACTGCCGCGGAGGTCGGCATCCCCAGCCCGGTGACCACCTCGGCGATGAACTCACCGTTGAGGTCGTAGTGCAGCAGTCGCCCCTTGGGTTCGTGGTTGCGGTCGCAGATCAACAGTCGCGGCGGATCGTAGCGGGTGTCCAGCGTCATGCCGTGCGCCGTGTTGAATTGCTTCAGCTCGTTCCCCTTGGTCCCGAAGTGCATCAGGTACTTGCCCGACTTGTCGAATTTGAAAATGTGGTTGCTGGCATAACCATCCGCCAGGAAGATGTCTCCATTGGGGGCCACAGTGATCGCGGTCGGGTTGAATTGCTTCAAATTCAATCCGGAGGCCTCGGGAAAGGGAAGCTTGAGGACGATGGCGCCGGTGAGGGCATTGAACTTGATCCCCTCGGCGTTGGCGTTCCGCGCGCCGTAAATGAATTCCCCCTCCGCCTCGTCGCGGATTTCCATGTCGTGGATATTGCTGTATTCGTCTCCCAGGTAACGGCGGATCACTTTGCCATCGGGGGAGAAGACGAACACCCCCATGTTGGCGCTGGTGTAGATGCTCCCGGCTTTGTCGATCACGACGCCGCCGTGGGTTGGGCCGATGACCGATTTTCCTTCGGGGCTGAGCCCCCATCCGGGGACCGTGTCGAACGTCATGATGCCGCAACCCATCCGGACCGGTTTGGCCTTTTCCGCCGCGGAAAGGGAGGCGCCCAGCACCAGTGCCAAGACCAAAGTCAGCGGAAAGAAACGGGATTTCATTGTGGGCGCTCCGGATGCGATGGGAAAAAACGCAAGGTTGATTGTGACAGCCATGAGCTGCCGGTTCGGCGCCGGTAAGGGAGCCACACAGGCAGCGGGGAGGATTATCCAGCCGCGGCGGGTGAATTTCAACCATTGGACGCGCGGGTTGCTCGATTGCATGCAATCAGGTTCGAAGAAGCTCGGTTTCAACGCTCCCAACGGGGCAGTTTGAGATTCTCGGACGCACATTGGTGGCTCACGGGGACGTTCGCCCTCCCGTGTGCGGCTCGGCGGGAGCCTCGCCCTCCCGGTGCGATGTGCCTTCTCATTCCGTCCAGGTTGGGATCGGAGACCGTCTCTCGCTATACTCGCGGGAGATCGATTTTCCCAGGGCCAGTGTCTCTTCCGCATCCTACAAGTTGGTCCGTGTGGGCCAAACTGGAGACGACTTCACCCCCTCAACACACGATTGTCAACCATGCCTCAAACGTTTTCTCGCCGTGACTTTCTGGTTGCCGGTGGCGGGGTCGGCGCGGCGGCGCTGGCTCAGGTCTCGGGAAGTCCTCTATCGGCCGCCACGAACGACACGCCGTGGCGATATTGTCTCAACACGGCGACGATCCGAGAGCAGAAGGTGGGAATCGTCCGCGAGGTGGATCTGACCGCTGAGGCTGGCTACGACGCGATTGAGCCCTGGATGGATACGCTCCATCACTATGTCGAGCAAGGAGGCTCGTTGCCGGACTTGAAGAAGCGGATTGCCGATCGAGGATTGACGGTGGAGAGCGCGATCGGGTTTGCCAATTGGATCGGCGAGGATGACGCGGGACGGAAGCAGGGGCTGGAGCAGGCGCGTCGCGATATGGACCTCCTGGCGCAGATCGGCGGCAAGCGGATCGCCGCCCCTCCGATCGGCGCCCACGATAAACCGGGGCCCGATCTCCCCACGGCTGCCGCGCGCTACCGGGCGCTGCTCGACATCGGCGCCTCGATCGGCATCGTCCCGCAAGTGGAACTATGGGGATTTTCCCGAACGCTCAACCGTTTGAGCGAGACGGTCTACGTGGCGGTAGAAAGCGGCCACCCGCAGGCATGCGTCCTTCCGGACATCTATCATCTGCACAAAGGCGGCTCCCGATTTGACGTGGTGAAACTCCTGTCGGGGATCGCGGTGCAGGTGTTTCACCTCAACGATTATCCCGCCGATCCCCCGCGCGAATCGATTTCGGACGCTCACCGCGTCTATCCGGGGGATGGTGTCGCCCCGTTGCCGGCGCTGATGAAGGATCTCCGCCAGGCGGGATTCCGCGGCGTTCTGTCGCTGGAGTTGTTCAATCGCGAATACTGGAAACAGGATCCGCTGCTGGTGGCCAAGACCGGCCTGGAGAAAATGCGACGTGTGGCGGCCCTGTGATCGGTGGGGACTGGCGCTCGCTGTCGCAGGCGTGTTCGCCTACTACAGCCGCCTGCCGCTGCACCACACCGATTTGTGGGGCCATCTCGCGTATGGCCGATGGATCGCGACGCAGGGGAGCTTGCCGCAGACGGAGCCGTTCATGCCACTGGCGCACGGCGTCCCGCTGGTCGATACCGCCTGGCTGTCGCAACTGGTGCAATATCGGGTGTTTGCCTGGGCAGGACCAGCGGGGTTGCAGACGCTGCATGGGCTGACTGTTGCCGCTTGCTGCGGCCTGCTCTTGGCGTCGATCCGGGCGCAAACGCGCCAACTCTGGCCCGCAGCACTGGCGCTGGTTTCGTTGCTGGCGTCGGAGTGGTTTCAATTTCGGATCATCCGGCCGCAGATGGCTGGCGTGGTTTGTTTCGCGGTACTGATGTTCCTTGTCACGACGCGTGCCGGTCGCCGTCGGGCTGTCTGGTTGGTTCCACTGGTGTTCGCCCTGTGGGCCAACCTGCATGGTTCGTTCGTCGTGGGACTGGGTTGGATGGCGGTCCTGGCCGTGGGACGCATGCTCGACGGGGCTATCCGCCGACGGAGTTGGCGGGTGGAGTGGCGGGATCCTCACTGCCGGTGGTTGTGGCAGATGATCTTTCTGGGAGGACTGGCGACGCTCTGCAATCCGTACGGCTTCCGGCTGTATGCCGAGGTACTCGCCTTCTCGGGCCAGGCGAACCTGCGCGATCTGTTGGAATGGAAGCCACTCCGCTGGAGTTCGTGGCAGGGAAGGACGTTTCTGGCGACGGCAATGCTGCTGGCGGGGGGAGCAGTCGTCGATCGCACGGGGCGACGCGCTCGAAGCTGGTTGCCGCTGCTGCTGTTTGGGGGGGCGACGATCTGGTCGGCGCGGTTTCTGGTGTGGTGGGGGCTGCTGGCGGCACAGAACCTGGCGCTCCGTTTGGATTCCTTCAAGCGACTGGGGTGGACAGACCGTGCCGCGGGAGAACGGGCTCTGGCGGATTCTGAAACCCTTTCTGTAGCCGCGCCTGCCAGCCACGCGCCCGACCGGCACCGTCGGCGATTTTTGGGGGGACTGGCCGTGGCGGCGGTTTTCAGGGCACTCGTCGCCTGTCCCTTGACGCAGCGATTGTGGACGGGAAAGGACCCGCACTGGAGCGTCACTCTCTCCGCAGGAACTCCCGTCAAATCGGTGGCCTGGCTCCGCGCGCATCCACCGGGAGGGCTGCTCCTGGCCCCTTATGAATGGGGGGATTATCTGTTGTGGAGTGGACCGGACGACATGCAAGTGTTTCTGACCTCGCACGCGCATGTCGTTCCCCGTTCGGTGTGGCGCGACTACCGCCGGATCAGTCGGGGAGAAGCCGCGGCCCTGGAGCTTCTAAGGGAATACCAGGTGCAGGGAGTATTGATCGATCGGCGCTGGCAGGGACCACTGGCGTCGCGGCTGGCGGGAGACGACGGTTGGAAGCGGGTCTACGCCGACGGGCAAGCGCTGGTGTATGTGCGTCAGGCCGAGGGAACTGTCTCCGAAGCGGGTCGGAGAAATCGCGACGATCGGTGATTTTTTGGCGTAGCGCCCAGCCCCCATCCGGCTGACCCGGATTGGTGAATCCGATCGGAAGCTAAATGGGAGTCTCCGCCGCAGGCAGGGGTTGCCGCCGGGACGAATTGCAGTACACTCAAGGTGTCCCCTTACAGGAGTTGTGCCATGTTGGGTTTCCTCCTCAATGCGTTGATGCCGGTGATTCTGATTGCCATTGCCGTGGTGGCGGCGATCCAGTTGTTCGTCTTTCTGGGAGTGACGGCAGGGACACTTCCCGAATTGGGAAGCGGGAGCGCGCCCCTCACGTGTCCGCATTGCGGAGCGGAGACGTCATCGGACTTGCTGCAATGTCAGAGTTGCGGCCAGTCGTTTCGAGACGAGTCGATGGTCCGTCGGCCGATTCTCGACGCCCCCAAGTTGACGGCGGTGGGTTCCGGAAATCCGGAGAAAGGAAGCGGTTGAATTGCTGAGTTTTCGCATGGCGGTGATCGCCGGAGATGGAATCGGCCCGGAGGTGACTCGCGAGGCGATTCGCGTCGCGGACGCCGCAGCCGGGTTGTCGCGCGCCTCCCTGGATTGGACCTATTTCCCCTGGGGAACCGACTACTATTTTGAGCACGGCCGGATGGCTCCGACCGATTACCTCGATCAATTGGCAAAATTCGACGCGATCCTGCTGGGAGCGGTCGGGCATCCCGAAGTGCAGGACCACATCACGCTCAATGGACTCCTTTTGCCGATCCGCCGCCGGTTCGACCAGTTCATCTGCCTCCGCCCGTCGTACCTGTACGAAGGGGTCGAAAGCCCTCTCCGGAACAAGCCGGCCGGCTCGATCGACATCCTGGTGTTCCGCGAAAACACCGAAGGGGAGTATGCCAACGTCGGCGGGCGACTGTACCAGCAGTCCAGCCATGACGTGGCGATCCAGACGGCGGTATTTACCCGCCGCGGGTGCGAACGGATCATCCGCGCCGCGTTTGAAAAGGCGCTCACCCGTCCCCGGCGGAAAGTCTCGTCGATCACCAAAAGCAACGCGCAAGGTTACGGGATGGTGCTGTGGGACGAGTGTTTTGCCGCCGTCGCCAGGAATTTCCCCTCGGTTGTCACCGAGTCGCTGCTCATCGATCGGGCGGTGATGGAGTTCGTCCGTCGCCCGGAGTCATTCGACGTGGTGGTCGCCAGCAACCTGTTCGGCGACATCCTCACCGATCTGGGGGCGATCGTGGTGGGAAGCATGGGGCTGGCCGCCAGCGGCAATATTGACCCGACCCGCAATGCCCCCAGCATGTTCGAGCCGGTGCATGGCTCTGCCCCGGACATCGCCGGGCGCGGGATCGCCAACCCGCTGGCAGCCATCCTCTCGGCGGCGATGATGCTGGAGCATTTGCACTTGGACGCCGCTGCCGCTGCAATGCATCGCGCCGTGGCCGAATTGCTGCGACGGGGTGGTCCCAAAACGCCGGAATTGGGAGGGACCGCGACGACCGAAGAAGTTGGCGGAGCAGTGGTGGATCTGGTGCGGCAAACCGCTTGACCGGTCGACCCGGCCGGCATCACAGCCGGCCTTGCAGCCGATACCAGACGAATCCCAGCCATTCATGCACGGCGTCCCCCACGTTCGCGATGCCATGCGCGCGGGGGATGTAACTTCCCACGGTGTAGCGCTCATACAGCGCGCGATGGTCGCACGGAGCGGGAATCACCGCCACATCCAGAGCGCGAAAGCAGCGGACCGACCGCCCCATATGCGATGCCGAGGTCACCAGGAACGCCCTCCCATCGGACGACGCTTTCAGCAGCGTTTGCGTGTTGTGCGCGTTCTCAAACGTGGTTGACGAGCGGTCTTCGAGCTCCAGGTCATCCGGTCTTACCCCCTGCTGCACCAGAAAATCGCGCATCGTCTCTGCCAGCGTTGGACCGGGATTGGCCCAATTGACTTTTCCGCCGGACAGGATCACCCGGCAGCGTCCCGCGTCGCGATACAATTCCAGCGCGTAGAGACACCGGTCGATCGATCGCGGCCCCAGACGCACCCGGTCTCCCGCCGCGTCGTCGATCAACATGTCGGCCGCCAGAACCACCAGCGTGTCCTCAGGTGAGGGATGGAGTTCTGTGGGGGGATAGGCCCATTCCAGCGTTCCCAGCGCCAGGAACCCGACAGCCGGCATCGACAACACGATGAGCAGCACCTGGAATGCGACTGCGCCGCGCAACGCGCGACTGGGAGCCGTTCGCCTCCACCAGGCCCAAAGCGTGGCCAACAGAGTACACAGGAGGAGCAGCGTATACGGCTCCAGGAACAACGCCACAATCCGGTACATGGTGGTCCAATCGGCCGATCAGATCGCCACGGGGCCGCGGGGAATCAAACGCTGCATTTCGTCTTCTCCCCCCTGCACCAGACAGACGAAGGCCAATTCACCCTCAACCCAGGCTCTCGTGCAATACCGGCCAAAGTAGACCGGCGCTCCTTCGCGAAAACTCGTGGCGGTCGGGGAAACCTGCAACCGCGCGACCGGCACGACCAGCAACCGGCACGCAACCTCCGAGCGCTGTTGCCGCGATGGGAGCTGGAACAAATACAGCGCCGCACTGGAGGAACCGAATTGCCGCGGCACCTCGGTCAGGTAACGGGTGACCATCGTCGCGGGGAGAGGGAAGGCTGCGTCGTCGGCCAGCGCGGGAAACGCAGCTGGATCAATTTCGTCGCTGGCAATCTGCGCCACCATGTCGTCCAGGAGTTCCGTCATTCCAAACGGCTTGGTCCACCACAGCCCCAGACCAACCCCGATCAGAGCCACCGCAGCGACGCTCAGACGCAGCAGCCAGCGGCGGGTTGATCGCATGCGTCTCGCGGGCTGGAAGCCGGGGACAGTCGAGAGCGGTAGAATATCGGAAGGGGGAACCGGGGGAAGCGCAGTGGACTGCCCCCCCAATTGTACAGCGGACCGCTCCAGTCCCGCCAAAATCCGACTCTTGAGGTCGGCAGGAACCGGCACGTCGCGAAAGGCAGCTCCGATGTGGGCGTCGAACTCCGCCCGCTTTCCAACGACGATCTGGCACTCCGGACATTCGCGCAGGTGTTGCGCCGCGCTGGCCGCCACGCCGGAGTCGGTCGGGTCGCCGGCACGAACCAGTTCCAGCGCCTGCCGGGTGGTTGTGCAATCCAGAGAGTCGAAGCGGGGATTCACGAGGCGTGACCAGTCAGAGAATGCGAAGAGGGAGCCAATTCGGGGATTGTCAAACGCTGTTTCAAATGAGCCCGTGCCCGCGCCAGGCGGCTCATCACGGTTCCGAGGGGTACCCCCATCTGATCGGCGATTTCCTTGTAACTGAATTCCTGAAAGTAAAACAAGATGAGCGGCGTACGAAATTCCTCGGGGAGGGTATTGAGGATGTTCTGGATCGCTTCGCTATCGATGTCGTCGCTTGGGGGTTCCGAGGAGGGCTCCACCAGCTCGTCCACGCTCCCCAACAGCACGCACGACGGCGTGCGGCGCTGCTTCAGGTAGGCATTACGGGTGATCGTGAACAACCAGCTTTTGGCGCAAGTCTCGTCTCGCAATTGGTCCCATTTGCATTGGGCGGTCAAAAACGTCTGTTGCGTCAGGTCTTCGGCGTCCGCCACCGATCCGGTCAACCGATAGGCATAGCGGTACAGCAGCTCGTAATGCTGTTCCACCAGCTCGGCCAGTTTGCGGGCGCGATGATCCATGAAGCACTCACCCAGATACGATCCAGCGCCGACCCGGGATATTCCCAAAAACTCCCCGATCGCAGAAAATGGCGTACGGTTCAGCGTAAGCTGGCCGGTGGGCCAATCGCCCGCCGATACCACCTGGATTGTACCGCAATCCGCGGTGCATGCCACGCCCCCCCCCACCACCTGGCGAACGGCCCAGCGTAAGCTGGCCGGTCAGAGCGTCGCCCGGCTCCGCCAGCACACACAGTTTTCTGTGACTCCCTGGCGTCTCATCGTCGAATCCAGCCGCGCCACTGGGGGGGAAGCAGTTTTGCAGACGGCGCACCGAGACGTTCACCCGCACCGACCCTCTCCCCGCCGGTGGGGGAGGGAGAAATTCGATCCCCTTTGGAGGTGGTACGATTTGTTGGGTGGGCCGGCGAGCCGCAGGTCTTGTGCGGCCATAGCGCCACTCAACCGGTGGTCTGACGCCACACCGTTCGCCCGGGTTAGGAGATTTGTTTCACAAATCCGCTAGGCAGGGGAATATTCCCGCCGCCGAAGGGATCATATTCCGGACGAACCGATTCTCGTTCGTGAATACGGGAGTCGGCGGATTCCAATCCTCGTGATTTGACACTGGAGTATGGCGATGAAGCGACTATTTTCCCTGTTGGCCCTCCTGACGCTGGGCCTCTTCGTTCAGGGCTGCGGTGAACAGGCCAAGACCGACAAAACCAAAGTGACGACCCCCACGACTGCCACTGGCCTGGCCGCCGGGGGTGACAAGGAGGCCGCTGGCGGCAAGGCTCTCGATGGCGGAGAAGGCCAAGCGACTGACGCCGCGGATAAGGACATGCCGGACGACGGAGACGATGGCGACGCCAGCCAGGACGCCGGTGATGACGCGGCGGGAAGCGAAGCCGCTGGCAGCGAAGAAGACAAGACTGAGTAGCCTTCGGAGACACCCCGCGCCACTCGGGCAGGATCATCCGATGGTTGCCCGCTGAACGCAAAGCCGGTCCAGGCGATCCTGGGCCGGCTCGGGGATGTCGCGGAATGCTGCCACGCCGGGGATTCCCCCCGGAAGCGGCGTTAGTACCAGCGGCGTGTCGCTCAGATCCTGGTGGTAGAAGCGCGCGCTGGGGAAAATATCCGCCGGGTAGGTGAAGTTGTCGAGCATTGCCAGCGCGGCACAGGCTCCGGCTCCGGTAGCGCTTTCCAGCATTCCTCCCACCCAACAGGGAATCCCCCCCTGCTGGCACAGGTCGTGGATGATTTTGGCGTTGGTCAAACCTCCCACGCGCCCCGGTTTGATGTTGACGTATTGGCAACTCTTCAGCTCCAGCGCCTGCCGGGCATGTCGCGGATGCGCCACGCTTTCGTCCAGGCAGACCGGCGTCTGAATCTGCGCCTGAAGACGGGCGTGGTCCAACAGGTCGTCGTTGGGCAAGGGCTGCTCGATCATCGCCAGGTGAAACTCGTCGATCTGCCGGAACAACGGAAGATCCTCGATCCGATAGCCGCTGTTGCAGTCAATGTGGATCGTTGCGTCGGGATGCGCCCGCCGAACGGCGCGGAGCATGTCGGTGTCCCAGCCGGGACGAAACTTCAATTTGACCCGCGGGAAGCGGCGTGCGACCGCGTCGCCGACTCCCGCCAGCAAATCGTCGAGGCTGTCCATCACGCCAAAGTCGGCTCCGACCGGAACGGCGTCGCGCGTCGCTCCCAGGGCGCGGTGCAAGGGAAGGTTGCGATCGCGAGCATGCAGGTTCCACCAGGTGATGTCGAGCAGCGCCTTGGCAAAGGGGTTCCCTTTGTAGACTGCCAGCAATCGCTGCAACTCGTCGCCGGACGAGACCTGGCGACCGACGAGCGCCGGGGCGAGCCAATCCCGAACGACGGCGAACACTCCGCTGGCCCATTCGGGGCTGTAGCAGGGAGCCGCCAAGGGGGCGCTTTCTCCCCAGGCATCCAACGACCCGCTGGTCATGCGGCACAAGACGCTTTGGCCGGCCGCGTCTTCTCCGTAGGCGGTGCGCCAGGGATAGATCAGCGGCATCGCCACATGGAACAGTTCGATCTTGTCAATCTTCATGTGTCAAGGAGTTTCCAGAATTCTTCAGCGCCGTCCTCTACAGGATCGACGGGGGGAGCCGGTCGCTTTGGCTTGGAAGATGTCCCGGCGGACTTCTTGCGGGGCAGGTCGATGATTTCGTTGACTTGGGGTTGGCGCGGCGCGGGAGCCACGGGAGGAATCGGTCTGACCCCCGGTTTGGCAGTTCGCGGGGCGGGGGGAGTCGCAGCAGACGTTGACGCGGCGGGCGCCGTAGCCGCGGGGGGCTTGGTCGCGGGAGTGGCGGTGCGCGCCGCCGGAACCGGGGGAACCGGCCGCGGGGCGACCGGCTTGGGGGGAGCGGCGACAGTTGCCTTGACAGAAGCGCTGGCCGGACGTTCCGGCACCGGCGGACGAGCGGCTGCAGGCCGCGCCGCCACGGCGGCTGGCACCGCGGCGCGTGGCGCCGGGACAAACGTCAGGGGAAGTTCTTCGGCGATGATGATCGGAATTTCCGATGATTCGTCCGTAGGTTGCAGCGTGATGATCTCTTCCTGAGAGTCCTCCGTGACAATCAGGCTAGCGCTTCGATCGATTTCGGTCTTGGCCGCTTTGCCGCTGGCTTTGTCCCGTGCCGACACGGTGACTCGGGCGCTGGCATCGTAGCTGATCGTGACGGCGATCCGCGACTGCGCGGGAAGACTGGGAGGAAGTCCCTCGATGCTGCACGTTCCCAGTTCCGTGTACTCCTGGCTGGTTCCCGCGCCGCTTTCGACGATATACAGCCGCACGCGCTGCTGATTGGGGATCACTGTTCCGAAACTCTGCGTGACCGACGTGGGGAGGGGGGAATTGGCGGGGATCAGGTAATGCGGAACGCGCTGATCCTTTTGCATGTCGCGGACCAGGATTCCCAAGGCCCGCGCATTGACGCTCTGCTGTTGCATCTTCGACAGACGCGCCTTGGTGGGGGCGTCGAAGATCGAATGCACGAACTCGTTGTTGGTCAGCAGCATCCCGGCGTAGTACGCGGCGCCATGCGCGATCGATTGATCGGGAGAGAGGGTCTTGCTGGTGGTCGTGCCTTTCAGGCCGGCCAGCATGGTGTCGACCATCGGCATCCGCGACGAGCCTCCGGTGGCCAGCACCGTCAGGTCCAGGTGAGACGCCCCTCGCTTGTGGGTGTCGATCAGTTGGCGCGTGATTTCTTCCGTCCGCTTGACCAGATGCTGCGTGAGCTGAATGAACTGTTCGCGCTCGATCTGGTACGTCTTGCGACGTCCCGCATGCTGCACGATCAGCGCGGCCTTCGGGCGAACCGTGAGACTCCGTTTGCACTGTTCGACTTCCAGCGAGAGATGTTGCAGACTCTCGGGATCGGTCCGCGGATCGTCGCCGAACTCCCGCGTGAACTGATCGGCCACCGCGTTCAGCAGACACTGGTTCCAGTCGATCCCTCCCAGGTGCAAGTCCCCCGTGCTGGCCAGCACTCGGACCTGATCTTTCTGATAGGTCACCAGCGACAGGTCAAATGTTCCCCCTCCCAGGTCGTACACGAGGATCCGCTGTTCATTGGCCAGTTCGGTAAACCAGTGCCCCTCCGTCCCCAGGACGTAACACAGCGCGGCGGCGACCGGCTCGTTGATAATGTCCACTTGCGTCAGCCCCGCGCGCTGCCCCGCCTCCACGGTGGCCAGCCGCTGTCCGTCGCTGAATTGCGCCGGGACCGTGATCACCGCCCGCTGGATCGGTCCAATCTGCCGCGCCGCGTCTCCCAGTAGCTTGCGGAGAATCGAGGCGGCCACGTCCACCGGGGTGTAGCTGCGATTGCCGATGGCCCAGCGCTTCTTGGCGTCCCCCATGTACCGCTTTGAGTTTTGCACCACCTGGCCAGGAGACATCACCGCGTTACGGAGCGCCTCGGTGCCGACGACTTCTTCGCCGTGGTCATAGAGCACCACCGACGGGGTCGAAATCTCCCCTTCCTGATTGGGAATTGAGACCGGTTCTCCCTGCTCGTTGAGATGGGCGATACAGGAGTAGGTGGTTCCCAGATCGATGCCGACGGCATGCGTGGTGAGCATCTTGGAGGCAACCCTTTCGGCAAAGTTCAAAAAAGTCCGGTGGTTCCAGGTGGTTTACCGCGCGTCCAGGATCCGCATCTGCGTCGACACCTGGTGGGGGAGACCGTCGATGTCGTAGTCCAACTCCGCGAAAAACGCGACATGCCCCGCGTCGGGCCGGGGGACTGTGGCCACGGTCGCTGCGCCTTCGATCGTAGCCGCCGTTTCTTTCCACGGTGCGAGTCGGAAGTCGCGCGTCGGTGCGGCGGCCATCCAGACCCGCGCTCCCTTGGGGCGCTGATCAAACTTGACCGTCAATCGAGCCTTGTCCCCCGCGTCGTCATGGTTCCAGGCGACCTGCGGCATGGCGATGCCGCGGATCGTGTGCCGTGTGAAGGCTGCCAGCGCGTTGAGCGCCCGTTCCCGATCTTTGCGGCCGTCCGCCAGGTGCTGTTCCAGGTTGTGCCCCGCATTGGGGACATACAGCACCCATTTATTTCCCGGCAGGTCGTTCCAGTACAAATTCAGCGCGTCGGTCGTCCAATACGGGTCGTTGGCTCCGTTGATGATCATTTTGGGAATCGTCAGCCGCTCCCGGTAAATCCAGGGATCGACCATGCTCCACAGCCGCTTCGCTTCGGGGGTGTCGGGCATCGGCACCAGACCGCGCTGGGTGTAGTCGTTGATCTGCTCGCTGTATTTGCCGAACGACTTGAGCTGATACGGGCCCTGGTCGCGCATATTGAGCGTATCGATGACCATCGGAGCGATCGCCTTGACCCGCGGATCGGCGGCGGCCGTCAGCCAAGTGGTCCATCCCCGCTTCGACGCCCCGCTGACGACGAATCCGGCCACTGGCGTTTGCCACTGGTCTTTGGAAAATGATTGCAGCGCGTCCATCGCCTTCACGAGACTCTTGACCATCGGAAACAGCAGCGGCCATTTGTCGTCCCCCGTTTCCAGGTAACGTACAAACGTCTCCGCGATCAACGTGTCTTCTTTTTTTCCGTCATAGAGCGGCTGCTTGGGAATCCCGTACAGGAACGCCACGGGAGACTGCACCCGGCGGGCGATGTCCATCCCGAACGCGGCGTTCTTCTCGTTGGCGTTCCCCCCCTGATTCCAGAGCAGCATCGTGTCCCGCGGTGCAACTCCAGCCGGTTGAAACACCTGCAGATCGTGTTCCCAGACGATCCCCTGCCACTCCTGCGAGACGAGGAACAGCGTGTAGATCGTTCCCGCCTCGAGTCGTTCCGTGCTGCGGAGCTCCCAGCGAAACGCCGGTTCCTCGCGGGCGACATAGTTGGCCAGCGCTACGGGAATCTCCGGTTTCGCCGGTTCTTTTGCCGACACGGAGGAGGCCGGAAGCAACAGCGCCAGGCTCAGCCCGCACAGCGTCCAGGAAGGAAACAAACGATAGGAGGACGCGGCAGTTTGTGGCATGGCGCTATCTGACAGGGAGAGGTGAGCGGGCCGAGCGTCCTGAACCGAACGTCTCGGGAAGAACGATTGTAATCACTCGGAGCGGCCTGCTCCATGCGTCAGGGGCGAATTTCCAGCCGCTTTTTGGCATATCCTTCGAACCACCCCAGCCATTGATCCATCAGCGCGTCGCCAATCGTCGTCCCCTTTTGGTACTCGGATCGGGGCTTGCCCCAGTAAAACCCGATGATCCCGGCGGCTCGGGGCGTTGACCGGTCGATGAACTGTTCGAATTCCTTCAACGTGCATTGCAACAGGAACGTCTCTTCGATCACCACCGGTTTTCCCACGCGGGCAAACCCCTCCAGGACTTCCAGCGCCTGATCCAGCTCCCCGGCCTTGGGGTACAGGTGGACGCACAGAAAGTCCAACTTGTCGCTCACCTGTGCCGGAACGAATCCCGAGGTCAGCCCCGGACGATCAAGACTCCAATCCACCAGCCCGACCGTGATCAAATGGCGGGAATCGACGCGCCGCACCCGTTCGACCAGCGTGTCGATCCACGCTTTGGCGATTTCCGGCCGCGGGCGTCCCTCCTGGGACAGCGTGATGAACTGGACAAAGTGCTTCCCCCCAAACGGCGGACCCAACCAGTCCCCCGCCGAGCGCTTCCCTCCCGGAACCACCGGCTCGTTCATCAGGTCGTAGCAAAAGACCGCCGGGCTTTCGGCGCAGGTCCGCGCAACAGCCTCCCAAAACGTCCCCTGAGCCTCCCACCGCTCGGCTTCCGAAAGGTCGTCATACCACGCCGGGACATCCTGTTTGTGATAGCACCCCAGCCCGGTGAGGTCCAAGTACAACCGCTCCGCTTCGGCCAGATCCAATAGCTTTTTCAGCCGCTCCAGCGCCGGCGGGTGGGGCTGTTTGGGACCCGTGAGAAAGCGGGGAGTTTGCAGATGCACTCGGACGACATTCGCCCCCAGCGCCCGCATCTCGGCAAAATCCTGTTCGATCTTCTCCCATTCCTTGTCCCAGTAGTCCTCGATCAGCCGTCCCTCTTCATCGTGATCGTAATTGAACCCGATCGGCGTGAAGGGCTTTCCCGAAATCTCGTATTCAAAGCCACGCCGGTCCGGCGTCAATCGGATCCGCGACAATTCCTCCCCCTGCGCGACCGCCGCAATGCCGATGATCCACAGCGCCACCAGTCGTGAAAGCATGAGTCGGTCCTTTCCGGTTCCAAGCCCGCGTCGGCACTCCTGGCGATCCCACTCCGCGGATGCGGGGTGACCATCGAGAAAAGTTCTCAGAAGTGTTCGCCGGGGATGCGAGGCAATGCCACGGCATCGCGAAGCTCCCTCGGCAGGCCATTTCATCATGTCGGGAGCACGCCGATATGGCAAGTTGCTCGGTTGTTTCTGCAGGACGGACTTGTCCGTACAGGCAGTTGCAGAATAGAAAGTTGACTGCGCCCGCGTTTAGGGCGTTGATTCTCCACGTGGGATCATTGGCGTGACACATGAAACAACTGCTTTCGGAAACTCAGATACAGACACGGATTGCCGCGCTCGCCAGCGACATCAATGCCGATTACCGAGGCCGACCGCTGACCGTCGTGGGCACTCTGATGGGGAGCCTGATGTTTCTGGCCGATCTGGTCCGCCGCCTCGACGGTCCCCTCCAATGGCGCTTGGTCCGCGCGAGCAGCTACCGCGGCGCCGCGACAACGCCGGGCGAACTGCAAATCGACGACAGCCATCTTTCCGACCTGACCGGCCGGGACGTGCTGCTCTTGGATGACATCCTGGACACGGGACAGACCCTGGCCGCCCTCGTGGAGCGACTCCAGCAGCATCAACCTCGGTCGCTAAGAACCGCCGTCCTGCTGTGGAAACGCGATCGCCAGCTCGTGCCAATCGAGCCGGACTACCACGGTTTTCTCATTCCCGACCTGTTCGTCGTCGGCTATGGATTGGACCACCAGGAAGATTACCGGCATCTGCCCTACGTCGCCCACCTGGAGCCGCAAGATCTGGACTGAGCCCGTGGGGGACGCTGCCAGCGCCCGCGACGATCGAGAAGATCAGCCACACCATCGTTGCCGAAGGCCATCGGTTGAATCCTAAACCGGCAAAGACGACACGTGCCGATGCGTTCGTTGTGGAGCCCAACATTCACTGGCCGACAGAAAGTTCGCTCATCCGCGATGGGATTCGCAAGATCGCTGAGCTGTGTGTCATGATGGCCCCGCTCCTGAAGTCAAGTGGCTGGCGGCAAGGCGAGCAATGGTTTGGGGGGGAACGAACAGGAACGCGAAGTGATTGTCTCGCAAACACGCATCGTGCAGGACCGTTTGAACGGAGCGATCAAAAAGGCGTCAGCAATTCGCGGCGAGTGGCGCCATAGCTCCTCACCCGCAAGTCGTGCGCGCGAACGGGGCCATCGCTGGCAAGCGTGTTGGCGAACCAGCGTTTTCATCTGATACTTGCCTTGCATGCGACGCTGCTTCTTGTTCGCCGCTCGGGCCCCGCCACCCGCAGTGACTTCGGCACCCTGCACACCAGGCCCACCACTCCCCCGTCGCAGAGGGGGAGGAGCAACGGACCGGGGAAACGCGCCTCGGTACGTTTGAGAGATTTCCTTCACAAAGAAACGTCGTCCATTTCAACCCGATACTCGATCTTCAAGCGCCGGAGGGCGTTGGCCGCGTTGGTCTCGTACTGTTTGGCGTAGGCCAATGTCAGGTTCGGGCGGTCAATTTCGGCGGGACACTCGCTTTCCAGAAGCAGGAGGTGCAGTTTGTCCAGCAGCTCAGGATTTGGACACACCAAATGGACTCGGGTGATGCGGGTCAGCTTCACGCGTGGCTTGGGCGCCTGGGACTTCTCTCCGCCGGGCGAGGCTTTCGGAAAGCAGGTCCGCGCGGTCTTGGGGAGCGGGGACAACGACTGGTTACCGTGCTTAGGCAGAGCGAAAAAATAACTTTGACAACTTTTTTATTTTCGTGGTTTGATCGAGTAGTTCCATTCGCCGTGGAATTTTGCGCGCGAGATGCAGAGGCGCTCAAGTTCCGCGTCGGTGACCC
>JBJXGA010000144.1:0-3592 GCA_046152955.1 Planctomycetales bacterium | reverse complement strand
GGTGCGGCTGTCGCGACCAAAATCGACCGTATAGACGTAATGCGCATGCTTTCCCGGTTGCCAAACGACCTGGCCCGACAGGGGATCCCACAGTTCCACCTGGCCACCGGCGGCGCCGGTCGCCAGCCACAGTCCATCGGGGGAGAACCGGAGCGCGCCGTACACGAACCGACCCGGCACCTGGAACGTGGCGCGCAACTGAAGATCGTCAGCCTGCCAGACGCGGACCGTTCCATCCAGATGCGCCGTGGCGAGCAACCCCCCTTCGGGAGCATACGCCACGGCGTACATCCGCAAATCCCCCGCCTGATTGTTGTTCTCTTTCAGATTCAGCTCGCGGCTCACAGTGTATCCGCCGACCTCCCAAAGTCGGAGGATCGAATCCCAACCGACAGTGGCCAGCGTCTGGCCATCCGAACTGTGGGCCAGCCCGTAGATCGACGGATGCGACAATTCGGCCAGTTGTTCGCCGCTGTGCGTGTCCCACACATAGGCGGCGTTCTGTCGAAAGACGGCGGCAGCCAGCCGCGCGCCGTCGGAGGTGAAGGAGAGCGCCTCGACCTTGGAGTGCGGATCGCGTCCCAACGGCCAGCTCCAGTGATGGACTTCCTCGCCGCCGGGGAGGTTCCAAAGTTGCACGCGAACCTCTCCCGCGCCGGCGCCGCCACCGGCCAGCCGCTTCCCATCGGGAGAAAATAAAAGTTGCGAAAAGCGCGCGATCCGCGAGGCAAGCTGCCGCCGCTCCTGACCGCTGGTTGCGTCGACGAGCCGAACCGTCCCCCGATCATCCTGGTACGCCAGCGTCCGGCCATCGGGGGAAGCGGCAACGACCTCGCTGGCATGGATGCCTTCCGGAGGATCCAACTGGCGACGAGCCGCTACGTCCCAGCGGCGTAACAGGCAATCCCAACCGGCCGAGTAAAGCATCCGGCTGTCGGGCGAAAACTCCAGCGCCCAGGGATACCAGAAATGCCCTTCCAGCGTCCCGGCAACAGCCCCAGTCTCTGCGTCCAGCAGGTGCAGCCGATTGTCCGTGGCCCCCACGGCGACCAACTTGCCGTCCGGACTGCACGTGATGCCCGAGGTGTAGTTTTCGAATGGATTGTTGAGCTCGAGCTTTTGTTCCCAAACGCGCTGTGTCGTTTCGCGTTCATACATTCTTACCGCACTGTCCCGCTCCGTGACCGCCAGCCGTTTCCCGTCGGGAGTGAAGGCCAGCCGGACCATTTTGGCTCCCAGTTCGATCCGCCCCTGGAGCTCTCCCGATTGTGCTTCCACCAACTGGATCACGTCGGGCCGACCGCTCGTGACCACTGCCAGAGAGCGGCCGTCGGGAGCAAATCGGCAAAAGCTGTAGTCCCCAAAGAACCCCAACCGGTCGTTGTTGTCCCGAGCAGGCTGTGCCGGAGGGGAATTCTTCACGGAGAACTGTCGCTTCCCTTTGAGATCGCAGACGACGACTCCCGTCGTACTCCCCAGGGCAAGTCGCTGGCCGTCCGGGGAAACATCGATCGCGGCAGCCCCTTGCCTCGCGCCAAAAGTAAACAGTTTAGACGGCAATTGAACCACCTCGTGCTGGCCGGTTTGGGGATCCCAGGCGAGGATCTTGTTGGAGGGGCCCGGAGTGTAGACCTTCGTGCCATCCGCCGCAAACGCCAGTCCCCGCGAACCATATCCCGCTCCCGTCATCGTGATCCCCACCTCCGCGGCACTTGCCCGCCATCGTTCCCGCCCCGTCTGCGCATCCCAGGCAATGAGTTGCTCACTCAGCGTCACCACCGTCTGACCATCCGGAGCGACCGCCAAGTCGCGAACGCTTTGAGGAGGATGAAACCGAGTCGTTCCCAGCCGCATGCGAGCCCCCGGCGGAAGCGGATCCCCCTGGAAGTCGACACCGGATGGATCGGCAGCGGAGACCCCCCTCTGTTCCTTTTCGACAGGAGTCTCAGCGCCCCGACAGTCGCGGACTCCCCCCGTGACCACTGGTAGCAGCAGAATCATCCCGATCAGCGCCGGGAGGATTTTCAAAGGATCTTTTGGGGAGGTTAAGTTCTTTTCAGAGTCAAGACGCGGCATCATGATGCGATTGTGAGGCGATTGTTGGATGGACGATCAATTCGAGCGACACTCTCGTTCGGACTGGACTGTGCGGCGACAATTCAACCTGCGGGAATGGGATTGGCCGTCCCCCGCCGCGCTCCGGCCGGACGCAGGCGGTAGGAAAATGCTCCGAGCAACTCGTCGGCTTTGACCTGATGGCATCGCAAACACTCAGAAAAGGCGCGGAGGGCGCCGAGCATCCTCAGCTCGTCAGTCCCCTGCGAGACGACCAATTCCTCCCCCTCTCGGAGTCGACTTAACCCATCCAATTCGAAAGGGTCAAGCGGACGAGTCGGGGCGTCGCGCAGCTCTTCCATCCGGGGTACATGCCGCGAAACGTATGCCGCGGGAGGGTCGTGCTTGAGCAGGCTCACCAGCTCGAAGCGTTCGATTTCCCATCGCGCCGTGTCGGTATTCGCCGCCGGGACGGTGGGGATCTTCCGAAAACCGTGAGATTGAAACCCTATGACTTTCTGGCGATTGATGACGTACCCAAACCCATCGGGATTGACGAAGTCCAGCAAGTTGCGGAGATGGTCGGTGGTGAGTTTCTTCAGTGGGGGAGGTGGCGGAGCAGTTGGAACCTGGGCAGCATCCTGGCCCAGGGCAGCCAGCACAGATTCAGAGGGACTTTCGTCGGGCGTTGACGGAGTCAGCGCTGGCAGTTCCAGTTCCGGAGGCTCGGACAAATCGATGTATTCCCGCCGCGCCGGCAACCGCCGGGTTCGAACGACGCCAAACCCATCCTCCTGGATGAAATCAGAGACAAATCCCCGGTGCGCACGCAACAATGAGGGCAAGGCGCGCTCGCGAAATCTCCCCCAGTATCGCCGGTTCTCAAAACTTGCGTCCTCAGAATCTTTGATCGAGTAAAGCGACCGGGACGCAAGGAGTTCTTCGGGCTGTGATCGACTGGTGGGAGCACCCGATGTCGCTTCCTGCGTGGGGACAATCCGATGTTCGTACGCCAGTCGCTCTTCAACATCGACAATCGGATTTTCTTCCAGCAGTTCCTGGCGCTCACGGTATTGGGGCACGAACAACAGCATGGCCCAGGCGAACGCCCCCAGATTGAGCCCCAGGCAACAGACGATGTACCCACGATAACCGACGCGGCGCGCCCGGCAAACTGCCGTCGCGATCGACAACAGGATCAGGAACGGAAACAGCTTGATGCCGGCTCCGCCACAAAGCGCGGCGCCTGTCACCGCCAGCCCGATCAACAGCAAGATCATCGCGCGGAACTGATAGCCGACGACGGCGATCCCCGACAGCATGAGCGAGACAATGATCCACATGGCACACCTCGCCTGAGACCAGCGGCAGGGCCGGCGCAATGATCTTGGCGACGGCACAGTCGCATCGTACCAGATCGCCGGAGCGATTGCGAATTTTCCCGTCCGGCCCCAGGAATTCCGCATCGCGGCCTTTTGGCGCCTGGCGCACCTGCTTCAACGGGTGTGTGGGGCTGGAGATAAGGAGTGGTGAGGTG